>JAQRMV010000039.1:0-15648 GCA_028598985.1 Gammaproteobacteria bacterium
AAAAAAACCGGCCTTAGCCGGTTTTTTTAAACCCTATAATAAATTATAGAGCTTTGATTTTTGCACTTAAGCGGCTTTTATGACGAGCGGCTTTGTTCATGGTGAAAATGCCTTTAGAGACACTCTTGTCCATAATAGATACAGCAGTTGTGTACGCGGCTTGGGCAGATTCTTTGTCACCGGCTTCAATAGCAGCGATAACTTTCTTTAGGTATGTGCGTGCCATGGAGCGCAGGCTTGCGTTATGGCTGCGACGTTTCTCTGATTGGCGAGCGCGTTTCTTTGATCCAGCGGAATTAGCCACGATCTGGCTCCTTTATAAATATAAATAAAAGCTTTAAGTTAAGTGTTAAGCACAGATCTCAAAGCAGGGTGTTTATGAGGTGCGAAATTATTCCCGTTTGGGAGCCTCTTGTCAACTCAGAATGCGCCTTTTTGGTATAAATATGCGTTCATTTTGGTGTTTTTGCGTTAACATGGGAAAATCCACCAATAAGATGGCTTAAACAGGGTAGTTTTCGCTACTCTAAGTTGAAGAAATTTGAGTAAGTTCTATTTTATATGAGTCCACCTATACGGCCAGTAATGACTAATAAGCCACCCCAGAAAACTAAAGGATTGTTAGGTTCAAGTATAGTGGTCGCTTGCATGACAATGTTATCGCGAATTTTGGGTTTGGTGCGTGATATTGTGATTGCCACAATGTTTGGTGCAGGGTCCCACGCTGACGCTTTCTTTGTCGCTTTTAAAATCCCTAATTTTTTACGCCGCTTGTTTGCAGAAGGAGCTTTTAATCAGGCCTTTGTGCCAGTGTTGGCCGAAACTAGTCAGCACGACAGTCAGCAACTGGTACGAGCAATGGTCAGTAAAGTTGCCGGTAGCTTATTGCTGGTATTATCAGTCATCACGGTAGTTGCTGTAGTTGCCGCACCTGTACTGGCTTTAGTGTTTGCACCAGGTTTTGCAGGGGACAGTGATAAATTAGGTTTAACGGCTGACATGCTGCGTATTACCTTCCCTTATCTATTGCTTATATCCATGACGGGCTTTTTTGGCAGTTTGCTGAATCATGCTAAACGTTTTGCGATTCCTGCACTCACGCCGGTTTTGTTAAATCTTAGTCTTATTGCGGCGGCCTTGTGGTTGGCGCCACAAATGAGAGTTCCCGTAATGGCTTTGGCTTGGGGTGTGCTGGCTGCTGGTATATTGCAATTGTTATTGCAGTTGCCCTTTGTGGCTCGATTGGGCTTACTAACGCGACCCAGTGTTAAGTTTGGTGATGCGCGTGTTAAGCAGGTTATGAAGCTAATGCTGCCTGCTATGTTTGGTGTGTCAGTGGCGCAAATAAACTTGTTATTGGATACGGTACTGGCGTCTTTGTTGCAAAGTGGCAGCGTGTCTTGGTTGTATTACTCCGATAGATTGATGGAGTTGCCTTTAGGTGTGTTTGGTATCGCCATAGCCACTGTGATTTTGCCCGGGCTGTCTCAAAAACACGCAGCTAAATCACCACAAGCCTTTAGCGATACTTTGGATTGGGCATTGCGAATGGTGTTGTTAATTGGCGTGCCAGCGGCTATAGCTTTAGGTATATTGGCAGAGCCTCTGATAGCTACTTTGTTTCATTATGGTGCTATGGGTGATCAAGACGTGTTATTTAGTGCAGCCAGTTTGCGTGCTTATGCGGTTGGGCTGCTCTTTTTTATGTTGATTAAGGTGTTAGCACCGGGTTATTTTGCAAGACAAGATATGAGAACCCCCGTGCGTATTGGTATATGGGCAATGGCCAGTAATATGTTATTTAATTTGTTATTGGTCTGGCAGTTTGCCCACGTTGGCTTGGCGATGGCCACTGCACTTTCGGCCCTTTTAAACGCTTGTTTGTTGGCCTTGGGTTTATATCGTCAAAAAATATGGCAGCCTTGTGCCGCATGGGGGGTGTTTTCATTGCGCCTATTAGCGGCGAGTGCTGGTTTGTGTGGTGTTATATTAGTAACCTTTAAACCCGCTCAAGTATGGCTAAATTGGGGTCTATGGCAGCGGATAGAGCACTTGGCCATAATCGTCGTGTTAGGTGCGTTGGCTTATGCTCTGGTGATGTTGTTAACCGGTTTAAGATGGGTGCATTTGCAGGGCCCAAAATAGTGTGTAATATCCCCATGATAAACGCTTTGCAAGTCGCAAATTAAGGCAAGTCTGGTATATAATGCAAGGCTTACTTTTTGCTGAGGCCTGAGGCCTCGGATTTGACGAGTTTTTATGGAATTTATACGTGGTCTTTATAACCTCAAGCCGGAACATCGTGGCTGTGTGGCGACCATAGGAAATTTCGATGGGGTACATCTAGGCCATCAGCGAGTACTACGCCAGGTTAAACTAAAAGCCATCACTCAGGGTTTGCCAGCAGTGGTGATTTTGTTTGAACCGCAGCCATTGGAATACTTTGCCAAGCATCAGGCTCCCCTGCGCATAACTCGATTGAGAGAAAAACTACGTTTGTTAGAGCAGCACGGTATAGACAGAGTGTTATGCTTACGTTTTGATGCCAAACTACTGAGCTTAAGTGCCCATGATTTTATCCAACAATTGTTGGTAAGTGGTTTAGCTGTTAGCCATTTTGTGGTGGGGGACGATTTCCGGTTTGGCCAAGGCCGCAGGGGAGACTACGCGTTATTGCAAACCGAAGGGTTGAATCATGGTTTTGAGGTAGAGAATACCCAAACCTGCCAGCTTGATGGAGAACGCGTTTCGAGCACACGTATTCGTAACGCCCTTGAAGGGCATGATTTAAACGCTGTGAAACGTTTTATTGGCTGCTCATTTACCATCACTGGCAAGGTGGCTTACGGTCAACAGTTAGGCCGTAAGCTAGGTGTGCCAACCGCTAATATACGGTTGCAAAAACCACGCCCCGCACTGCAGGGTGTATACGCCACCTTAGTATACGGCCTGAGGGATGAGCCGATGGCTAGTGTGGCGAACATTGGCTATCGTCCCACTGTAGCAGGAGTGCAGCCTCAGCTAGAAGTGCATTTGTTTGATTTTAGTGGCGATATTTATGGCAAGACCATCACAGTAGAAATTTGCCAATTTATCCGCAGTGAACAAAAATTTGATGGGCTGGAACAACTACAAACCCAAATACAGCATGATATACAAACGGCAAAAGATTTTTTTGCAGTGACCCACTAAATCATAGAACCTATTTTAAGAAGCGAAATCAAGCATGAGCGACCATAAATCCACCTTAAACCTACCGCAAACAGATTTTCCAATGCGCGGTAATTTAGCCCAACGTGAGCCAAAAATACTCAAAAAGTGGCAAGAAATGGATCTGTACAATAAGTTACGCCAAGCGGGCAAAGGTCGTGAGCAATTCATTTTGCACGATGGCCCTCCATACGCCAATGGCGACATTCATATTGGTCATGCGGTTAATAAGATTTTAAAAGACATCATTGTTAAATCTAAAACTTTAAGTGGTTTTGATGCGCCATATGTGCCGGGCTGGGATTGCCATGGGCTGCCCATAGAACACAAGGTGGAACA
This sequence comes from Gammaproteobacteria bacterium, assembly GCA_028598985.1. GTDB lineage: Bacteria > Pseudomonadota > Gammaproteobacteria > Pseudomonadales > Balneatricaceae > Njordibacter. The sequence goes on from JAQRMV010000039.1 coordinate 3,550, forward strand.
AAAAATTGGCAAAGCGGGAAACAAGGTTAGTCATGCCGTGTTCCGTGAAAAGTGCCGTATATATGCCGAAAAACAAGTAGCTGGCCAAATGGCAGACTTTGTTCGTTTAGGCATTATTGGTGATTGGGAAAACCCATACAAAACCATGCGTTTCGAAACGGAAGCCAATATCATTCGCTCTTTGGGCAAGATCGTTGAAAACGGCCACTTAATGAAAGGTTATAAACCGGTTTATTGGAGTGTGGTCGGCGCCTCTGCATTGGCCGAAGCCGAAGTGGAATACCAAGACAAAACATCTCACTCTATTGACGTGCGTTATCCCGTGGTTGATCTACAAGCGTGGAATACTGCTTTCGGCACCAGTACAGACCTTCCTACATCGGTGGTTATCTGGACTACAACCCCTTGGACATTGCCATCTAGTCAAGCCGTAAGTATGCACGCCGAGCTAGACTATGTGCTGGTACAAGTGAATGGTGAATGCCAAGTGTTTGCCAAAGACCTAGTAGCTAGTGCTATGCAACGTTACGGTATTGAAGACTACCAAATACTGGGTGAAGCTAAGGGCCAAGTATTTGATAAGTTTGCACTAGAACATCCCTTTATCGACAGCTTTCAAGTGCCTGTTATCTTGGGCGACCATGTAACCACCGAAGCCGGGACGGGTAATGTACACACAGCCCCAGACCACGGTGTAGACGACTTTAACGTAGGTCGAGCCTATGGTATTGGCACCCTTAATCTTGTTGATGATAATGGTGTTTACGTTGATGCGGCTGGTGAATTTGCTGGCGCTCACGTGTACAAGGTGGATGGCCAAGTTATCGAAGCCCTAGAGGCCCATAGCAACTTAGTGTATCAAACCAAAATTACACACAGCTACGCTCACTGCTGGCGTACAAAAACACCACTCATCTATCGTGCCACACCCCAGTGGTTCATTTCCATGACCCAGAACGGTTTGCAAGAAAAAGCCTTAGCAGCAGTGAAGAAGGTAGAATGGCATCCACAATGGGGCGAAGCTCGTATTGCTGGCATGTTGTCTTCTAGCCCAGACTGGTGTGTTTCTCGCCAACGTACGTGGGGTGTGCCGATCACTTTGTTTGTCAACCGCCAAACTCAAGAGTTGCACCCGCGCACTGCTGAATTGTTTGAAGAAGTGGCTCAAAAAGTAGAAGCCTCTGGTATAGATGCATGGTTTGAGATGGAAGCCGTCGACCTGTTAGGCGATGAAGCTGCAGACTATCAAAAAGTAACCGACACTATGGATGTGTGGTTCGATTCAGGTACAACGCACTTTTCTGTATTAGAGCAACGCCCAGAGCTGCGTTTTCCTGCAGACTTATACCTAGAAGGCTCGGACCAGCATCGTGGTTGGTTCCAGTCGTCCCTTAAGACATCCATCGCCATGCATGGCGTTGCCCCATACAAAGGCGTTTTAACCCATGGTTTTACCGTGGATGGCCAAGGTCGCAAGATGTCTAAGTCTATTGGTAACGTTATGTCACCACAAAAGGTGTGTAATACCTTAGGTGCAGATATCATTCGTTTATGGGTTTCGGCCACTGACTTTAGTGCAGAAATGGCTGTGTCTGACGAGATTTTGAACCGTACTGCCGACGCCTACCGTCGTATTCGTAATACCGCACGTTTCTTGTTGTCCAATCTAAATGGTTTTGAGCCACAAGCCAACTTGGTTGCTGTGAATGACATGCTGGCGTTGGATCAGTGGGTTCTAGGCCGTGCAGCAGAGTTACAAAGCGACATTGAGGCGGCTTACCACAGCTATAATTTTCACGCGGTTTATCAAAAAATCACCTACTTCTGTTCACAGGATTTGGGTGGTTTCTACCTAGATATCATTAAAGATCGTCAGTACACCTGTGGTGCTGACAGCCTAGCGCGTCGTTCTGCACAATCGGCCATGTATCATTTGATTGAAGCCATAACCCGTTGGATGGCGCCCATTCTAAGCTACACTGCCGATGAACTATGGGAACACATTCCTGGCCAGCGTGCGGAATCGGTACAGTTAGATGTTTGGTACGCCATACCGCAAGCTCAATCGTCGGCCATGAATGCCGACTACTGGACTCAAGTTATGGCCGTGAAACAAGCCGTTAATAAGAGTTTAGAAGCGCAGCGTAGTGATGGTGTGATCGGGGGTTCTTTATCAGCAGAGATCACCTTGCACGCTGCTCCGACGTTACACGCGCAATTAGCTCAGCTAGGCGATGAGCTTAGGTTTGTATTGCTGACCTCTGCAGCCACCTTGGTGGCGGATGAAACGCTGGGTGAAGCAACAGAATTAGACGGCTTACGCCTTAGCATTCAAGCCTCTGCTCACGCTAAGTGTGAACGTTGCTGGCATCACCGCGAAGACGTGGGTACGATAGCGCAAGAGCCGGAGTTGTGTGGTCGTTGTGTAGATAACGTCAATGGAACAGGCGAGGTTCGTCACTTTGCCTAGCCGGTTAAAAGCATCGGCATTAAGCCGGTTTGTATGGTTAATATTGGTATTGTGGACGTTGGACCTGCTCATTAAGTGGGTGATTACTCAACAGTTTAACTATGCAGAACGGCTTAATATATTGCCGTTCTTTGACCTTATGTTGGTGCATAATCACGGTGCAGCCTTTAGCTTGTTGGCGTCGCAACCTGGTTGGCAGCGATGGTTCTTTTCAATCACCGCATTGGTGATCAGTATTTGGTTGGCTATGTGGTTAAGGCGTACGCCTAAAACCCAAACTTTGTTGGGCTTTAGCTTGAGTTTAGTGCTGGCCGGGGCTTTAGGTAATTTGGTTGACCGGGTGATGAATGGCTATGTGGTTGACTATCTATTAGTGTATTACCCACCTTATTATTTTCCAGCATTTAACTTGGCCGATAGCGTCATTTTTATCGGTGTTGTCGGTTTGTTTATCGACTTTTGGAAAACAGAAAAGGCAGCAAAACGTGACTCTTAGTATTAGCTCTACTTCCCATGTAACTCTAAACTTTGCCTTGCACCATGCAACGGGTGAAACCATAGATTCTACCTTTAATAAAGAGGCCGTAGAGCTCACTATAGGTGATGGCAATTTGTTAGCGGGTTTCGAAGCTTGCCTAATAGGGTTGGTTGCAGGTGATCATCAAACTTTCACAGTGGCACCAGAAAATGGCTTTGGACAACACAATCCTGCTAACCTACAAACCATCAAACGCCATCAGTTTGGCCCAGATATGGTACTGGAGATCGGTTTGGTTGTTAGCTTTTCTGACGCTGCTAATACAGAGCTTCCAGGTGTTGTAAAAATCATTGATGGCGATGATGTGGTTATGGATTTTAATCACCCACTAGCCGGTGTGGAACTTAATTTTGAGGTTGAAATCTTAAGCGTAAGTTAGGTCCTTCTGGTTCAGCCCTATCATTAATACCCTCCTTCTAAGTAATTTTCAAAAACTCAACTACACTTAGACAGCAGCCAACAAGGATGTTGTCATGGGTTTAGCCACTTATCATATAAATATACTCCGTGCCCATTTCGGGTGGAGCCTACTTGAATTGCTCATCGTTTTAGCGCTTATGGCGATTGTAGCCTCTATGGTTACACCCGGGCTCTATGCTTCTTGGCACCTGCAATCCCTGCATGATGAACGACACAGGTTGGCCCAACAACTTCACTTCGCTCGATTAACAAGCTTGCAGCGTAATTCCAAGGTTAATGTCTGTTGGTCGGCGACCTGCGGTTCCCCTTTAGGTTTTGCGGCTTACTTAGATGCCAATAGCGACGGTTATTTTCAAGCGGATGAGGAAGCGTTGTCTCATTGGCAGCTGACTAAGGGCTTGTCTTTGCACTTTAATCGAGGTGAGCAAATAGGTTTTAATGCCGCGGGCAATACGGCGCAATCGGGCACGTTTATATTATGCTCCTCTAGAGCGCACCTAAATGAACACAAAGGGCTTGCTTTGGTGGTGTCCTCCAGCGGGCGTTTACGAGAGCAAATATCACCATGTATCTAGGCGTAAAAGGCTTTTCCCAACAACCAAAACAAGGTGGTTTGGCTTTAATCGAAGTGCTGTTAGCGCTGGCTTTGTCCAGTGTGATGTTTTTGGTGTTATTTACTGCCCAGAGTTATAGCCTTAATACCCTGATTTACGCTCAGCAGCTACGTTATGCCAATCAGCTATTATACCAAGTCGCAAGCCAAGTTTGGGCATATCCAAAGCATTACCAAGCGTTGCTCCATGGATCAAGTGAAACAGATTTAGGCTGTTTAAATGGGCGTTATTGCACACCTGAAACAATGGCTCGAGCATGGTCTACACAATGGCAAAATGAGATCCAGCAGCGCCTTCCTAGCGGTGAGCTAAGCCTGCTTTGCCCAAGGGGTTGTGGGCCAAATAGTCAGTTATTTATTGAGCTGAGGTGGTCTCAAAAACTAGCCGCGGACAGTAAACAATGTCCAGAGGACTTGGCATGTGTAAAGCTCCATCTTGCTCTGTAATGGCCCATAATAAGGAGGCAGGTTTTACCTTGTTAGAAATGACCTTAAGTATGGGAATGGCCGCTTTAATGATGACCGCTATAACCGCAAGTTTAATGCAGTTTAATCAACATAAGCAGGTGGCTCAAACGCTGGTAAAAGCCGGATCTCAGGCTCAGTTGGCAGCAGCTCAAGTGTTGAAAAATTGGACTATATTGTGTGGTGAAGGCGTTGTATTGGGTTCTGAAAGCACTCTAGGTGTTATGCGCTTATATCAAGGGAATTGTGTGTCGTACGAGTATGGACACAATGCCAATACACATAATCTTACCCGGAGGCGCGCAGGGGGTCGTAGGGCGAGCTTTTTGGCACAGGTTCAATCCTACGGCCTTTATTACGGGGTAGATAGTAATGCAGACTGTGGTATCGACCAATGGTTAAGGGAGTATCGGGCAGGGGGCGTTAACAAGTTACATCAAGTAAGGGTGGTCATGCAGTTAAGAACGGATGCCAGCCCACAATTGCGATCTGTTTCAACAAGCAAGTGGGTATGGCATAAAGAAGATGATGTTGTGTTAAGCCCAGTTAGCTTTATTTGGCGTGTGCCCCATGATTGTGAGTAGTGGTTGTGGGTTGGGGCGGGCAACCCGGTTTAGTTTAGGAGGCTGGTTGTTATTATCGGTAGTGGTGATTGTGCTATTGGTTGCCTTAGGGGTGACGATGTTGATGGCCCAATCGCAACAGAGTTTAATAAGTGTAAGGTTGGAGCATCAAACCATGCAGGTGCAAATAAATGGCTGGTCGCCGGTGCTCAAGTCACGCAAGGATGTAGATGAAGAATAACAAAGCTGGCTTTAGTTTAATTGAGTTATTGTTAGTGTTGGTGCTTATGGGTGTGATGCTGGCTATGGCAATACCCGCATGGCAACAACATCAGCTCACTTCGGGGCGCCAGCAGGCTTGGTTGGTATTACAACGTATTGGGCTCCAGCAGGAAATATGGCACATCCAACACGGCCATTACTTTGAAGACATTGATCGGGTAATGCCGCCTGTTAGCGAAGAGAGCTACAAGTATCAGATTGATATTACTGACGAGGGTTTATTACTTTCTGCTACGGTGAATGCCAACGGGCCGCAAGCACAAGATGTATTATGTTGGAGACTAACACTTGCGGATAATGGGCGCGCACAAAGTTATGGTAAAGGCCAGGGTTCTGGTAACTGTAAGTGAGCAACTTTGTGGAAATATAGGTTAAAATATCCTTTTTGAAGACTGGCCTTAAGCTGAAGGATTTAGGATTAACATCATGAGCGCTTCACAGCAAGACAAAATCATTTGTGCATTACATACACTGCCTGTTATTGATATTGAACAAGAGGTATTGAAGCGTGTTGATTTCCTTAAGCAGTGTTTGGCAACGGCTGGCGTCAAAGTATTAGTATTAGGTTTGTCGGGTGGTGTGGATTCAACGACTGCTGGGAAATTGGCACAATTAGCTTGTGATCAGCTCAATATCAAATACCAAACCAATGACTATCAATTCGTAGCAGTTCGCTTGCCTTATGGTGTGCAGGCCGATGAAGAAGATGCGCAGTTGGCATTGGATTTTATTCACCCAAGCCGGCGCGTCACCATTAATATTGAAGCCATGGTTAAAGGTTTAGATGCGGCTGCTGAATCTTTGGTTAATGCGGTTAACCCTAGTGAGCATAAGTTGGATTTTTCCCGTGGTAACAATAAAGCACGAGCAAGAATGAGCGCTCAATATTATGTGGGCAGTTTGTTAAATGGGCTTGTTATAGGCACTGATCACGGCGCAGAAGCAATTACTGGTTTTTTCACCAAACATGGCGACGGGGCGTGTGACGTTGCGCCTTTATTCGGTTTAAACAAACGCCAGGTTAGAAGTGTGGCTGCTTACCTTGGTGCGCCCCATTCGTTGGTGCATAAAGTGCCCACGGCAGATTTAGAAGAAGGAAACCCCCAGCAAGCTGATGAAGACTCTTTAGGCATTACCTACGATCAGATTGATGATTATTTAGAAGGAAAGGTCATTTCTAGTGACGCCAAACGAAATTTAGAACAACGTTATCGTCAAACAGAGCACAAGCGCCAAGGCCCAGTGACACTATATTGCAACTGGGATGTTTAATGCTTGTTTAGTCGAACAAACCAAATGTTAAGCGGCTAAACCAAGAGCGCTGTTGGGTGATTTCTTCATCGGCAGCTAAGGCTTCTGTTGTCATAGGTTGCACAATGCGATGCTCACCAAAGTTGGCATCTAATACTTGTTGTGCGTGATCGGCGTTGTCTAATAGCCCTAGTTCTGTGTAGGCCTGCACCATTATTTGAAGAGCCGTTTTTACAGCTGGAGTCAGCTGGTAATTCTCTACAACATATTGAGCGCGATTGGCCGCTGCTAACCAAGCGCTACGTGAAATATAGTAGTTGGCCACATGAATTTCATGTTTGGCTAATAAGTTTCTTAGGAACACCATCCGTACACGAGAATCTGCTGCATATTCACTGTTAGGGAAGCGACTGAGTAAGGTAGAGAAGTCTGTAAAGGAATCTCTTGCTGCGCCAGGATCCTTTTTGGCCTTATCAGTTCCTAAATATTGATCAAACGCACCTTTGTTTTCTTCAAAAGCAGTTAGGCCCTTTAAATAATATGCGTAGTCCACATGTTCATGATTTGGGTGTAGGCGTATAAAACGGGCCGCAGCGGTTTTTGCGGCAGCAGGTTGGCTGCTGCGATAGTAGGCATACACCAATTCCAGTTGGGCTTGCTCGGAATAACGACCATAGGGATAGCGTGCTTCCATGGCTTCTAAGTCTTCAATAGCAGGGCGGTAGTTGCCGCCTTCGAGCTTGGCCATAGCGCTGGAGTATAATTCTGCTTCAGGCTTTACGTCTTCAATGACGGGCTCTTTGCTGTTGCTGGAACATGCGCTAAGCATGAAGCCCAAAAATATTATTCCGGTAATGTGAAGCAAGCGGTTAGAAATATTGAATCGCATAGTGTTTTAGTTGCCTGTTGCAAAGTGTGCCGAGTATATCATTGTCTATTGAACAGCGTAATTACCTGTAAATGCTGTACAATAGGCCCTAGTTTAATATGCTAGCTCAGCTAGCGCCAACGAAAGTCTTAACATGCACGAAACTATTTCCCTCCAAGCATCAGTCGACCCAGAATGGGCAGGTATGCGTATCGATCAAATTGCCGCTTTGGCGTTTCCAGATTACTCACGATCGCGCCTAAAAAAGTGGATTGAAGAAGGTGACATCCTCGTCAACGGTGAGCAACTTCGCCCTAGGGATAAACTCTACGGTGGTGAAAGCGTTGTCTTGGAATGCGAAATTGAAATCCAAGAGCGCTGGCAGCCGGAACCTATCGATATTGATATCGTGTATGAAGACGAACATATTTTGATCTTAAATAAAGCCGCGGGCCTTGTGGTGCATCCCGCCGCGGGCCACCATGGTGGCACTTTGCTGAATGCGTTATTACACCATTGCCCACAACTTAACGGCGTGCCACGTGCGGGTATTGTGCATCGTTTAGATAAAGACACTACGGGCCTTATGGTTGTCGCTAAAACCATTCCGGCCCAAACGGCATTAGTGGCTCAGCTGCAGGATCGCAGTATGGGTCGTGAGTACGAAGCGGTTGTAAAAGGGGTTCTTACCGGTGGTGGAACCGTGGATGAACCTATGGGCCGTCATAGTCGCAATCGCTTAAAAATGGCCATTTCGGCCATGGGTAAAGAAGCGATTACGCATTATCGAGTATTGCGTCGCTTTAGGGCACACACCCATATTCGTTTAAAATTAGAAACTGGGCGCACCCATCAAATACGCGTACATATGACCCATGTTAATTATCCGTTGCAGGGTGATCCATTATATGGCGGTCGCCAGCGGTTGCCTAAGGGTTGTGACGAAGATTTTTTAGATGCCTTGCGAGGTTTTAAGCGGCAGGCATTGCATGCAAAGCGCTTGGAGCTGATGCATCCTATTACCCATGAAGACATGGAATGGGAAGTCGACTTACCTGACGATATGATCGAATTGCTCAAGCAACTCGCCATTGATACTAAGCTTAATCCAGACTCACGTTTTTAATGAACCTTGTGGGCCAGCCTTCGTGTTACCTGAAGCCCAACTGGCCCGCCCCCGCAAATGTCCGTGCAATATCTACTTGCCGCGGCCTTACTGCACAGGAATCTTCCATTGGCTTAGCCGGGTTTAATCTGGCTCGGCACGTTCAGGATAATCCCAAGCGTGTAGAGCATCATCGTGTCCAATTGCAGCAGCATCTAAGGCTTGAACGCCAGCCCTTTTGGCTTAATCAAATCCACTCTACAGATTTGCTAGAGCTTCCCGCTGAAGCAGGGTTGTATGATTGCGATGGCAGTTTTACTCAAGCCAAAAACTGGCCCTGTGTAGTGATGACGGCTGATTGTTTGCCTGTGCTTTTATGTGACAGAGAGGGTACCCAAGTGTCTGCAGTTCATGCCGGTTGGCAGGGGCTGGCTAATGGAATTCTAGCTAATGCGATTGCACAGTTTTCCGACCCGGCTCAAGTTATGGTGTGGTTGGGCCCGGCCATTGGGCCACAAGCTTTTGAGGTGGGTGCGGATGTGCTTCAGGCGTTTGATGCCGATCCAGCTTCTACTACAAAAGAACTGATGCCGATGTTTGTGTCTATAAAGGGCAAGCCTAATAAGTGGTTCGGTAATCTATACGCCTTGGCACGTAAAGAGCTAATGGGTTTGGGTGTGACGCAGATTTACGGCGGTGATTTTTGCACAGTGTCGGAGCCGCATCGGTTCTACTCCCATCGTCGAGATCCTGCCAGTGGGCGTATGGCGAGTTTGATTTGGCTAGTTTAGTTTTTGCTAATATTTATTCTATATTTACTTGAAAAATGTCCTTTAGGCCCCATAAATAACCTAGAAGTTAATTGCCATGTCATCTTATTCAGACCTCTTTTGAAAAGCGCTGACGGGCATTATTGAGGTTTTATTATGCGTTTTGAAAAACTCACCAGCCGCTTGCAAGAAGCCATTGGCGAAGCCCAATCTTTGGCTCTATCCTTAGACCATCAATTTATTGAACCAGAGCATATGCTCAGCGCTTTGCTGCAGCAGAACGGCGGTTCGGCACACTCTTTGTTAGTTCAAGCAGGGGCAGATTTGCCTATGTTACAAACTAAACTGAGCCAGCGTTTAAATAACATGGCTAAAGTAGCTAATGACGGTGGTGACGTGCACTTTGGTAATAGTTTGGCGCGTTTGTTTAATGTGGCGGAAAAAGCCGCTGGTAAATTAGGCGACCAATTTGTTTCTAGCGAACAGATAATTTTGGCCTTGGTTCAGGATAAAAAAGGCTTGGGTGATTTGCTTGCTAAAGCAGGCGTTAAAACTAACAAGTTATCCCAAGCGATAGAAAAGTTGCGTGGCGGCGACAAAGTAAATAGCCAAGGCGCAGAAGAAGAGCGTCAAGCACTAGACAAATTCACCATCAACCTTACCGAGCTTGCAGAAGAAGGTAAGCTAGACCCTGTGATTGGTCGTGACGATGAAATTCGTCGAGCTATTCAAATATTGCAGCGACGTACCAAAAACAATCCTGTAATGATTGGTGAGCCAGGCGTAGGTAAAACTGCCATCGTTGAAGGCCTAGCGCAACGTATTGTTAATGGCGAAGTGCCAGAAAGTTTGTTGGGTAAGCAGGTGTTGTCGTTAGACATGGGTGCCTTGATTGCCGGCGCCAAATATCGAGGTGAATTTGAAGAGCGCTTAAAAGGCGTGCTTAACGAACTTAGCAAGCAAGAAGGCAATGTTATCTTGTTTATTGATGAAATCCACACCATGGTTGGTGCCGGTAAAGGCGAAGGCGCTATGGATGCTGGCAATATGCTTAAACCAGCGCTAGCTCGTGGTGAATTACATTGCCTAGGTGCCACCACTTTAGATGAATATCGTCAGTATATAGAGAAAGACGCTGCGTTAGAGCGCCGCTTTCAAAAGGTATTTGTTGGGGAACCCACAGAACAGGCAACCATCGCCATATTGCGTGGTTTAAAAGAGCGCTACGAATTGCACCATGGTGTGGATATTACCGACTCTGCCATCATTGCAGCAGCCCGACTGTCGCAACGTTATATTACCGATCGACAGCTACCAGACAAGGCTATCGATTTAATTGATGAGGCGGGTAGCCGTATTCGTATGGAAATGGATTCCAAGCCCGAGGTTATGGATAAGCTTGAGCGGCACGTCATTCAGCTAAAAATAGAACGCGAAGCATTGAGTAAAGAGAAGGATAAGGCGGCTGCGGCGCGGTTGAAAGATTTAGAAGGCGAGCTGGCTCAAACAGAAAAAGAATTTGCCGACCTGTTAGAAATTTGGAATGCCGAAAAAACCTCAGTGTACGGTGTTCAGCAATTCAAAGAAGACTTGGAAGAAGCAAGGCAAGAGTTAGAAGTGGCTCGTCGTAACAGTGATTTAGGCCGTATGTCTGAATTACAATACGGCACAATTCCAGACCTTGAAAAGCAATTGCAATCAGCCCATGATGCTGAAAATATAGAGACCACATTGTTGCGTAGTAAGGTAGGTGAAGAAGAAATTGCCGAAGTAGTGAGCATGTGGACCGGCATTCCCGTGAGTCGCATGTTAGCGGGTGAGCGAGAAAAGCTATTGAAAATGGAACAGGTGTTGCATGATCAGGTGATTGGTCAGACCGAAGCCGTTTCTTCCGTATCTAATGCGGTGCGTCGCTCACGTTCTGGTTTGGCAGACCCTAACCGTCCTAACGGCTCATTTTTATTCCTTGGCCCAACGGGTGTAGGTAAAACTGAATTATGTAAGTCTTTGGCAACCTTTTTGTTCGATACGGAAGAGGCCATGGTGCGTATTGATATGTCTGAATTTATGGAAAAACATTCCGTAGCTCGGTTAATTGGTGCGCCTCCAGGGTATGTGGGTTATGAAGAAGGTGGTTATTTAACCGAAGCTGTGCGACGTCGCCCTTATGCTGTTTTATTGCTCGATGAGGTGGAAAAAGCTCACCCTGATGTGTTTAATATTTTGTTGCAAGTGTTAGAGGATGGCCGACTCACAGATGGCCAAGGGCGCACTGTAGACTTCCGTAATACGGTGATTGTTATGACCTCTAATATGGGTTCCGACGTTATTCAAACCATGACCGATGAAAGTCAGTACGAAGCCATGCGTAAAGAAGTTTTGGATATAGTGGGCGCTCACTTTAGGCCAGAACTGTTAAACCGTATTGATGAGCTAGTCGTGTTTCATCCTTTGGGTAAGGAGCATGTGCGTAAGATTGCCGATATACAGTTGATCCGCTTGCAAGAGCGTTTGCAAGAACATGATTTGAGTTTGCAATTAACTGATGCAGCAAAAAATTTGTTAGTGGAAGAAGGTTTTGATCCAGTATACGGAGCAAGACCGTTGAAGCGTGCCATTCAGAGGAGCTTGGAAAATCCATTAGCGCAGGAATTGTTGGCTGGGCACTATTTGCCTGGACAAATTATTTTGGCGGATGCGGAAGATTCAAAATTGACCTTTGGTATGGCAAATAAGCACTAGTTCCCATGCTCC
>JAQRMV010000039.1:15748-19561 GCA_028598985.1 Gammaproteobacteria bacterium
CCATGCTCCGCGTGGGAACTTACGTTTAGTACATCGCCTTTTCATCGCGCACCACTTCGTGCAACACCTGTAAGAACAGCTTGTCGGCATCACTGTGTTCAGTTGGGATCTTAACATTAGTGGTATCGGAAATTTTTTGAGCAATTTTCTGGTCAGCATTTTCTTCGTCGATAAGCTCTCGAGTAATGCTTAAGGAATGAGGAATAATTTCTGGTTCAACCAGTATTTTTTTCAAGAAAATTCGCAGCTCTTCGATGACGCGATCACGATTTCGTAACTCTAAACTGGACATGGGACTACCTCAAACTAATGCGTTTTGCTATTTGATTGCCACTATACCACCAAATGTTTACGCTGGGTTTTAAAAAGTAGCTTATAAATCTAGTAATTTAACCCCTGTTTTACACCTAAGCTATTGAATTACAGGCCTTGGCGTGTGAAAATTCTTCTTTTAGGTTGATGCACATGTCGCGCAGGAGATCCCTGGCGTTTGTGATACGGTAAGCAGTACCCTTTCGCTTGTCTGCCCTGAGTTCTATGCACGTTGCAACCCGACAATGCTTGACCTTTGAGCGTCACCACTTTAGGCACATTCGTGCCTGCTCGATTTTGCGGTCTGGCTACAAGCGCTGCCCGTGAGTCATCGATGGTTTCATGAGATAAATCTCAGACAAATAACTGCCGCTTCCAGAGGAATGCGGTGAGAGGATAATACAGTGGAAATGCTTTCCGGCGCAGAAATGGTGATCCGTAGTTTGCAGGATCAAAAAATAGAATATATATACGGTTACCCCGGTGGTTCTGTATTACATATATACGATGCCTTGGCTCAACAAAAGCAAGTCAAACACATATTAGTTCGTCACGAACAAGCCGCAACCCATATGGCCGACGCCTATGCTCGAGCTTCTGGCAAGCCTGGTGTAGTACTTGTTACTTCCGGCCCAGGGGCCACTAATGCAGTAACAGGCATAGCTACTGCTTTTATGGATTCTATTCCAATGGTGGTTATTTGTGGCCAGGTGCCCAGCACACTAATTGGCGAAGACGCTTTCCAAGAAACCGACATGATGGGCGTATCCCGTCCCGTGGTTAAGCACAACTTTGCAGTTAAGCACCCTGCAGAAATCCCTGGTCTAATCAAAAAAGCTTTCTACATTGCTAGTAGTGGCCGCCCTGGGCCTGTGGTTATTGATATCCCTAAGGATATGACCACACCCACAGATAAGTTTGAATACCACTACCCTGAATCGGTTTCGATGCGTTCCTATAGTCCTGCCACACGAGGCCATAGTGGGCAAATTAAAAAAGCTGTTGAGCTGTTGCTCGCCGCTCGCCGCCCTGTAATTCTTGTGGGTGGCGGCACTGTCGGCGGCAAGGCTTGCGATGAAGCAACTCAGCTAGCTAAAGCCCTTAATTATCCGGTGAGTAGTACACTTATGGGCTTGGGTGGCTACCCGTCAACCGACCGCCAGTGGTTAGGTATGCCTGGTATGCATGGCACCTATGAAGCTAATATGTCCTTGCACCATTCAGATTTAATTTTGAGTATCGGTGCACGGTTTGACGACCGAGTGACTAACGCTACGGAAAAATTCTGTCCAACGGCTAAAATCATTCATATTGATATTGATCCGTCATCCATTTCTAAAACCATTGCTGCTGACGTGCCTATTGTTGGCCCTGCTAAAAGTGTATTGCTAGAAATGCTTGCTTTAGTGGCTAAAAGTGGCACACAACCCGAGGCCGATGCAATTGCCGAATGGTGGAGCCAGATTGATCAGTGGCGCCTGCGCCACGGTGGCCATTATGAACGTAATGAAAAGGGCATGTTAAAACCGCAGCAGGTTATTGAAGCTTTGTATCAGGTAACTAAAGGTGATGCTTATATTTGTTCCGACGTAGGCCAGCACCAAATGTTTGCTGCCCAGTACTACAAGTTTGATAAGCCAAATCGCTGGATCAACTCTGGCGGCCTAGGCACCATGGGTTTTGGTTTTCCAGCGGCCATGGGTGTTAAGCTGCATTATCCCGAAGCTGAAGTGGTGTGTGTAACGGGTGAAGGTAGCTTTCAGATGAATCTACAAGAGTTTTCCACCTGTAGCCAATACGGCATTCCTGTGAAGATTGTGTGTTTGAATAATCACTCTTTAGGCATGGTGCGCCAGTGGCAAGACATGAACTATGAGAGCCGTCACTCCCAGTCTTATATGGAGTCATTACCAGATTTCCATAAGTTAACCGGTGCTTATGGTCACAAGGCCATTACCGTTAAAACCGAGGCAGAGCTCATCCCTGCTTTGGAGCAAGCTTTTGCCCTTAAAGATGAATTGGTGTTCCTCGATATTCACGTTGATCCAACCGAACATGTATACCCCATGCTAGTGCCTAAGGCATCTATGCGTGACATGTGGTTGAATAAGACGGAGAGAACATAATGAGACATATTATTGCGGTATTGTTAGAAAACGAAGCCGGTGCTTTGTCTCGTGTAGTGGGTTTGTTTTCTCAGCGTAACTTCAACATTGAAACGTTAAACGTTGCGCCTACTGAAGATCCTACATTATCCCGCCTCACGGTAACCACTTCGGGAAGTGATCGCGTGATTGAACAAATTACTAAACAGTTAAATAAGTTGATAGAAGTGGTGAAGCTGGTTGACCTTACTGAAGGTGATCATATCGAGCGTGAAATGATGCTGATTAAGCTTAAGGCTACAGGTCAGCACCGTGATGAAGTAAAGCGCACCGTGGATATTTTCCGTGGCCAAATTGTAGATGTAACAAGCAGTATTTACACGGTTCAATTAACCGGTGATCAGGTTAAGCTAGACGCCTTTATCAATGCTATAGGTGAATCCTATGTGTTAGAAACGGTGCGTACCGGTGTGTCGGGTATCGCTCGTGGAGATAAAGTGCTTAGTATTTAGTCATATTGATCGTTTAGTATCGTCACAAAAGGTCGTATTTGCGGCCTTTTGTGTGTCTAGGGTTTTAGTATTGCTGTTCAGGCATGTTAAACTAGCGTCAATTCATTTAAAGAGCAGTGCATTCATGAGTCAAGATCCTTCAGACCAGTCCAAAAATCCAGCTGAGGAAGTGGTAGCAAAAAAGCCCGCTAAAGGCGTGTACTTGCTGCCCAATAGCTTTACTACAGCTTCTTTGTTTTCAGGCTTTTACGCTGTAGTTTCTGGCATGAGTGGTAACTTTGAAAATGCAGCCATTGCCATCTTTATATCGATGATTTTAGATACCCTTGATGGTCGTGTTGCTCGCTTAACAAATACTACAAGTAAGTTTGGTGCAGAATATGACAGTTTAGCCGATGTTGTGGCTTTTGGTGTGGCGCCTGCCCTAGTGTTATTTTCATGGTCCTTACAGAGTTTAGGTAATTTTGGCTGGGTGGCTGCCTTTATTTATGTGGCGGGTGGTGCATTACGTTTGGCGCGTTTTAACGTGCAATTGGAAATGTCTGATAGCCGTTATTTTATTGGTTTGCCCATACCGGCCGCAGCGGGTGTGATGGCGGGTATGGTTTGGACTGGTGTTGATTATGGTTTAGACGGCACGAGCCTTAGCTATATAGTTGCTATAGTGACGGCAGTATTGGGCATCTTAATGGTAAGTAACTTCAAGTACTACAGCTTTAAAGATTTAGATCTAAAGGGCAAGGTGCCGTTTGTTGCGCTCTTGGCCGTAGTGTTAGTATTTGCAATTTATTCCTTACAGCCTCCCCTGTTGTTGGCGCTAACCTTTTTGGCTTTTGCAGCGTCTGGCCCAGTTTGTTGGGCACTGAAAATCACCAAGTAAGAAT
>JAQRMV010000004.1:0-4376 GCA_028598985.1 Gammaproteobacteria bacterium
ATCCAAAAGTGGTAGTTCCGACCTACTTGAAGCGGCAGGCGTTGAGATTATGCTTAAGCCAGCCCAAGTAGGCCAATGCATTGCCAAGCTTGGGGTGGGCTTTATGTTCGCTCCAGCGCACTCATCGAAGCAGTCCACTGAGAATGACAATGTATTGAACGCTACCGATTCATTTTCTTCCCACGCGGCACCACTTAATACCCTATTAACAAATACCTTTGATTTTGACATTCCACCAAATACGTAGTTTTTCTTGGTGTAAAAACAGTCATCAAGGGTTACAAATCCATCATTCTCAACGTGGCCAATTATTCGACTCAAATCGTCCTTTCCATTTTGGGATTCTATACTATCATCGAAAAGCCCAACAACCTCTAGCTCTATTCTCCCTCCATCATCGATGGTTAATATACCAGGTATCTTGTTTTTTTCCTTTTCTGGCAACCAAAAGTAGCCTGTTTTTTTGTATTCTTCTTCAATTCTCACTCGGAGTCCTTTCTAAATCTAACAGTCCATTTATGAGGCCTACCAGCTCTAATAATAATTATTAAAGAGGCGCCCTTTTAACTATTTATATCACCTTAGACTACCTGCAAGCCATTGAAATAATTACAATTAACTTATAAACAGGGTTATTATTTTCGTAAAAAATAGTCTATGGTGTTCTTTAATAATAACAACGAGCTTTACTGTATGCATTAACCGATGATGATTTTATGCGATTGTTAGATTCTTGTATGCGCTTATACATGTTGCTCCATGCCGCCTATTAAACTTTCAAGGGGGATGTGGAGCTTTGAATGAAGCCCTTTAATCATATTGAGTGATAGATTGCGTTTGCGGCTAAGTATTTCTGATACTCGACCTCTTGATCCAATCACCGATTCTAAATCCTTTCTAGATAAATTTAATTGTTCCATCCTGAATTTTATAGCTTCAATAGGATCTGGTGGATCAATTGGATGATGAATAGATTCATAGTTTTCAATTAGAATTAAAAGAATATCTAATTTTTCACCAGCTTCTGTATCCTCACTGGCACCCCATAGGTTGTCGACAACTGACAAAGCATTCTCGTAGTCCTGTTCTGTTTTAATAGGATGTATATTCATTATACTGTCTCCGCATTGATTTGGTCGTATTGCTTATGAGTCCCTATGAATTTGATAAAACAAGCCTCTCGCTTGTAGTCGATTGCGACAATAAGGCGATATTTATTTCCTGCGATATTAAATACAACACGATTATTTTTTAATATGCTAGCTGAACGAAATTGTGCTTTTATGTCTTGAGGTGAATTCCAGTGAGCTTTTATTGCTTCTGAATGCCACGCTTCTAGCTGGGCTTTAGAGCCTTGGTGTTGTGGTGAAGACAACCAAAAATCTTTTAATGTGCGTTTCGATATAACTCTCATGCAAGGGAGTATATCTCGATCCCACAACGGGATCAATGTAATGCTATTTTAAAAAGCTAACACCGTGTTTAGCGACGCGGTGATGATGACTAAAGGCGGTAAGCATGGCTTGCAAGGCCGCCGCGGTGGTGTCTTCTGCTTGGGCAATGCCATGCAACACAACATTATTCACCTTCACTTCCATACACGCTAATGCTTGCGCATCGGTGCCGCTGGTCATGGCATGTTGATCAAATTGAGTGACTTCTATATCACAACCATAATGCCTGCTTAATGCATCACTTAAGGCCTCCAAAGCACCCGCACCCTGGCCAGACAATAGGGATTGGCCAACCTTGAAACTGGCTCTTATTTCTTGACCATGGGCTTGTATGCCATAGTCATGCAATTGCCATGCACAATGCACTTCTAAAAAGTGGCTTTCATACAAGGTTTTAATTTGCCCTGAAGACACTTCAAGGCCTGAATCTTCTGTGGCTTTTTGCACTACACCACTCATCACTGGATGCATCCATTTGGGTAATTCAATGCCATAGTCCCGCTCTAACACAAGGGCTACGCCGCCTTTACCACTTTGGCTATTAATGCGGACTACGGCTTCATATTCGCGCCCAATATCCCGTGGATCTATGGGCAAATAGGCCACATCCCAGTGGGTTTTGTTTTGTTTTTTGTGAAATGCTACAGACTTACGAATAGCATCTTGGTGACTGCCAGAGAAGGCTGTATAAACTAACTCACCAGCCCAAGGGTGACGTGGAGATACGGCAATTTCAGTACAGCTTTCTACCACTTCAATGATTTCTAATACATTGCTTAAATCCAATGTCGGATCAATACCCTGAGAATACAGGTTCATGGCCATGGTAATCATGTCCATATTGCCTGTACGCTCACCGTTACCCATCAACGTCCCTTCTACTCGATCTGCTCCGGCCAAGATTCCTAGCTCTGCTGCTGCAACGGCACAACCCCTGTCGTTATGGGTATGAAGGCTAATGGTGACTTGATCACGATGCTGCAAATGACGACAGAAATACTCCACTTGATCGGCAAACAAATTGGGCGTAGAAAGCTCCACCGTAGACGGTAAATTGATGATTAATTCACGCCCACCAGATGGCAACCATTGGGCTATCACGGCGTCACACACCTCTACGGCATAATCCATTTCGGTGCCGGTAAAACTTTCTGGCGAATATTCAAAACCCCATTGTGTATTAGGGTAGTTGTTGGCGTACTGCCGCACCCATTTAGCGCCCTGCACTGCAATGTCTTTAATACCCTCTTCTGGTAAGCCAAACACTTGCTCACGCTGCACCTTAGAGGTGGAATTATAAACGTGCACAATAGCCCGCTTAACACCCTCCAATGCAGCATAAGTGTTTTTAATAAGCTCTTCACGGGCCGGCGTCAGTACTTGCAAAGTCACATCGTCTGGCACCCTGTTTTGTTCAATCAACAAACGTACAAAATCAAAATCGGGTTTCGATGCCGATGGGAATCCCACCTCAATTTGCTTAAACCCCAGCTTTACCAACAACTCAAACATTTGCAACTTTTGCTGCACATTCATGGGGTTAACCAAGGCCTGATTACCATCACGCAAATCCACGCTACACCACATAGGCGCCTTGGTAATAGTTTGGCTAGGCCATGTACGATCTGGCAATGGCGTGGGCTGAAAAGGCTGATACTTGCGATGATTAAAGGCGTGATCGAACATGGAGGACTCAAATAAACTCATTTGAGCTAGTTTATCGTCAAACAAGCGCAATATCAGATCAAACTCAACAGAAACTTGACGATTTACGCAACAAACAATAACATAAATATAAATTATTAATGATTATTTGCTCAACAGTCGCATTAGGTGAAGGTAATGACTAATCTAGACCGGTACGATCTCAATATATTGCGCCATCTTCAAAGCGATGGCGGATTATCTAATCAAGAATTAGCGCAGCACGTAGGCCTAACGGCTGCACCTTGCTCTAGACGTGTAAAGCAGCTTGAAGAGAGCGGCGTGATACGAGACCGAGTCGTACGGATTAATGACCGAGCGGTAAACCTTAACCTCACTGCCCTACTGCACATCAGCATGGACAAACACATTCCAGAACGCTTTGAAGAGTTTGAAAAAGCCGTAGCACTTCTGCCAGAGGTGATGGAATGTTACTTAATTACCGGTCATGAAGCAGACTACCAGCTCAAAGTCGCCGTGCCCGATATGGACCGATACCATGACATACTGCTGGGCAAGATCACTAAAATAAAAGGTGTGAGCGGTGTAAAATCTGCTTTCGTTATGCGCAAAGTGTTAGACAGCACGGCATTGCCTTTGGGGTATGTGTAAAAACGGGCTCTATGCCTGCGTAAGCAACCACTCTTTGAATGCCACCACCTCTGGACGCTTTAAATGTGCTGTAGGGCACACCACGTAATACGAATAATCGGTAATAAGAACCTGATCAAATACCTTAACCAAACGCCCGGATGCCAAATGGTCTTCTACAAAAGGAGTAGATCCTAACGCCACACCTTGCCCGTCTAACGCCGCCTGAATCAAAACGTTAGTATCATCTATAGTGGTGCCCCGTTTATTGTTAATACCCTTTACACCTGCCTCCCTTAGCCACTCATTCCAACAATAGGGGTCGGCGTCATGCAATAACGTTACTTTGAGCAGCTGCTCTGGCTTATCGAGAGCACCATGATTAGCAAGCCATGCCGGGCTTGCTACGGGAAAAAAGTCTAGTGTCATCACGGGGGTGCTTTCTACGCCTTGCCAGTCTCCACGACCATAAGTTACTGCCAAATCAATTTCTTCTCGCTCAAAATCCACGGCAGGTGAAGCGTGGAACAGGCACAGATCTATATCTGGATAACGACGCCAAAACTCTTTAAGGCGTGGCGATAACCATTTGGCTGCGAAGGACGGCGCTAAGCGAACGTTTAGCAC
>JAQRMV010000004.1:4476-11701 GCA_028598985.1 Gammaproteobacteria bacterium
GAACGTTTAGCACCACTCACCGAAGAGGCTAAACCCGTTCATCCCGGTGAAACAGGAGGCACTTTCGCCCCCCTTTCAGAAACCGACATGGATGCCATTGCCAACAATGCTTACCGTATTTTAGAAGAGATCGGTTTTGGCAGCTCCACTCCCCATTGTACCGAAACCATGGTGGCCGCAGGCGCCATTATGGGTGACGACGGTCGCCTGCGTATTCCCCGTAGTTTGGTAGACCATACGCTGGACATTTGTCAACGTAATCTCACCCTCCATGGTGTGGACCCAAAACATGACTTAGAACTTAATGGCCAACGTGTGCACTTCTCTACCGCTGGCGCTGCGGTGCATGTGGCCGACCCAGAGAACAACACCTATCGTAATTCCACCAGCCAAGATTTATACGACATGGCGCGTATTGCTGACACTTGTGAGCATATTCACATGTTCCAACGCATGTGTGTATTACGTGATATTGACGACCCTAAAACCATGGATCTTAACACCCTGTACACATCGGTTATGGGTAGCAGCAAACACATAGGCACAAGCTTTACTGCAGCCGACCATGTGGAAGCGGGGCTCAATATGCTGCATCACTTTGCCGGTAGCGAAGACGCATGGCGCGCACGCCCATTTGTGAGCATGTCTAACTGCTTCGTAGTGCCACCAATGACCTTTGCTGAAGAATCACTAGAGTGCCTAAGAGTAGGCGTAGAGGGCGGCATGCCTATTCTATTACTTTCTGCAGGCCAAGCTGGCGCCACATCGCCGGCTTTACTGGCAGGTGCTGTGTCCCAAGCGTGGGCCGAATGTTTAGGAGGATTAGTGTATGTAAATACCATTAAACCCGGTGCACCCGCCATTATCGGCACTTGGCCTTTTGTGTCTGATTTGCGCACCGGCGCCATGAGTGGCGGCTCACCTGAACAAGGCATATTGTCTGCAGCCTGTGTACAAATGGGCCACTATTTTAACCTACCCACAGGCACCGCATGCGGCATGACCGACGCCAAATTCCCAGATTATCAGGCCGGCGCCGAACGAGGCTACACCGCTGCGGCGGCGGCTATGGCAGGTGCTAACGTGGTGTATGAATCGGCGGGTATGTATGCCAGCCTTATGGGTGCATGCCCAGAAAGTTTATTAATGGATAATGATGTACTAGGTGCTTGCATGCGCATGACTAAAGGCCTTACAGTGGATGAAAATTCGTTGAGTTTTGATGTCATAAATGAAGTGTGTATGAGTGGCAAGGGCCATTATTTAGGCTCTGATCAAACCCTCTCGGTGATGCAAACTGAGTACATCTATCCAGACCTTGGCGACCGTAGCAGCCCCAACGTGTGGGCAGAGCTAGGAAAACCGGTATTATTAGACAAAGCCATAGCAAAAAAGAAAGAATTGTTAGCCAATTATTTCCCCAAACACATTAACGACGAAGCTGATTTAGCTATTCGTGAAGAATTTGACATCAAACTAAGCCGTGAACAAATCGGCCGATAAGAGACACCTATTATGACCCTACAATCCCACGCTCGCGTTGTTATTATTGGGGGCGGATCCCTTGGCGTTAACCTCATGTACCACCTTACTGAAGAAGGCTGGACCGATGTAGTAATGATAGAAAAAGGCGAGCTCACTAGTGGCTCTACATGGCATGCCGCAGGCCTTTGCCCTAACTTTAACGGCAACCATACCCTATCTAAAATTCACGACTACACCATTGAGTTGTACGACAAAATTTTACCCGAGAAAACCGGCTTACCTTCCTCCTTCCACAAGTGTGGCAGCCTACGGGTAGGTTATACCGAAGTAGAAGAACAATGGTTTCGCAATGTCATGAGCCGGGCCCATAACATTGGCTGCGAAATGCGCTGGGTAAGCAAGGAAGAAGCCAAAGTCATTAATCCGGTAATGAACTTTGATGGCGCTCGGTGTATTTTATATACCCCTAACGATGGCCACGTAGACCCCACAGCCGTAGTGATGCCTTTGTCACAACTCGCTCGCGCCAATGGTGGAACCATCAGCCGCTTTAACCGTGTGACAGACATCAATATTCTGCCCCAAGGCGGCTACGAGGTCATTACCGAGCAAGGTAATATCATAGCCGAACACGTGGTGAATGCAGGGGGTTGTTTTGCCCCAGAAGTAGGCCGCATGGTAGGTGTACATGTGCCGATTATCAACTTAGAACACCAGTACCTTGTTACGGAAGACCACCCAGAATTGGCCGCCATGGTGAAAGAGTTACCCGTCACCCGTGATTCGTCTGCTGCGGCTTATATTCGCCAAGAAGGCAATGGTTTATTGGTGGGTCCATACGAAACCCGTGGCTCCAAACCTTGGGCCATTAACGGCATGGATTGGGATTTTGACCGGGAATTGTTCGCCGGCGATCTAGTACGTTTAATGCCATGGCTAGAGCGTTGTATGGAACTGGTGCCTATTTTCGAAGAAGTGGGTGTAAGAACCATCATTAATGGCCCTATTACCCATACCCCAGACGACAACTTTTTAGTGGGCCCTGTGGCTGGGCTTACTAACTTCTGGAACATGACCGGCGCCTCCATTGGTATTGCCCAGGGAGGTATCGGTAAATACATGGCCCAGTGGATGGTGCATGGCCAAACCGAACTTAACATGGCCTCTTTAGACAGCCGTCGTTTTGGCAACTGGGCCGATAAGAACTACTGCATTACCCGCGCCATAGAATCCTATGAACGTATGTACTCCAGCGGTTCACCCACGGAAAACCGTCCCCATGGACGCCCTATTCGAACCAGCCCATTACATACGGTGATGGCACAAAAAGATGCCGTGCATTTTGTGACTGCAGGTTATGAAAAGCCCGCTTGGTTTAAAACCGATGCGGTACGCAGCGAAAGCGAAACATGGGCCCATAGTGAAGCCCACCCCGTAGTGGCAGAAGAATGCGCCGCCGTGCAAAATGCCTGTGGTATTACTGATATCAGTGGCACTGCCAAGTTTCGTGTTACCGGCCCAGATGCCTATGTCTTTTTGGACCAGCTATCGTGCAATAAATTACCAGCCAAAGACGGCCGTATTAGCCTGACGCTTTTCCATGCCAAAAACGGCGGCATTATGGCCGAACAAACCGTTAGCCGTATAGCCCAAGACCAGTTTGTATTAATGGGGGCTATTGGCTCTCAAATAAAAGACCTGCAGTGGATGCAACAACATGTGGGGGATTATGACGTCACCCTTGAAGACTTCACCGAAGACTGGGGTGGCTTGCTACTCACAGGCCCTAAAGCCCGTGAAATTCTAGAACATATTTGTGACGACGACCTATCCACCAGTGCTTTCCCATGGCTAGCCTGCCAAACCATTCAGCTGGACTCTGCCCCTGTATTTGCCATGCGAGTGTCTTACGCGGGTGAGCTCGGTTGGGAATTACACATGCCTGTTTGGCAACTCATTTCTATCTATGAATCGTTAATGGAATTTGGTGCACCTTTAGGTTTACGAGACTTTGGCACTCGCGCCTTTAATAGCATGCGCATGGAAAAAATGTACCGTGCATATGGCGCCGAATTTACTGAAGAAATTTCGGCGTTAGAAGCCGGTATGGATCGTTTCTTAGATTTAAGCCGCGAATTTATTGGCAGTGCCAACATACTTGAACGCCAAGCCAATGGTCTTGCCATGCAATTGGCTTACCTTGTGTTTGACGATGAAGTGGCTGCAGAGTGTTTTGGTAACGAAGCGGTGTTTACTAATGGTGACCTTACAGGCATAATCACCGGCGGAGCCTATGGCTATCGAGTGCAAAAAAGTTTAGCCTTTGCCTACCTAAAACCCCAACATTGTAATGCGGGGCAGGCACTAACCGTAGAGACCTCTATTGGTACACGACATTGCCATGTAGAATTCGACGCTGCGTACAACCCAAATAACAGTTTGTTACGCGACTGAGGCTAGCAAAGAGTATAAAAGAGCAAACTTAAGATATTGAGAGGGCCACACTGCGCCCTCTATCAAAGAGAAATGTATGAGCGACACCCAAGTATTACCAGAAAAAGCCCGCATTGCCATTATTGGCGGCGGCATTGTAGGCACCTCCGTAGCATACCATCTAGCCAAACGTGGCATTAAAGACGTTGTACTTATAGAGCGCAAACAACTCACTTGCGGTACCACATGGCATGCTGCAGGCCTTGTAAGCCTGTTATGGCCTACGCCTACACTCACCAACTTGGCTAAATACAGTCACGAGCTATATGCCAGCTTAGAAGCAGAAACAGGCCAAGCCACCGGCTACAAACGCATTGGTAGTATTTCCTTAGCGCGTACTGAAGCGCGTTTAGAAGAGATTAAACGCACCTCTTCCATGGCTAAAGTATTTGGTGTGGAATCGCAAATGATCAACAACACTCGCTTAGCAGAGCTTTACCCAGGTATTAATACCGAAGGCGTTTTGGGTGCACTTTATACTCCAGATGATGGCCAAACTAACCCTATCGACACCACCATGGCACTCGCCAAAGGTGCGCGTATGAATGGCGTAGAAATTTTTGAAAATACAGTCATGGAAGAGCTGCTCACCAAAGACAACGTCATTACCGGTATTCGCACCGACAAAGGCACCATGGAAGTGGACCAGGTTATCTTGTGTGGTGGCATGTGGACCCGTGACTTGGCTAAAACCGTAGGCGTTCAGCTGCCTATCTACACCTGCGAACACTCCTATATTGTCACCGAAGAAATGCCGGGGCTTACTCAACGTCCGGTACTAAGAGACTATGACCGCGGCCTTTACTACAAAGAAGACGCCGGTAAAATGCTGGTGGGTTGGTTTGAAGACAACGCCATTGGTATGTCCATGGACAAGATTGCCGACGACTTCTGTTTTGGTCAATTCCCTTGCGATCAAGACCATGTAGAACCTTACGTAATGAACAGCATGGACACCTTCCCTCAGCTAGAAACTACCGGTATTCGCACTTGGTTTAATGGCCCTGAAAGTTTTACCAACGACAACCTACATTTGCTTGGCCCTACCTCAGAAGTCGACAAGCTGTTCATTGCCGCTGGCATGAATTCCAAAGGCATTGGTGCAGGCGGCGGGGTTGGCAAAATTATGGCCGACTGGATGATTGATGGTTTTCCATCGGGAGATGTGACCGAATGCGACTTACGCCGTCATCACCCCGCCCAACAGCACGATGAATACGTGGCAGAGCGCATTCCAGAAGCCCTTGGCCATACCTATGCTATGCATTGGCCTTTCTATCAATACGAAACAGCTCGTGACCAAATTCATTCACCACTACACCAAGAACTCACTCAAGCTGGTGCTTGTTTTGGCGAAGTCTGTGGCCACGAACGTGCCAATTGGTTTGCTAACCCTGGCCAAGAAGCTAAATATGAGTATAGCTACCAAAAACCTAATTGGTTTGAAAATAACCAACAAGAACACATGGCAATGCGTGAAAGCGTAGGCCTTTACGACATGTCTTCCTTTGGTAAGTTTGAAGTCAGCGGCCCAGCGGCTGCCAAAAACTTACAATACATTTGCTCAGGCAATATTGATGTGCCCGTAGGTAAAGTGGTGTACACCCATTTCCTCAACGCCCGAGGTGGCATTGAAGCCGACGTAACCGTGGTTCGTACGGGTCAAACAACTTACTGGGTCATCACCGGTATCAGCTCCCACTCACGGGACTGGTGGCACCTAAATCACCGCCTCATTGACGATGTACTGTTACAAGACATCAGCATGCACTTTGGCGGCCTTGCTCTTCAGGGCCCAATGGCGCGGCATGTATTGTCTAAAGTGACAGCCACAGACCTAAGCAATGGGGCCTTCCCATTTGCTACGGGCAAGGTGATGGAAGTGGCTGGTGTGCGCATGTGGGTGCAGCGTTTAAGTTACGTGGGAGAACTGGGTTGGGAGCTATTTATTCCAGCCCAACATACGGTCACCGTATACCGCGCGTTAATGGCAGCAGGTGCCGAATTTGGCATACGCAACGTGGGTATGCATGCAGTCAACAGTGCTCGTATGGAAAAAGGCTTTGTACACTGGGGCCACGATGTAGGCCCAGAAGACAATTTGTTTGAGGCAGGTCTTAACTGGGCTGCCAAACCAGATGCGGGTGATTTTATCGGCATCAATGGTTATAAAGAACAGCTAGAGGCTAATGCAACCGAACGCCGTTTAGTGCAATTTAAGCTAGACGACACAGAAGCCCTATTATTCCACAACGAACCCATCATCATGAACGGCGAGATTGTGGGTTATCTAACTTCTGGCATGTACGGCCACGCCGTGGGCAGTGCTATTGGTATGGGTTATGTTAACTCACCTAACCTGTCACCTATTCGTTTAGACAAAGCCACTTGGGAAATTGAAATTGCCCTTAAGCGCTATGCCGCGCAGGCTAGCCTCCAAGGGTTCTATGACCCGAAGGGTCTAAACATGAAAGGCTAAGCTAAGTTAAGTTAAGTTAAGCTAATTGACATAAGTCATTTCTCGGACCCGTTGTTTGTTTAAAATTAGACCATCCTAATTTTAAACAAACAACGGGTCCTTTTATTATGACAGCACGCCTACAAATAGATTATTACACCGACATTTTGTGCGTTTGGGCGTGGATCGCTCATCGTCGCAACCAACAATTAGACCAAGATTATGGTGATCAAGTGCGACTAAAAAATCACTACCTACCATTGTTTGGCGACACCATCACACGCATGCAAGATCAATGGGGACACCGAGGCAGTTACCACGGCTTTGCAGATCACCTACAAGAAGCCTGCGATCCATACGACTTTGCCCCCGTGCATGAACATGTATGGCGCAAAGCCCGCCCTACAACCTCCAGCAACGCACACTTATTACTGAAAGCCGTAGCATTAGAATACGATGATCAACAATCAAGCGACCTTGCCTTTATCATACGTCAAGCTTTTTTTAGAGATGCATGGGACATCAGCCAATTGCCTTTATTGCTAGAATTAGCTCAACAACAAGGTTTAGACCCTAAGCAGCTCATTAACGCCTTAGAGAATGGCACCGCCATGGCCGCGTTAATGGCAGACCATAGCTTAGCCCAGCAGCAGAGCATTAAAGGTAGCCCTTCGTGGGTTATGAACGAAGGTCGCCAAGTGATTTACGGCAATGCTGGATATCGTGTTTTACATGCCAATGTAGAAGAACTGCTACGCCAGCCCGAGCACGAAGCAAGCTGGTGTTAAA
>JAQRMV010000004.1:11801-19989 GCA_028598985.1 Gammaproteobacteria bacterium
ACCCACTGGTTCCCATGCTCCGCGTGGGAACACTGGCCCACCTTAACAGCGATTCTTATCAGCTAACTGGCAATTTAGGTAACGCATAGTCTTGAGTGGTATCTGGATTCACCTGTGCCGGCTGATACTCACTAACGATGGGCAAAACACCTGCCCATACTGGCCAACTCACGTCTTCCGGTTCATCCACGGCGGGCCCCGTGCGCACTTTGCAAGACAACTCCTCCAAATCCATCATTAATACGCCGGTGGCCACTACTTCCGTGTCGGTGATAGGCCTTAGTTGATCCCAACGGCCCGGTGAAAACTTATCCACCATTAACTTCAATTGACGGGTTTTTTCTTTAGGGTCTGTAATGTTTTGCGGCTGGCCAAACACCATCACCGAACGATAATTCACCGAGTGATTAAAGGCCGATCGAGCCATCACCAATCCATCTAATAAAGTAATGGTAAGGCACGTTTCATTAGACTCTGGGGCATTGACGTTTTGCGCCTTGCTATGGGCATGCCAATAAATCTTATTGCCCTCTCGCCAATGGCACGTAGGTATAACCAAAGGTTGGCCTTTAACCACAAAACCCACATGGCAAATCAGAGCTTCATCAATTATGGCATGCACTGCATCCACGTCGTATTCGGCACGTTTTAAACCACGCTTTATGCGTGTTCGTGGGGTAACCTTATGTTGGCTCATTGGTTTTGTCCTATCATTGCAAAAAGTTCCCACGCAGAGCATGGGAACTAGGCCGCATGGGGGCCGTAGTGATTCTGGTTCCCATGCTCTGCGTGGGGGCCGTAGCTGGGCGTAGTGATTCTGGTTCCCATGCTCTGCGTGGGAACCGAGGCTCATGATGTCTTCTACACACTACATTCATTAGTTTCGCAGTGGGTTTCCACATCAGCAGCGGTGATCGCACTCATGTTGAACATACCTCGGCCAGTCACCGATGGAATAACGATGTGCGCAGGCTTAGCTAAACCGTGCACAAAAGGACCAATCAATAAGGCATCCGTTAGTGAACGAATCAAACCTAAGGTAATGTTAGCCGTATCTAAGTTAGGCATAATCAACAAATTAGGCTGGCCCGTAAGCTGAGAGTTCGGGAAAATAGCCTGGCGTAACTCTTCATTAAGCGCAGTGAATGAGTGCATTTCGCCTTCAATTTCCTCATGGGGATAACGCTCGCGCAGAGTCGCCGAAGCTATGCGCATTTTGTTGGCTTGGTTATCACTGGAGGTGCCAAAATTTGAATGGGACAAGAGTGCAACCTTAGGTTTAATACCAAACTGACGTACAAACTCCATGCTCGCTTCTGTTGATGCGACAATATCTTCTGCCGTGGGATCTACGGTTAAGAAGGCGTCAGCTAAGAATAATGGGCCACTAGGCAACAACAAGGCACAAACCGTAGAAACGTGTGTATCAGGAGTCTTAGGCCCAAGCACTTGGAACAGTGTTTTAAAGTGGGTGTCAAAACGCCCTACCTTGCCACAAATCATGCCATGGGCTTCGTCTAGATCTACCATTACCGAGGCTAATGCTGTGCTGTTAGTACGAATTTCTTGCTTTGCGGTTTCCACTGAAGTGCCTTTACGGGCCACTTTTTTGTGATACTGCTGCCAGTAACGGTCGTGTAGGTCGCAGTCTTTAGGGTCAAATACTTCAACTTCTTCACCTAGTTTAAAACGTAAACTTAAACGGTCTATGGTAGCCTGCATCACGCTTTGACGACCGATTAAAATAGGTTTTGCTACGCCTTCATCTACCATGGCTTGCATGGACATCAATACATCGTCGTTCTCGCCCTCGGCATAGACAATACGACGCTGTGGACCCAACTTGGCTTTTTCGATCATCGGCTGCATAAATAAGCCTGCCTGATTCACGTAGCTTTGAAGTTTTACGCGGTAAGCGTCTAAGTCTTTAATAGGACGAGTGGCCACGCCACTTTCCATAGCCGCCTTAACTACAGCCAACGGCACTTCTTCAATTAAGCGAGGATCAAAAGGTTTTGGGATCAAGTATTCTGGGCCAAAGCGGAATTCTTCACCGGCATAGGCTTCTGCCACTACATCGGTCACTTCTTTGCAGGCTAAATCTGCAATGGCTTTAACACAGGCCATCTTCATGGCTTCGTTAATGGTAGTGGCACCACAATCGAGTGCACCGCGGAAAATAAACGGGAAACAAAGCACATTGTTAACTTGGTTGGGGTAATCCGAGCGGCCGGTAGCCACAATCGCATCAGGGCGCACTGCCATAGCCAGCTCTGGCATAATTTCTGGTGTGGGGTTTGCCATGGCCAAAATCAGTGGCTTAGGCGCCATAGTTTTCACCATATCTTGAGTTAAAACACCCGGCCCCGATAAACCCATGAATAAATCAGCATCTACTATGGCGTCTGCTAAGGTGCGGTCATTTGTTTCGCGCGCGTAGCTTTCTTTCCATGGGTTCATGCCATTTTCACGGCCCTTGTAAATCACGCCAGACCGGTCTACTAAAGTAACGTTGTTGCGCGGCAAGCCCATACTCACCAATAAATCTAAGCAGGCTATACTAGCAGCGCCAGAACCTGAGCCGACTACCTTGATGTCTTTAATGTTCTTTTTAACGACTCGCAAGCCATTATATACTGCGGCTGCAGCAACGATAGCCGTGCCGTGTTGATCGTCGTGGAATACGGGGATATTCATTCGTTCGCGCAGCT
Source organism: Gammaproteobacteria bacterium (assembly GCA_028598985.1). GTDB lineage: Bacteria > Pseudomonadota > Gammaproteobacteria > Pseudomonadales > Balneatricaceae > Njordibacter. The sequence goes on from JAQRMV010000004.1 coordinate 14,513, forward strand.
GTTGTTCCACTAAAAAACACTCAGGGGCTTTAATATCTTCTAGGTTAATGGCACCAAATGTAGGCTCTAATGAAGCGATAATATCCACTAACTTATCCACTTCATTCTCTTGGATTTCAATGTCAAAGACGTCAATATTAGCGAATTTTTTAAACAGAACAGCCTTACCTTCCATGACTGGCTTAGAAGCGAGGGGGCCGATATTTCCTAATCCTAAAACCGCCGTACCATTGGTAATTACACCCACCAAGTTACCCCGCGCAGTCACCGCTGCAGCCATGGATTGTTCTTCTACAATGGCCTCACAGGCATAGGCAACGCCGGGTGAATAGGCACGTGATAAATCTCGCTTATTGGCTAAGGGCTTTGTTGGTTGAATACATAATTTACCGGGAGTTGGGTGAGTATGGTAGCGCATGGCGCTGTCTTTTAAAGACTCAGGCATTGAAAGCGTTCCTTAGAGGTGGCAGATTAGCTTAGGGACACTTTACTAGCATAGTGCTAAAACAGTGTCGGCTTAGTATACGAACATGTCGTAACAGAGTAACGCGTTAGAACACAAATCACCAGAGCTTAGGCCTATGAAATGGCGAATAGTGAGCATTTGTTCTACAACTAAAGTTTAATACGCCTTTATAGGGTTGTTTTTAAACCATTGTTGCAATACAGAGGCAACTTGACGAGTTGGAGAATATTGCGTCTCCCCCGTACGGCACACACAAGACCACGCTAAATCCAAACCCTTTGGGCCTAACTGCACCTCGCACACCCGCCCTGCTGCCACACTAGGTTCTATGGCCCAGCGTGACAGTACACTAATGCCCTGGCCAGCGCTGACTAACTCAACAATAGCGCCAACCATTTCAATAATCTTCACCCGTTGAGGCGTGATCCCCGCTGGCCGTATAAACCGCTCGTATTCAAACCCTGGATAATAATCTCTGCCATAGGTGAGTACATCTTCGTTAACCAGTTGCTCTGCTTCTATCCACTGTTTCTGCGCTAGCTTGTGGCCTATGTCGGTAATCAGCACTAAGCGGTCTTGGAACAACGGCATAGACTCTAACCCTGGTCCAGAAAATGGCCCAGGCACTAAAACCAGGTCAACTTCGGCTTGCAAAATACTGCGTCTTGGGTGGGCAGTTGCTGAAGCCACTATTTCGATTTGAATATGTTCATGCTGATTTTTTAGAAACGCCAAAAAATCAGGCAACCAATAAAAGCTGTTATAGGCGGCCACTCCAATTTTAACCACGTGTTCAATATCGTGTGACGTTTGTACAAAGCTTTCTTCCGCTCTCATTAATGTAGGCACTATGTGCTGGGCCACTTGGGTTAGAACAATGCCCGCAGGGGTAGGTACTAGGCGGCGACCTTGACGGTAAAAAATAGCGCGACCCAAGCGCCGCTCCGCTTCTGCCAAACGATGACTTAGGGCCGATTGGCTTAAATTAAGCCCAATAGCTGCCTTATTCAGGCTATCAAAATCGTCCATAGCCTTGAGCATTTGCCAGTGTTTAATATCCAATTTCATAATAATAAATGCATATAACTAATATGTAATGCCTATTATTCACTATTTAATGCATCTATTTCCAGTTATTTTAATGCCCTTCTTGAACCACATCAGATCATTATGCACTCGGGCAACTTATTTATTATTACCGCAGCCATTGGTTTTGGCCTTAATCCCATGTTAGCTCAACTGATTATGAGTGATGGCCTCAACCCGGAACTAGTCACTTTGTACCGATTTCTTCTACCAGCTCTTGTATTAATGCCATGGCTTAGGCTTAAACGGTGCCAACTGACTGAGGCTTTACGCATGTTTGCCTTTGGTATGGCTAACGGTGTAGCCATGCTCGCTTATTTTAATGCCTTGTCGGTGATCCCTGTTGCCCAAGCTATTTTTATTTACTACTCTTACCCTGTAGTTAGCTTATTGGTGGGTTGGAGTTTATACGGTAAACGGCCTACCACTAACTCAGTGATATCGGCTCTACTTATCATTATCGCTGCCAGCTTAGTGTTTCAGCCCCAGCAATTTAAAAGCCACCAGTTGTGGCCAACTTTAAGTTGTTTTTTGGCGCCTTTAGTCTTTGCCTTAACCATTCATTATTGGTCTAAGCCCCGCAACCCTTTGCCACCATTACAACGTATGCGTTGTGGCTTACTAGGGCATATGGTGGTACTTGTACCTTTAGCGATCATAAGCCAGCCCACTGTATGGCTACCTAGTTCAAATGTAGGCTTCCTGTGGATTATTGCTTTGGCGGGTATAGCCACCAGTTTGCCGCAGTTTTTATTTACTTTGGGGGCACCAAAAGTGGGGGCCGAAAAAACCAGCATCGCCGGTGCGTTAGAGCTAGTTGTGGCATTGATATGCGGCACTCTAGTGCTTGGTAATGAGCTAAATCACAGCACGATAGTGGCTATGGTCTTGATCTTGATGGCCATGCAGATACGCCATCCGCATCATTTAACCACTGCGGTGAGCTAGCCTAAAAATCTCTACCCATGTTATAAAACTCTTGATTGGGCTGCATAGACGCAAAATTAACCATGCGATTGCTCAACCCAAAAAAGGCTGTAATGGCTGCGATGTCCCATATATCTTCCTCATCAAAACCGTGGCTTTTCAAGAGTTCAAAATCAGCATCACTGGCTGTTTGGGCATTGTTGGATATTTTAAGGGCAAAGCTTAGCATGGCTTTTTGACGTGCAGAAATATCGGCTTTTAAGTAGTTTACAGCCACTTGATCTGCGATTAAGGCGTTTTTTGCTCTTATGCGCAATACAGCCCCATGGGCCACTACACAATACAAACAACCATTATCATTAGAGGTGGTAACAATAATCATTTCTCTCTCGGCTTGGCTTAAGCCACCTGCCTTATTCATCAAAGCATCATGATAATCCATAAAAGCACGTAGTTCGTTGGGCCTGTGGCCCATGGCTAAAAATACGTTGGGCACAAAACCGGCTTTTTCTTGCACCTCCATAACACGGTTTTTAATGTCTCCTGGTAAATCAGCCAGTGTAGGCACTGGATATCGGCTAATGGGATTCATTAATGCTTTTCCTTATGCGTTAACGTTAACAACAAAACGGCCACGGGTGCGTCCGTCAATTTGATTTTGGGCGGTCTCTAATGTTTGTGCCAAAGTGATTTCGGTCATGATTTTTTCTAAATGTGAGATGTCTAAATCTTGGGCCAAACGGTTCCAAGCGGCAATACGGTCAGCCTTAGGGCGATAAACACTATCAATGCCCGCTAAAGTCACACCACGTAAGATAAACGGCATTACCGTGGCTGGAAGGTCATAACCTTGGGCCAACCCACAGGCGGCTACGGTGCCACCGTACTTCATGGAAGCACAAATGTTAGCCAGGGTATGGCTGCCCGCCACATCTATGGCACCGGCCCAACGTTCTTTAGCCAGCGGTCTGCCTTTTTCAGACAACTCCTTACGGTCAATCACTTGCGTGGCGCCCAAACCTAATAAGTAGTCTGCTTCTTCTGCTCGGCCACTAGAGGCCACCACGTTATAACCGAGTTTGGCGAGCAAACTGATGGCTACACTGCCCACACCACCGGCTGCTCCAGTGACTAAAATTTCACCCTGATCTGGTGTAACACCATGCTGCTCTAGGGCTATAACGCACAACATGGCCGTATAACCCGCTGTGCCTATGGCCATGGCTTGTTTGGGGGTAAAGGCTGCAGGTAATGGCACTAACCAATCACCTTTCACACGGGCTTTTTGAGCTAACCCACCCCAATGGCCTTCGCCCACACCAAAACCGTTCAATACCACTTTGTCACCGGCTTTAAATTCTGCATGATCACTGTGTTCTACGGTGCCTGCAAGGTCGATTCCAGGCACCATAGGAAAATGCCGTACTACTGGCGAGGCGCCAGTGATAGCAAGACTATCTTTATAATTGAGAGTTGAATAGTCCACCTTGATCAACACATCACCATCTGGTAATTGTGACTCTTCAATTTGACCGAGTTGCGCCCGATAGCCTTCGTCATCTTTGTTGATTAATAGTGCTTTCATAATAAATACTCAAATAAAAATGCCTCAGAATACTTGTTTATACTACGCCAATAATTAGTACTGGGTATTAGCCTTTTATCTACAATAACCCTAGCCTAGCACTGGCTGGCGTTGCGGCTTAGTACTAGGCCCGCGGCAATGGACAAGAATGCCATAGCCCAAAACACTTGCCCACCTATGTCAGCATACATGCTTCCTGCCAAGGTCATAGTCATGCCCATAAAGGCGCCCATGGCTAGGGCGTCGTATAAAGTTTGGGCAGAAGCGGTAAGCTGATCTGGCACCTTTTGGGTAATATATTGAGTCATGGCTAAATGGGTGGCCGCAAAAGTGCAGGCGTGGAGAGTTTGCACACTAAAGAGCAGGCTAATATCACTAGACCAACCGAGTGTTAGCCAGCGCACAGTGCCACCAATCACCGCCATCCATAAAAGACCTTTCACCCCAATGTTGCTCACTAACCACACACCAAAAGCAAATAACACCACTTCTGCTGCCACCCCTTGTGCCCACAACAAGCCAATAATGGATTCACTAATCCCCGCATTAATCCAATGCAAAGTGCCAATCGCATAGAGTGCGCCGTGGCTAGCCTGCAACAATGCACCAACGGCCACAACGGCAAAAAATCCCGGTAGTTTAAACAGTTCTAAAAAGGCTAACTTACGGCCTGCTTTGGAATGTGGACGAATATCCGGCAATGGCAAAACCAACACCACCACAATAGCCGCTAGCACTACCAGCAATAATGGATACGCATTAATACTGTAGGCTGCAAGGTAAAGCCCACTTAAGGTAGAAGAAGCGATGAAAGCAACAGATCCCCAAAGGCGTGCGCCGCTATAGTTGAGCTTACCTAACCTTGCAGTAGCAATGGCTAAGCCGTCTACCATAGGGATATGACTAGTTTGCAAAGCACCTACTACAAACCAAACGATTAGCATGGGCCAAAAGGTGTCTAGCTGAACAAACACACCAAAGCCTAAAAAAGTGAACACCGACAATAACAATATCCAGCGCTTTTTATGGCCCGTAGCATCAGCCAACATGCCCACACCTAAACCAAAAAATACTTTACTTATAAATGCAGAGCTTAGGATCAATGCGGCCTCTTGGGCATTTAAACCCCGGCTCACCATCCAATAAGGCAAAAACGGCAACACCACACCATAACAAGCAAAATAGGCTAGAAAAAATCCAGAGAAAACCGCCTGACCACGGGCTTTAGTGAGTTCAGAACTAAACGTCATGGTGTATGGCCATCGGGCTTAATGTTGTTTACGTCGTCCATGATGATTCCCTGTAGTTAAATTTGGGGATTAATTTAACTGTGGAGTTTAGCCCAGGCTTGGGGCAATGTCCTGTGAAAACACCTCCGTTGCATTCCCACGCGGAGCATGGGAACGAGAAGCC
>JAQRMV010000004.1:20089-24009 GCA_028598985.1 Gammaproteobacteria bacterium
CCCTGTTAGATGAATGTCTAGATTGTATTGTCTAAGCGGCGTCTTCATAATGACTTTGATTGTCTTTAATATGTACGCAGGTCTTATGATACAGGCTGTCTTTCATACTCACTCGCTGCCATCCCAGCGCCTTAAGGTTCTTAGCGCCGGCATTGCTAGCCTAGTGTTAATGCTGGGTATTGCGCGCTTTGCCTACACGCCTATGTTGCCCCTCATGCAGCAGCAAGCCGGTCTTGGCATTGCGGCTGGAGGCTGGTTAGCCGCTATCAACTACCTAGGCTATTTTTGCGGCGCGCTCATTGCCGCAAGCATCAGCAACTTAGCAACAAAGGACCGCCTGTACCGGCTAGGCTTACTAGTTGCCATCGTTACTACAGCAGGTTTAGCACTGACGCAGGATTTTTTGTTATGGAGCGTATTACGGTTTTTTGCAGGTTTAAGTAGCGCCGCTGGTCTACTATTAGGCTCCGGCTTAGTGATGCATTGGTTGTTGCGCCACCAGTTACGCTCCGAACTAGGCATCCATTTTATTGGCATGGGTGCCGGTATTTTTCTAACGGCCTTGTTTGTGTTTTTATTTTCAAGCGCATTAAACTGGCAACAGCATTGGTATTGGCTCGCTGTAATAGGCTGTTTACTCGCCGTTCCTGCTTGGGTTTGGTTACCTAAACCCGATACCAGTGGGCACACCATCGGCGGCGATAAAATGGTGGACACTCCCCCCTCTAAACATTTTTTACAGGTGTTTATGTTGGCCTATTTTTGTGCGGGCGTAGGCTATGCTGTCATCGTCACCTTCATCGTAGCCCATGTAGACCACATAGCAGGACACAATGACTATGGCGCAATCACTTTTATGGTCATTGGCCTAGCGGCTGCACCTGCATGCATCATTTGGGATTTAGTGGCTCGTAAGTTAGGCAATTTAAACGCCTTATTGCTGGCTTTTATTCTGCAGTTTGCAGGCATGTTGATCCCCATTTTAAGCCCTAGCCTAATTTGGACTTTAATTGGTGCTGGCCTATTTGGTGGCACCTTTATCGGTATCGTTAGCCTAGTACTCACTATGGCTGGGCGCTATTACCCTACTCGTCCGGCAAAAATGATGGGCAAGATGACACTGTCCTATGGCGTAGCACAAATGGCGGCGCCTGCTGCGGCTGGAATGTTGGCCCAATGGTCTGGCAGCTACCACTTAAGCATTATCGCATCCTGCGTCATCATGTTTGTCGGCTGTTTGTTAATCTATAGCTTGCGCAAACACGGGTAAATGGCCTAATACCATTTTTCTGCTATAGTTTGAGTTCAACTTATTTTTTAGGGCGAGCCTATGGAAATCTTAAACCTAGTAGTAGCGGCTGTAGCGTCATACATATTTGGCGCAATTTGGTACATGAGCTTATCCAAACCGTGGATGGCTGCGACAGGCATGACCGAAGCTGACTTAAAGGACGAAGACGGCAATGCTAAAGGCGGATCTATGCCTTATATCATCGCTTTTGTTTGTGCGCTGGTTGTTGCCACAATGATGAACCACCTGTTTGACTTAATTGAAGTGACTAACCTTGTAGATGGCCTATTGTTAGGCTTAGGGATAGGTTTATTCATCGCCGCCCCATGGACGGCGACGCACTACTCTTTTAGTAACAAACCACGCATACTCATCCTCATTGATGCCGGCTATTCTAGTATTGGCTGCGCCATTATGGGTTTAGTTCTCACGTTTTGGTAATGGGTTTGAAGGGGCCGATTAAACCGCCCCTAATTCAGAAAAAGGAATAAACTCCATCATATCCCCTTGTGCCCACTGAGTATCTGCTGGCACCACCATTAACCCACTTGCCAATACCGAGCTACTGAGCGCACCGGAACTTTGCGTTGCATTCACTTGGGCTTCTAGCTCTCCGTTGATGGTGGTTAAACCCACCCGCACAAATTCAGTACGAGGTAAGGCTTTGCGCTGGGAAAACGCAGCCTTTACCTTAAAACGATTAGGCCTTGTATGAGTAAGCCCTTGCATTGCCATTAAATAAGGCCGCGCCAGCATTAAAAATGTAACTAATACAGCAGACGGATTGCCTGGCAAACCAATGAATGGCGTTTGTCGTATACGGCCAAACGCTAGCGGTTTACCGGGTTTAATCGCCAAGCGCCATAGGTCTAATTGCCCAAGCTCCTCTACCATACCCTTAACGTGATCTTCTTCACCTACGGAAACTCCACCGCTAGTCAGCACCACGTCAGCTTCTGCCGCAGCAGCTAATAATGCCGCCTTAGTGCTGGCCTGAGTGTCCGCCACAATACCACTGGGGATAACTTCACAACCTAGGCGTTGTAATAAACCCGTTAAGGTGAATAAGTTGGAATTGTAGATCTTACCCTCGTCACAAGGCTGCCCTGGCATGACCAATTCATCACCCGTGTTCACCACGGCTACTTTAAGTTTACGTATTACTTTAACGTTTTGCAGGCCGATAGAGGCCAGCACACCCATCAGTTGAGGGGTTATTAACTGCCCCGCTAAAGCAACCTTTGCACCTGCTGCTATATCTTGCCCGGCGGGCCTAATATGGTCACCTATTGGAGGGATTTCAGCAAAACTAACACCCGTTTCCTCAACCCTTACTGCTTCTTGCATCACTACCGTGTCGGCACCTTGCGGAATATGCGAACCGGTAAACAGCCTCGCTACGGTGCCAGGGTCCAAAGGTTTAGGCTGTTGGCCTGCAGTAATGCGTTGGCTTATCTGGAAGTGTGTATTGAGAACAATATCTGCTGCCCGCATAGCGTAACCATCCATGGCACTATTAGCTGCCGGAGGCACATTAATAGCCGAATACACATCTTCTGCTAACACACGACCTAGGGCCCCTTGTAAGGCAATGGTTTGCTTTGTTTCTAATGGCTTGGCTGCAGCTATTAGCTGAGCTAAACCGGCTTCGTAGGGCATCAACTTGCCATAATCACATGCGCAGGTCACATTATTTCCTTGTTACTAGGCTCTTGTTACTGAGTCCTTGTTATTGAACTAAAGGCGAATCAGCAGCTTCAATATCAACGCCTTCGATGCTTGCTTCACCGGCTAACAACGCTACATATTGGTGAATTGCTTGATGATAAACGCGATCACGCAAGTAGCTGGCAATCCGGTCTGCAACTTGGTCATAAGGCAATGGTTCGCCCTCCACCCGCATATCCACCCGAGTGATGTGATAACCATACCGACTCTCAATCGCTTCATTTGCCAACCCTTGGGGTAAGGCAAAGATTTGCCGTTCGAATTCTGGCACAGTTGAACCCTTGCTCAATTGACCTAACTCACCTCCCATCTCTTTTGATGGACAAGCAGAGTAACGTTTAGCAAAATCTACAAACTGCTCAGGGTTAGTAGCCAAGGTATTAAGAATAGCCTTAGACTGCGCTTTGGCCTGAGCCCTTGCTGCCATGTCGGAAGGGTCTGCCGCTAACAAAATATGGCTTGCCGCAATAATTACTGGGGTTTTAAACTTGTCTGGGTTGGCTTCAAAATAACGGCGACACGTAGCATCGTCGGCTTCGGGGCGGTTTATTTCTTGCACTAACAATTCACGAATATTAGCTTCGTCTTGCGATTCTCCGGTAAGTATTTCTGCATTAATATGTAGAGCTTCTGCTCGCTCTAAAAACAAACGCTTCACTACTAAAGCCCGTGCAGCATGTTGTTGTGCTACGGGAGCAGAATCTGCTGGGTGATACTGCATTTCTTGCAATATCTCTTGTTCTTCAATGGCAATGCCATTAACTAAAACTGGGGCGAATTCATGGGTGGGTTCAACCACGCTAACGCTGTCTATTAATTCCATTATTGTGTCCTTGATGTTAACTCGTGTGCGCTACCACGCAGAGCGTGGGAGCGAGAGGTTCGGTGCACTGCTCTGCGT
>JAQRMV010000004.1:24109-37027 GCA_028598985.1 Gammaproteobacteria bacterium
AATTACCCGCGCTGACGCACGATTTGATAGTTACGGCCAAAATACTTCACGGGTACGCTTAAGGCATGCACTAAACGAGTGAATGGAAATACCACAAACAGGGTTAAGCCTAAGAAAATGTGCATCTTGTAGATAACACTGACGTCTAATAAGTGATCTGCTGCACCCGTTTGGAAAGTCACAATGCCTTGGGCCCAACCGGCCAATTCGGTCATCACACTGCCGTCTAAGTGTTGCATGGAGGGCAATAAAGTTAAAAGACCTAAACTCACTTGCGCAACCAACATCACTAAAACTAAAATATCGGCAGCGGACCCCGTTGCACGAATACGTGGATTTGTTAAGCGGCGATGTAGCAGTGCTACGGCTCCGATAAAACACAAGACTCCGGCAAAACCACCTACGGCCATGGCCAAAATTTGTTTTTGCGCCGAAGTGACGAATACGGCGTAAATCGCATGGGGGGTTAACAGGCCGACTACATGGCCAAAGACAATAATCAAAATGCCTACATGGAACAAAATACTCGCAATGCGAAAGCCCTTAGAGCTTAACATTTGACTGGATCCCGTTTTCCAAGTGTATTGCTCGCGGTCATAGCGAGCCCAACTACCAATCACAAACACTGCCATAGCAATGTAGGGGTAGATACCAAACAAAAGGTCGTTAATATATGACATGTTTTTCTCCTTGCGCAGGCTACTTAGCCGTGGCATCCACAAAATGAAGGGGTTGAACTTGAGCTAACTCTTGGCGGCGTTGGTGCAGAATGTTATTACCGCACTCTTCTTGCGTCTGAGCACCGAACTTAACCATTTCTTCTTCCCAAATTTTATCCATGGCTTCTGGCGTGTCGTCTGCCTCTTCGCCTGCAACTTGTTCAGCCAAAGGCGCGCGTGCAATATTGGCATTGCACTGACTTAACAAACAAGCCAATAACCCAGCGTAGGGGCTCTTACGTTCATCTAACCGAACCTCTAACAGGGCCAAAATGTGGCTCATGTCCAACAACCACTGCAATGCTTCTGCCTGTGGACGCTGACTGAGATATTCCAAAAATAGTGGCAAATAGTCCGGTAGCTCACGGCTATCAATGTTGAAGCCGTGTTCTTCGTAAACCGCCATTAAGTCCACCATGGCTTGGCCACGATCACGGGATTCACCGTGTACGTGTTCAAACATCAACAAAGACAATGAACGGCCACGATCAAACCAAGCCACATAGTCAGACTGAGCATCAATCAGCGGTTGCGAGGTGAGCTGTTGTATACAAGTCACTACTAACTGTTGCTCGTCTGCCGACAGGTGCACATCAGCCTTAGCGCTTTCGATTAAGTCTTGAGCGTGCTCAAACACCTCTGCCGATGGGTAATCCAACAGCAAAGAGATGAGTTTTAAGTTGCGCATCATAGTGCACCCCCAGACTTTGGATCCATCATCTGTACGCCAGAGACTTTTTCCACCATGGTCATGGTCTGTTTTTTAGCACCAAACATGTTGTAATCGCTTTCGCCACCACCACAACCGTTGCCGAAGCTAAAGCCACAGCCACCGCGTTCTGGGAAGGCTTCTTTGGCCAATTCACGCTTACTACTAGGAATTACATAACGGTCTTCGTAGTTAGCAATAGCAAGATAGCGGTACATTTCTTCCACTTGGGTTTGGGTCAAGCCCACTTGCTCCAACACTTCTAGGTTAATTTTGCCTTCTACCTGCTCGTCACGCTTGTAAGCTCGCATGGCTAAGATGCGCTCTAGGGCTAGCTTCACTGGCTTCTCGTCACCTGCGGTGAGTAAGTTAGCCAAGTACTTCATAGGAATACGCAAGGAATCCACATCTGGAATTGCACCATTCATACCGACGTGACCCGCATCAGCTGCAGACTGAATAGGGCTGAGTGGTGGCACATACCAAACCATGGGTAAAGTGCGGTATTCAGGGTGTAGCGGTAACGCTAAACGCCAATCTACTGCCATCTTATAAACGGGAGAATTTTGCGCCGCTTTTAATACCGAATCAGTAATACCATCAGCCTTAGCCTGAGCAATCACCTTAGGATCATGTGGATCAAGGAAGATCTCGAGCTGCTTTTCATACAAGTCGGTTTCACTGCCACTAGCAGCCACTTCTTCAATACGATCGGCATCATAAAGCAACACGCCTAAGTAACGGATACGGCCTACGCAGGTTTCTGCACACACCGTAGGCATGCCAGATTCAATACGTGGGTAGCAGAAAATGCACTTCTCAGACTTACCTGACTTCCAGTTGTAGTAAATCTTTTTGTAAGGACAACCACTTACACACATACGCCAGCCGCGACACTTGTCTTGGTCGATTAATACAATGCCGTCTTCGTCACGCTTGTAGATCGCGCCACTAGGGCAAGAAGCCACACACGCTGGGTTAAGGCAGTGCTCACACAAACGCGGCAAGTACATCATAAAGGTGTTTTCAAATTCCCCGTAGATGGACTTTTGAATGTTGTCGAAGTTCTTGTCTTTAGCACGTTTTTTAAACTCAGTACCTAAGATTTCTTCCCAGTTAGGCCCCCACACAATTTTGTCCATACGCTTGCCCGTAATCAACGATCGTGGGCGCGCAACAGGCTGGTGGTTGCCTTCTGGCGCATTGTGTAAATGCTGGTAATCAAAGTCGAACGGCTCGTAGTAATCGTCGATTTCTGGCAAATCTGGGTTAGCAAAAATATTCGCCAAAATGCGCCATTTACCACCAATACGGGGTTGCAAATCGCCTTTATCATTAAGCTTCCAACCGCCGTTCCACTTGTCTTGGTCTTCCCAATCTTTCGGATAACCAATACCCGGCTTTGATTCCACATTGTTGAACCAGGCGTACTCCATACCTTCGCGCGAGGTCCAAACGTTTTTACAGGTCACCGAACAGGTGTGACAACCAATACACTTGTCTAGGTTCAATACCATGCCTACTTGTGAACGGATTTTCATGCGCCTTTCTCCTGCTTGTGCTCCTGGATGGTATCGTTGCCTTCGCCATCGAGCCAATCGATGTGCTTCATTTTGCGTACCACTACAAATTCATCGCGGTTAGAACCCACGGTGCCGTAATAGTTAAAGCCATAGGACTGGTGAGCATAACCACCAATCATATGGGTGGGTTTAGGACACGCACGGGTCACTGAGTTATGAATACCACCGCGGGTGCCTGTGGTTTCTGCACCTGGCACGTTCACAATACGTTCCTGGGCGTGATACATCATCGACATGCCGTCTGGCACTCGCTGAGACACTACCGCTCGTGCGGCCAAAGCACCATTGGCATTAAACACTTCAACCCAATCGTTGTCTTCAATGCCACAAGTTTGTGCATCGCCTTCACTCAACCAAATAATCGGGCCACCACGGGACAGGGTGAGCATCAACAAGTTGTCTGAGTAGGTTGAATGAATACCCCACTTTTGATGTGGCGTAATCCAGTTCAGTGCAATCTCTTTATTACCGTTAGGCTTCTTGTTCATTAACGGCGCTACAGATCGGGTGTTAATGGGTGGACGATAAGCTAATAGACTCTCGCCAAAGCCACGCATCCATTCATGATCTTGATAGAACTGTTGACGGCCCGTGAGGGTGCGCCAAGGAATCAGCTCATGCACGTTGGTGTAACAGGCATTGTAAGACACATGCTCGTCTTCTAAACCTGACCAAGTGGGTGATGAAATAATTTTACGAGGCTGGGCCTGTAAATCACGGAAACGTAGTTTTTCGTCGTGTTTAGGTTTGGCCAAATGCGTGTGATCTAAACCGGTGTATTCACCCAACGCTTGCCATGCTTTAACTGCCACAGCACCATTGGTTTCTGGGGCTAAAGTGAGGATCATTTCTGCCGCGTCGATAGCCGTTTCTAGCTTGGCTTTACCGTAACGCACTGCATCGGTTTCATCCGTATGAGTCCAGTTAATCTGTTTCAGCAAATCCACTTCTTCTTCGGTTTGCCAATCAATGCCTTTACCGCCGTTGCCTACTTTTTCTAACAAAGGCCCAATGGACGTAAAACGGTTGTAAGTGTTGGGGTAGTCCCTTTCCACTTCGATGAGTAAAGGCATGGTTTCACCAGGAATCGGTTCACATTGGCCTTTCTTCCAGTCGGTTACACCTAACGGCTGCGCTAATTCTGCGGCGCTGTCGTGTTGCATCGGCAAGGTCACTAGGTCCTTTTCTACACCTAAATGACCGACACATACTTCCGAGAACTTCTCGGCAATACCTTTGTAGATATCCCAATCCGAGCGGGCTTCCCATGCGGGGTCTGCTGCGGCAGATAATGGGTGAATAAACGGATGCATGTCAGACGTATTCAAATCGTCTTTTTCGTACCATGTAGCCGTCGGCAGAACGATGTCTGAATACAAACACGTGGTAGACATACGGAAATCTAAAGTCACCAGCAAATCCACTTTGCCTTCGGCACCTTGATCTTCCCACTTAACCTCTTCAGGCTTAGTAGCACCCATTTCACCCAGGTCTTTGTTCATCAAACCATGGCGTGTACCCAACAAATACTTAAGCATGTATTCGTGGCCTTTACCGGACGAACCCAGCAAGTTAGAACGCCAAATAAACATGTTACGTGGGAAGTTCTTAGGATTGTCTGGTTCTTCTGAGGCAAAGGCAATGTCGCCGGTCTTGAGCTTATCCACGGTGTATTGCTGTGGACTAAGGCCAACCAAGGCCGCATTTTTGCTAATTTCTAACGGGTTCACGTTTAACTGCGGTGCAGACGGCAACCAACCCATACGCTCAGCACGTACGTTATAGTCGATTAGGCTACCACTCCAGTCTTTAGGGTCTGCCAAAGGTGACAGAATCTCTTCCACTTCTAACTTCTCATAACGCCACTGGCTAGAGTGATTATAGAAGAAAGAGGTGCCGTTCATGTGACGTGGCGGACGCTGCCAATCTAGGCCAAAGGCCAATGGTGTCCAGCCCGTTTGAGGACGTAATTTTTCTTGGCCCACATAGTGTGCCCAACCACCGCCAGACTGACCCACACAACCACACATAATAAGCATGTTCATTAGGCCACGGTAGTTCATGTCCATGTGATACCAGTGGTTCATACCAGCACCCACAATGATCATGGAACGACCCTTGGTTTTATGGGCTGTGTCGGCAAATTCGCGGGCAATTTTGATCACCTGAGCACGATCTACACCGGTAATCTGCTCCTGCCATGCTGGCGTATAAGGTGCGTTATCGTCAAAGCTTTTGGCGACAAAATCACCGCCTAGACCACGATCAATGCCGTAGTTAGCCAACATTAAGTCATACACAGTGACCAACAAAGTCTCACTGCCGTCGGCCAAAGTCACCTTTTTAACGGGCATGTTGTGATGAATAATGTCACTGAAGGTATTGTTTTGGAAATGTTCGTGTTCTACGCCACCAAAATAAGGGAAGCCTACAGAAACCACGTCATCGTGGTCTTCTAATAGGCTCATTTGTAAGTCTGTATCGGCACCGTCTTTACCTTGCTTGGCTTCGATATTCCACTTTGGCTCAGCGCCGTCTGCGCCCTTATTCTTGTCCCAACGGAATCCAATAGAGCCGTTAGGAGCTACAATATTTTTGGAGGTGTTATCAAAGGCAACAGTCTTCCATTCTGGATTGTTATCTTCTCCCAAACTGGCGTCAAAATCTGAGGCGCGAATAAAGCGACCGGCGGCATAAGAACCATCATCACGGACATCCAGCTGAACTAGCATAGGCATGTCGGTGTATCGACGGCAGTAATCCATAAAATAATCACTTGGATTATCCACATGGAATTCTTTCAAGATGACATGACCAAAGGCCATCGCCAAGGCTGCGTCGGTGCCCTGTTTAGGTGCTAACCACTGGTCACACAGCTTAGACACTTCGGCATAATCTGGGGTAATAGCCACAGTCTTAGTGCCCTTGTAACGCACTTCGGTAAAGAAGTGAGCATCTGGCGTACGGGTTTGAGGCACGTTAGAGCCCCAAGCAATGATGTAGTTGGAGTTATACCAATCTGCCGATTCTGGTACGTCTGTTTGCTCACCCCATGTCATAGGTGACGCAGGCGGAAGGTCGCAGTACCAATCGTAAAAACTTAAACAAGCACCACCAATAAGAGACAAATAACGAGCGCCTGCAGCGTAAGACACCATAGACATGGCAGGAATTGGTGAGAAGCCAACCACACGGTCTGGGCCATACTCTTTAATGGTGTAAGTGTTAGATGCAGCAATAATTTCGTTGACTTCATCCCAGCTTGAACGAATAAAGCCGCCCATGCCACGCTTGCTTTTATAGGATTTTGCTTTAACTTCGTCTTCTACAATAGACGCCCATGCTTCAACGGGCTCCATAGTAGAGCGCGCTTCACGCCATAGTTTCACTAAAGCCTTACGTACCGATGGGTATTTTAGACGGTTGGCACTGTACACATACCAAGAATAGCTAGCACCACGAGCACAACCACGGGGTTCGTGGTTAGGTAGATCTGGGCGAGTGCGAGGGTAATCGGTTTGCTGAGTTTCCCAGGTGATTAAGCCATTTTTAACGTACACTTTCCAACTACAAGAGCCCGTACAGTTAACACCATGGGTAGAACGCACAATTTTATCGTGCTGCCAGCGTTGACGGTAACCGTCTTCCCAAGCTCGGCTTTCCTTCACCGTGTCGCCGTGGCCATTGGCAAAGGTACCCTGTTTTTTGTTTAGAAACTTCAGCCGATCCAGTAAGTGACTCATGCAATTTTCTCCGCACATCAAATGCAATTAATTCAATGCTGGCAAGCTTACTCACAAGCAAGCTCACTAGAGTTGATGCAAGTCAACTCTAACTTGCAGGCTACTTAAGCTGCACCCATTAATACCACCAAAGTGGTACAGCAAAAACATTCATATCCTATTGTTTTTATTGATTATTTTATGTTTTTTAGTGGCTATTCACTGGCTTCCTAAGTGATACTATTTATTGTGGGTATGCGCCCACAAAAAAGCCCCTTTCGGGGCTTTTAATGTTTTCAGTTTAGACCCGCATTAGTGATCTAAGGGTTTTTAAATTCAGCCTTAGGGCCTAGGTAATACCACCAGTTCAACAACAAACAAACCAAGTAGAACACTGCAAACCCGTAGAGTGCCATTTCTGGTGTAGCTAGCTTAATTTGCTCACCAAACACCTTAGGGATAACAAAGGCACCGTATGCAGCGACTGCTGAGGTCCAACCCAACGCTGGGCCAGCCTGCTCTTTAGGGAACACCATGGCAATAGTACGGAAGGTAGAACCGTTACCAATACCCGTTGCCGCAAATAACAATAGGAACAAACCAAGGAAAGGCACGAAGTATTCTTCTGGGCTGGCAGATTGATAGGCCGCTTTTAAGTAATAAGCCACACCTAACGCACTAGCAATCATCACTATAGCCACATACTGAGTGACACGTGCACCACCCAATTTATCGGCCATCCAGCCACCAATTGGGCGAATAAAGGCACCAATGAATGGCCCCATCCATGCGTACATAAGGGCAGAAGGGCCCGCATCGTTAATGAGGTTATGAGTCATTACCCCATCTACCATCACGTGCTGGTAACCGAACACCACTTTAATCGCCAACGCAAAACCCGCAGAGTAACCAATAAAACTACCAAAGGTCATGGTGTAAATCACACTCATAATCCAGGTGTGCTTGTTTTCAAAGATCTTAAACTGACGATTTAGGTTGGTTTTAATGTCTCCCGGTACCATTTTCATCAACATCACGGTGAACAATAAAATGCCTAAAATAAGTGGCCATTTAACCCATGATGGCGCCCCCATACCCGTAGGCGCTGGCAGAATAATGTACAAACCAATTGCCGCAGTGAGAAAACCGATCAACAGCAAACCAACAATTTTACCCATAGCGCCTAATGGCGAACCGATGTCTGGCGAAACTTCTTGAGTACGTATATTGTTCATACCAAACCAGCTAGCAATAGCCAGAGGAATCAAGAACAACAGCCATACATAACCGGCGTTATGAATGTAGGTTTCAGAACCCGCTGGAATCTTACCAATTAAGGTGCCAGACGAATTTTCTAAAATCATGGCTTCGCCACCAAAGATGCCAAAAGTCATCACTAGGGGAACCAAAATTTGCATGGTGGTAACACCCGCGTTACCCAAACCTGCGTTCAGGCCAAGAGCTAAACCTTGCTGCTTTTTAGGAAAGAAGAAGCTGATATTAGACATGGATGAAGCGAAGTTACCGCCACCAATACCAGATAAGAACGCCAACAACTGGAAAGTCCACAAAGGTGTATCTTTATCCTGCAGCGCAATACCCGTACCAATCGCTGGAATCATCAGCAAAGCAGTGGTGAAGAAAATGGTATTTCGACCACCCGCCAAACGAATAAAGAAGCTACTGGGTATACGTAATGTAGCACCCGTTAAGCCCGCGATGGCAGACAAAGTAAATAAATCTGCCTTGTCAATTTCAAAGCCCAAGTTGAGCATTTGTACCGTAATAATGCCCCAATAGAGCCACACGGCAAAGCCACACAAGAGGCTCGGTATAGATATCCATAGGTTGCGATTAGCAATGGTTTTGCCCTGGGAATTCCAGAAACCATCATCTTCAACATCCCATTTTTTTAGGTCAGTCATGATTTTTTCTCCAACTAGTTAAACATCAACAGACTAGTCCCTAGCCTGTAAAAAATTATTGCGTATTGCCTCTTGTAAACGGGTACGCTTTTGCTCTTGGTTAACGCCGTAATACATCACTCCCATACACGTCACCAACAGCCCATACAACAACATAAAACAGGCACTGCGCACGCCAATCAAATCGGCCAAGATGCCAAACATGACCAACAGCACGAAGCCTCCCAAGGCCCCTACCATGCCTACCCAGCCCGCCACTACACCCATACGCTCTGGGTAATAGTCATACACCACTCGCATCACTCCAGCTTTGCCAAAACCCATGGCAATACCCATCACTAAAATAAGGCTGCTAAACAACCACATAGGCATATTAATAACGAAAGAAAGCTCGTTATGAGTGCCATAGATCGTCATTGAGGTGGGTGGATAAGACAAGAAAAACAAACACACCAAACAAACCCAAAACACACCCCAGTTCACTTGTCGTGCACCAAATTGGTCGGCAAACCAGCCCCCAGAAATCCAACTTAAGGCGCCGGACAAAGTGAAAAATAATGTCATTAAAGACGCATTTTGAAGGTCTAGCCCGTAATGGGCCATGTAATAGCCCGGCAACCAAAGCGCCAAAGAAATATAGCCGCCAAACATAAATAAGTAATACAGCCCAAAACGCCACACACGAGCGTCTGCCAAGGGTTGTAACTGTTGAGATAAGGAAATAGCTTGCTGGTCGGCTAATTTATGGTGATGATCCCCATGGCTTGAGGTTAACAGCCAAAACAGCAGACCTAGCAATACCAAAGCCGCTGCATAAACACTAGGCACCGAGCGCCAGCCGTAGGCCAAAATAATCATTGGAACCACTAAATTAGTAATGGCCGCTCCTACATTCCCAGCGCCAAAAATGCCCATAGCAAGGCCTTGATGGGGTTCTTCTGCGCGACTAGATACAAAATATATACCTACGCTAAACATGGCGCCCGCCGTTCCTGTAGCAAAACCAAGTAGCAAAAATTGCCAAAACTCAGTGGCATAAGCCATTAACGCCAAAGGCAAACTCACAAATAGCACTAAACCCAGCATTAAATTGCGGCTACACCACCTTTCAGCCAACAGGCCCAGAGGTAAACGCAACAAGGCGCCAGACAGCAGGGGCGAAGCCACCAATAAACCAAACTGCGTTTGAGACAGCGTTAACTCATTGGTAATCTGTAAACCGATTACAGAGATCAAAGTCCACGCCGCAAAGCAACCCGCAAACAGCAACGCAGCCATACCTATGGCAGAGGTTTGCTGCGGGGCAAATAGGCTTACTCTAGAGCTAACGTCTAAATTGGGCATGGCCTTAAAACGCATTAAGAATTGAATGGTGCAAAATTAAGCCAGCCTAGGACAAGGAGTCTTGACCCATATCAATATGACCCTAAGGGAATTTAAGCATGATGGACGCCTGAGGCAAAAACTACCCCTTAAGAGGTAGGAAAAATAACGCCTTAAGTTATTGAATTAAATATAAATAGTTTGATTTTTTTCGAAAAATGCCGGTTATTAAAGAAACCCTATATTATTGTGAGTAGATTGCCATGTTTTTTTTAAAACAGTCCATTATCACCCGCATTGGCGCTTCCATGTTTGCCATTAGCCTTATGGCCATAGCCAGTATGATTGGGTCTGTTATTGTGGCGCAAAATACCCAGGGAGACGCTGCGGGTATTAACGATGCAGGCTCACTACGGATGATGAGTTACAAAATATCGGCACAAATGGCGCAATATCATACCTTGCCTAGCCCTAATAACTTGGCGCTGGTGACCCACACTTTTAATCAATTTGAACAACAACTGAATAGCGCCAGCCTCCAACAGGTGATACCCGCCAATGGAGACATCGCTTTACATAGCCTGTACCAAAACATTATTACGCAATGGCAAACCAAAGTTCGTCCCACCTTAGAATTAGAACTTACGGGGCAACAAGTATACGGTTTAGCAGCCATGACTGCCTTTGTACAAGACATCGATGCCATGGTATTGATGTTAGAACACAGCACAGAATCGAAAATTAAACTGCTTAGTTTGGTTCAAGCCGTAAGTTTATCCATGACAGCACTGATCATATTAATCGCCATGTTAGACATTAAAAATAATGTGGTAAAACCTCTTAAACTACTAGTTAAAGCCGCCCAAAAAGCCGGCCAAGGCCACCTTGAAGGACGCGTTGATTATGACAGTGATGACGAACTGGGTTTGTTAGCCAGAACCTTTAATCAAATGGCCAGTGAGCTTTCCAAAATTTACCACAACTTGGAACAACGGGTAGAAAACAAAACATCACAGCTACAAAAATCCAATGAGGCTTTGCAGCTGCTCTATGATGCCAGTCGCAGCCTTAACCAACAACAGGACTTATGTCATCGCATCATGCCGGTGATGCAACAATTAGAAACAGTAACGCCTTTTGGTCCCATAGACGTTACATTGTTTGATCTTGCCGACCCCAACAATCACCGTACTTTGTCCACTCAATGCGCAGAACGTCCAAGCCATTGCAGAAGAATAGAGTGCAATCAGTGTTTAGTGCGTAGCGCTAGCCCCACTGATCTGCCTGTCCTGACGCACAAAACCCTCGCTTTACCCATAAAAACCCAAGATCACTATTTTGGTGAATTTAATGCCCAATATTTGCCCCATAAACCACCCACAGCTACGGAAATAAAACTCATTGAAACCCTGGTTGAAAATTTAGCCACTTCCATGTCCTTAGACCTTAAATCTGATCAAGATCAACACATGTCACTCATTGAAGAACGTTCGGTGATTGCAAGGGAATTGCACGACTCTTTAGCTCAATCTTTATCCTACTTAAAAACCCAAGTGTCTCGCTTACAAATACTACGTAAAAAACAAGCCCAACCCCAACACATTGACGAAGTGGTTGGCGAACTAAAAACTGGGCTTAATAATGCCTATCTACAATTGAGAGAATTGCTCACCACTTTCCGTTTACAATTAGACGCCCCAGGTTTAGAACCCGCCTTGCAAGCTACTGTGACAGAATTTTCCCAACGCCTTGGGTTCGACATTGAATACACCTGCTCTCTAGATCATCAGCGCCTTACCCCTAATGAAGAAATACACGTATTACAATTAGTGAGAGAGGCCTTAGCTAATGTAGTGAAGCACGCACTAGCCAGTGAAGTTAGCCTTAAAGTCACCAGCCATCAAGGCCATATCAATGTAGAAATAACAGACAATGGTATTGGTTTACCGGAACAGCCAGACCCTAGTAATCACTACGGTTTAATCATTATGCAAGACCGCACAGACACCCTTGGAGGCCAACTTAGCGTGGCCACTGCTCACCAAGGTGGCACCCAAGTACGGCTGCATTTCAACAGCAAACACATTAACTAGCACTGCCAATTTAGCTTTATTCACAAGCCTTTTTAGAGGCTAGGAACATATAATGACTTTAGAACATATAGAAAACATCAACCCAACCAACGAAGTTGCAGTTGCATCTATACTCCTTATAGATGACCATCCGTTACTACGCCGAGGTGTAAAGCAACTGATTGAACTGGACCCTGCCCTTAAGGTCATCGCCGAAGCCAGCGATGCTCAAAGCGGCGTGCAGCAAGCTCTGGAACATACCCCCGACCTAATACTGCTGGACCTTAACATGCCCCATATCAACGGCATAGACACCCTTAAACTAATGCGTAGCGCCCATGTTAATTCACGTATCATTGTATTTACCGTGTCTGATAATGAAGAAGATTTATTAGCAGCTCTTAAAGCGGGTGCAGACGGTTACTTATTGAAAGACATGGAGCCCGAAGACTTATTAGACAATCTACATCAAGCCGCCCATGGCAAGGTTGTGATTAGCGACCAATTAAGCAGCTTACTGGCGCAGGCGCTACAGTCTAACCAAGCAAAAGACAAACAAGACGCCACCAGCCTTACCCCCAGAGAAAAACAGATCATTAAACAAATTGCCGCAGGCTACCCAAACAAAGTCATCGCACGTAAGCTAAAAATCACCGAAGGTACCGTAAAGGTGCATGTGAAGCATTTATTAAAAAAACTCAACCTACGCTCACGGGTAGAAGTTGCCGTGTGGGCCGTACAACAAGGCGCAAACTAAATCACCCCATAGGCCAAGCCAGAGGGTAATACACACCCACCACCCACACATTCCCACGCAGAGCATGGGAACGAGAGGCTCTGAGCGTGGGAACCTACACCCACCCCA
>JAQRMV010000004.1:37127-40706 GCA_028598985.1 Gammaproteobacteria bacterium
CCCCAGCAGAACCACCGCACTCTGGTTCCCATGCTCCGCGTGGGAACCTACACCTACCCCAACAGAACCACCGCACTCTGGTTCCCATGCTCCGCGTGGGAACCTTCTTACTACTCCGAAATATTCCACCTTCCCAATGCGTCAACCACAACTCTAAATCTCCGCATTATTTATATAAATATCAGCATCTTACAAGTAAATACCAACTACCTCCTTAGAGGTACAAACCCCAATCAAGCTATTTCCCTCAACCTTTGAGTTGATCTACATCAACACTCCAAACAGCGAATATTTCTACTTTAGGAGCAATATTTATTACTCTAAAGGTCATGTTCCAATGAGCACTGAAAAACTAAGACTGTTAGATTTTTCTAACCCCAAAATTAAAACCTTGCACATCACTTGGTTTGCGTTCTTTTTAACCTTTGTAGTGTGGTTTAGCCACGCGCCGATGATGGCTATCATTAAAGAGTCATTTGGCCTGTCTACGCCTCAAATCAAAGCCTTGCTTATTCTCAACGTGGCCCTCACGATCCCTTCACGGATTGTGATCGGTACCTTGGTAGACAAATATGGACCCCGTTCCGTATACAGCGCCCTACTTATGATTGGTGGTGTTATTTGTATCGGTTTCGCATCAGCCCAAACCTATGAACAACTGGCCATTATGCGTTTTTTAAGTGGTTTTATCGGCGCAGGCTTCGTGATTGGTATTCGTATGGTGTCCGAGTGGTTCCCTGCCAAACAAGTGGGTATAGCCGAAGGCATATATGGCGGCTGGGGTAACTTTGGTTCTGCAGCGGCTGCCATGACCTTACCCACAGCTGCCCTATTATTTGGCGGCGAAGACGGCTGGCGTTATGCCATTGGCAGCACCGGCGTAATGGCGTTTTTATACGGCATTTTCTATCGTCGTGTAGCTAAAGATACACCTAAAGGTTCTACCTACTTTAAACCCAAAAAACATGGCGGTTTAGAAGTCACTAGCCGTGGTGATTTTTACTTCTACATTTTAATGAACGTGCCCATGTATTTGGCGCTTGCCGTACTCACATGGAAGCTCAGCCCTAGTAATTTGGGTTTACTCAACGAAACCACCTCAATGGCCATTTATATTTCATTGGTGGTGTTGTTTGTCATTCAAGTGCGCACCATACATCATGTTAACAAGGAAAATTTAGCCCATGGCGTACCTCAAATACAGCGCTACAAGTTCAAACAAGTGGCTGTATTAGACGTGGCCTACTTCGTCACCTTTGGTTCAGAGCTAGCCGTAGTGTCTATGTTACCTTTGTTCTTCTTAGACACCTTCGCGGGCCTCACGGCCGTTCAGGCAGGCCTTTTAGCTTCTGGATTTGCTTTTATGAACCTTGTTGCTAGACCTACGGGGGGCCATTTAAGTGACACCATTGGCCGCCGTAAAACTTTATCTGTTTTAATTGCTGGCCTTACTTTAGGTTACTTATTACTGAGCCAAATTGATTCAGAATGGTATATTCCGTTTGCCGTGCTAGCCACCATGGCGTGTTCGTTCTTTGTACAAGCTGGAGAAGGTGCGGTGTTTGCTGTAGTACCGTTGGTGCAACGCCGTATGACAGGACAGATCGCTGGCATGGCCGGCGCTTATGGTAACGTAGGTGCAGTATGTTACCTTACGGTGTTGTCTTTTGTAGACTACTCTACTTTCTTCTTAGTCATTGGTGCATCTGCGGCCATGGTGTTTCTATTTGTTCAGTTTATGGACGAGCCAACAGGCAAGATGGCTGAAGTGATGCCCGATGGCACCGTGCAACTTATCGACGTGGAATAGTTTAACTCCCTATGCAGCCTTGCTCTCAACCACTGTCTAAGCATTTATCCAACAATGTACGTTTAAGCAGTGCCCACGCTAGCATAGGTGGGCGCAAAGGCCATAATGAAGACAGTGTGGGTTACCACTTACCCACCAATAACTTACAAATCACCAAGGGAGCCTGTGGGGTTATTGCCGATGGTGTGAGTAGCGCTGAGGCTGGTGCGGCAGCGGCAGATTTTTGTGTAACGGAATTTATTAAAGACTATTACGACACACCCGACATTTGGACAGTGAAAAAATCTGCTCAAAAAGTGCTTTCGGCCGTTAACCGCACCTTATATTCACGCAGCAATGAATACTTAGACAGCCGTGGTTGGATCTGCACCTTTTCAGCCATAATCATCAAGTCTCATACCGCCCACCTGTTCCATATTGGCGACAGCCGAATTTACCGCATTCGTGGCGATCGCATGGAGTGCTTAACTCAAGATCACATTACCCCACTATCCAAATCCAATTCTTGTTTATCGAGAGCTATGGGTATGGACGTGCATTTAGACCTAGACTACCGAGCCTTAGCCATTGAAGAGGGAGACACCTACTTACTCACCACCGATGGTATTCACGACAGCTTAGAGCCGCAAACCATCCAAAGCTTGATCCAACAAAACAAAGACCTCACCCTGTGCTGTGAACAGCTAATACAAAGCGCCTATAACGCCGGTAGCACCGACAACATTAGCTGCCAATTGATTCATATAGACCATTTGATCAGAGACAACATGGATGATCTCGCGGATAAACTCACTCAACTGCCGTTTCCTCCACCTTTAGACGTAGGTATGAAGCTGGATGGTTTTTTGGTGGGAGAAGAAATCTATGCCAGCAGTCGTAGCCAGCTATACCGAGTTAAGGACATAGAGACGGGTCAGCAATGGATCATGAAAACCCCATCACCCAACTACGATGACGACCCAGCGTTTATAGAACGTTTTATCATGGAAGAATGGATTGGCAATAGAATACATAGCCCCCACGTAGTAAAAGTAGGCAAGAGCCCACGCCCAAAAACTTTTTTGTATTACTTAATGGAGCCTATAGATGGCATATCCTTAGATCACTGGATCGAACAAAACCCATACCCAAAACCCTATATAGCCATTGATATAGTACGCCAAATTGCGCAGGGATTACGGGCATTTCATAAACGCGAAACCCTTCATCAAGACCTAAAACCTGGCAATATCATGATTGATGACGCAGGTCACATCACCATAGTGGATTTTGGTTCTGTGTTTGTAGCAGGCATTGACGAAATTTTTGTCGCCCTAGAAAGAGACAAAGTGCTTGGCACCTTAGATTACGCCGACCCCCTCATTCGTCTTGGACAAAATACCGGCATTCAGGGCGATTTATACTCTTTAGCCAGTATTACCTATGAAATATTCACCCAACACCTGCCCTACGGTGACACACTAGAACATTGCCACAGCCCAGCTCATTTAAGCAAACTACACTATATTCCCGCCCAGCGCTTTAACGCCATTGTGCCTATCTGGTTTGATCGTGCATTGATGAAAGGTTTGGCGGTCGACTTAGAACAACGGTATCTGAATTTAGATGATTTCTTACAAGACCTGACCCAACCCAACCCAGAGTTTTTATCACCCGTAACCGAAACTAAACAGTCCCGTGCATTACTCTTCTGGCAACTTACCTCACTCACATGGTTTGTGGTATCTATGTTCTTAATTGCTGCACTTTGGCTGCCATAACCAGCCCCA
>JAQRMV010000004.1:40806-51316 GCA_028598985.1 Gammaproteobacteria bacterium
ATCACCCGTAACCGAAACTAAACAGTCCCGTGCATTACTCTTCTGGCAACTTACCTCACTCACATGGTTTGTGGTATCTATGTTCTTAATTGCTGCACTTTGGCTGCCATAACCAGCCCCATGCATTCCCACGCAGAGCGTGGGAACGAGACTGCCTCACCCTGGTTCCCATGCTCCGCGTGGGAACCCAAACCTGCACATTCCCACATATCTGCTATGCTTACACTCAAGCACATGTTTCAAGGAAGATCTTATGGGCCGCAGTCGATACAAATTCACCCAACCAGACCAACCGCACTTTATCACCCTAACGGTTTTACACTGGATACCCATTTTTACTCGCCCAAAAACAGTACAGATCATATTTGACGCAATTAAACATTTGCAACTTGAAGGCCTAAAAGTTTATGCATACGTGGTACTAGAAAACCATTTACACATGGTTGCTCAAAGTCCGAAGTTAGATCGAGATATTAGTCGACTAAAATCCTTTACCGCACGGCAACTTATCAATTACTTTCACCAGCACAAGCTTAATACCATTTTAGATCAACTCAAGCATTACAAAAAAGCTCATAAACACAACCGCGCTCTACAATTATGGCAAGAAGGAGTGCACCCTGAATTGATTCAGAACCATTCAATGATGACGCAAAAAGTTGACTATATACATTTCAATCCCGTAAAACGTGGGTACGTAGAGGTCGCAGAACATTGGTGCTATTCCAGCGCTAGGGATTATGAGGGCCACCACGGAATATTAGACATTTGTACGCAGTGGTAAATAACCAGCCCCTGGTTCCCATGCTCCGCGTGGGAACCTAAACCTGCACATTCCCACGCAGAGCGTGGGAACGAGGAATCCTGAGCGTGGGAACGAGGAATCCTGAGCGTGGGAACGAGACCGCCGCACCCTGGTTCCCATGCTCCGCGTGGGAACCCATGTTATTAACCCAGTGCCAACCAGCCCGCCACACCAATCATTAAGGTGCCCGCAATGCGATTCATGAGGCGTACATTGCCACTTTTTTGCAATATCTTACTTAAGCTTTTTCCGCCTAGGGCATAGACCATAAGAGACATGGCTTCCAGACTTAGAATTACACTCAATAATATAATCATCTGGCTTGGTAAAGGCTGTGTTGGGTCGATAAACGGAGGTAATAAGGCAATAAAAAAAGCCCAGCCTTTTGGGTTTGCTACTGCAGTGATAAAACCCTGGCTAGCCAACTGCCAACGGCCCGTGTTTTTTGGACTGCCATTCAGATCTATGGCCATTTTTCCCCTGGAACGCCAAAGCTGTATACCTAAATAAAGTAAGTAGGCACCCCCTAAAACTTTGAGCACCACAAACAATTCTGGGTATTGCACAATTAATGCAGCCACACCAAGAACCACCAAAACAGCCACCAAACCTACACCTATCAACTCGCCCAACATCATCCACATGGCACGACGTATGCCAACGGTCATGCCTAATGTAAGAGACAGGGTCATACACATACCAGGGGTAACCGATACAAAAAAGAAGGTGGGTATTAGGGCAATTAGTAAAGCAGTACTCATTAATTACATCCATTGGCTCGAATTTCAACGCCAGATAGTGCATGGTGCTTGAATCTGTGTCAATACATCGGTTTAATCTAACCCCCTTAAGACACAGCTAGGCAAATCGGGTACCATCAAGCCTCTCTTCATTATCTCAATATGCCTACCCAATCAAAGGTTTCTTTAATGCCACAAATACGCCACTTCTTTACCGAACTATTTAACGAAATCATTGCTGTTTCATGGCCACTGTTCAAACTTATGGTGCCTGTAATTTTAATAGTCAAGGTACTAGAAGAAATGGGTGGTGTCGCACTGTTGGGGCAATGGTTAGGCCCGTTAATGGCGCTTGTAGGCCTACCCCAAGAAATGGGGCTAGTATGGGCTGCCACCATCGCCACCAACATTTATGGTGGCATGATAGTGCTTTACTCCTTTGCCGCAGACAGTAGTTTAACTGTGGCACAGATGACCGTGCTAAGCGGATTATTATTAATGGCCCATGGCTTGCCTATTGAAGTACGTATTGCGCAGCTAGCCGGCATGAGAATGCGCACAGCCATCATTATACGTATGTTGGGTGCCTTTGTTTTTGCGTGGTTATTACATACTTTTTACCACCAAACCCAGTTACTGCAAGACCCTGTGGTGATGGCTTGGCAACCACAACCGAGCCCTGAGGGGCTGGGTTATTGGATATTAAATCAAGCAAAAGCCCTGCTTATGATTCAAGTCATCATCATAATACTACTCACTTTTTTAAAGGTATTGCGAGTGATTGGCGTAGAAAAAATTATTCAATGGATGCTTAAACCCATCCTTAAATTAATGGGCATTGGCAAAGAAGCCACCACCATCACGTTAGTAGGTATCACCCTTGGCCTGGCCTTTGGCGGCGGCTTACTGATCAAAGAAGCCAATTCTGGCCATGTTTCTAAAAAGGACGTATTTGCCTCTTTAGTGTTGTTGGGTTTTTGCCATAGTTTGATCGAAGACACTTTGTTAGTGCTTCTTCTTGGTGCTCACCTGTCTGGTGTGCTTTGGTTCCGTTTGATATTTGCTTTTGTCTTCACCAGCGCCATGAGTTATTGGCTCACCAAGGTAAGCCCTGAATTTCAGCAAAAGTATTTGTTGCGCCCATAAACAACCGTCATCAAAATCAGATGGCTAAATTGGGCCAACAGTCTTTATAATGGGGCATGTTAAAAATATCCAACCGCATCACCATTCCCCCCCAAGAAATTGAGCAGCAGTTTGTGCGGTCTCAGGGTGCCGGCGGACAACACGTTAATAAGACCTCTACGGCGGTGCACCTGTTTTTTGATATTCGAGCGTCAAACTCTTTGCCGCCCTACGTAAAACACAAACTACTTAATACTGCAGACCACCGCATTAGCGCGTCTGGCAAAATCATCATTAAATCCCAAGGCAGCCGTAGCCAAGACACCAACCGTCAGGTCGCCTTAGAGCAACTCACTCAAGTAATTCAAGCGGCTTTGGTGCAAGAAAAACGTCGCATCGCCACCAAACCCACCAAGGGTTCTAAAACCAGGCGCTTAGACACAAAAACACAAAAAGGTCACACCAAAAAACTACGCTCAAAAGTCCATGGGGTCTGACACCACAAGGTGCTCTTTGGCGGCCAATGACTGGGGTAATTTAATGTGGCCTATTTGAGTACGGTGGATGCTTAATACAGGATTACGGAAATGACCAAACATACGTTTTATTTGGTGGTAACGGCCTTCATGTAATATTACCGTGGCCGTGGTGAGCCCTGTAACAATTAACTGAGCAGGTGCGGTGGTTAAATCTTCAAAAGCAAAATAAATGCCCTGCTCAAACCCCTCCACTTGTTGTGGGGTAATGGCATTAGCTAGGGTAACCTCGTAGTGTTTGGGTAGTTTAGTGCTGGGTTGCGTGATTTTTCTAGACCATTGGCCATCGTTAGTTAACAACACCAAACCGGTGCTATTAAGGTCTAAGCGCCCGGCAATATGTAAGCCCTGATATTGCTGAGGCAACAGGTCCAACACCGTGGTGTGCTCTGCGTCGGTAGTGGCACTCACAACACCTGCAGGTTTATGCAGCATTAGGTAAACAGGCTTATGGTGCCTTAATACCCTGCCCTCAACTTGTACTTTTGAAAACTGGCCAATACGTTGTTCGCCGTTGCGGCAAACCACATCATCTACATTAACTAACCCACGGGCCAACAAAAGCTGAACTTGGCTTTTTTTGTAGCCTAATTCTTGACTAATAAATTTATCTAAACGAGCCGCATAAGAAGCCATAGATGTATCTAAGCAACGGGCTCGTTACCAAGCGCCACTAACAAGAAAACTTTTATACGCAATGAGTTTTTTCTTGCCGGCATCTTGAGCACCTTCATAATTAACATTAAGTGGCGAAGGCATCTTTTTAGGGGCTTTAACAAACCAATCTACCGCAAGCTTTCCCCTTTGAATATGCGCCTTTTCATTGACCAATTGAGACATTTTTTGGCTCGCTAAAGCGTCGTTTTCCAATACATAAAAATCGCCCTGATGCCGTAGCTCCCCTAAAGTTTTTTTAGCCTTAGCCATAGGCTTCTGCATCATCCAAGCGTCTATTTTAGCGTCTTTCCCCGCTCGTTTTACTAACACAGGAAACAAAGGCGCCATAAAATCTATCAGCCAACCGTCCGCTTCCACCCAGCAGTGGTGTTGTTGGTTATGGCTTTCTAAACGGCCGTTTTTGTACTCACCAAAGGCCAGCACTTTAGCTTGTAAACCCAAGTGATATGCAGCACTACCAACCACCGGCTGAGCTGCAATACCGTAATGACGTTTCAAAATTTGGGCCCCATACACACTCAACAAAAAGCTAGCTTCGTGGCTGCCCACTTCATCGGCTAACAACAACGAGTGAATGGTAGAGTAGATCCGACGGTAATCGGGCAGTGTAATAAGCATGTTAGTCTATGGTCCAACCACTAATAGACTTCACTTCTAAGAAGTCTTCTAACCCCCACACACCGCCTTCACGACCGTTACCCGATTGTTTGTAGCCACCAAAAGGTGAGCCTGACGCCCTTGATGTACCATTCATTTCAACCATACCCGAACGCAGGCGACGAGCAATACGGTTAGCCTTGGCGCCGTCTTGGGTTTGAATGTAGTTGGTGAGTCCGTAAACCGTGTCATTAGCAATGGCAATAGCCTCTTCTTCCGAATCGAAAGGAATCATACATAACACAGGACCAAACACTTCTTCGCGGGCAATTTGCATGTCATTATTAACGTCGGCAAAGATGGTGGGCTTAACAAAGTAACCTGTCTCTAATCCTTCAGGTTTGCCAAGACCACCAGCAACCACACGGGCACCTTCATCAATACCTACCTTAATTAAGGCTTGAATCTTGTTGTATTGAAGCTCGGACACAACCGGGCCAATATGACGACCGTGATCTGCCGCTCTACCCACTTGGACCTTAGCAGCCGCTGCCGTAGCAATGGCTACAGCCTGGTCGTAAAAAGAGCCTTCCACCAACATACGCGTGGGTGCATTGCAGGATTGTCCGGTATTGTTGAAGCAGTGGAACACACCCCGCACAATGGCCTTTTCGTCGGCATCGGCAAAAACGATGTTAGCACCTTTGCCACCTAGTTCTAACGCCACTCGTTTAACCGTATCGGCAGCATTTTTAGAGATAAGTGCACCGGCCCTAGTAGAGCCCGTAAACGACACCATATCAACATCTGGATGACTGGTAAGCTGCGAACCCACACCCACACCATCGCCGTTGATCATGTTAAATACACCAGCTGGAATACCCGCCTCGTGAATCATGTCGGCAAATACCAAACTTGATAAAGGCGCAATTTCAGAGGGTTTAAGCACCATGGTGCAACCCGCAGCCATGGCAGCAATGGCTTTAAGGCTTACTTGGTTCATGGGCCAGTTCCAAGGAGTGATTAGGGCACACACACCAATGGCTTCATAAATGATGCGGTCATTAGGTGCACGATCACTTAAGCCACGTTCAAATTCAAATTTTTCAAGCTCTCTAATCAGGCCTTTGGTGTGTGAAAAACCAGATCCTGCTTGCGACGTCAGCGCCAAATCAATAGGCGCGCCCATTTCTTGACTAATGGCACGGCCCATTTCTTCGTTACGAGCTTGGTAGATGTTCAAAAACTTTTTTAACAGCGCTAAACGTTCGGCCTTGGGGGTTTGGCTCCAACCGTCAAATGCAGCTTTAGCCGCAGCTACGGCGGCGTCTGTATCTGCTTGGTCGCCTATTGAAATGGTGCCACACACTTGCTCTGTAGACGGGTCTATTACGTCCATTTCACGGCCCGACAATGGGGCAACCCATGCCCCGTTAATGTAAAACTTTTTAGTATCAATCATTTTCATTCTCTCTAACATAGCCAATTAATTAGGGCACTTACTTAGACCACTTAGCAATGGTTTTCGGTGTGTAGTTGTTTAGTAACTTAAGTTACTCTGTGGGGTCTAGGTGTACGATTAACAACTCTAGGTGTTCGGGCTTAATAAAACCAGCTAAAACTGCTGGGTCAAAAAAACCAACAACGCATTATAATAGCCATTAATATTAACTAATCCAATGGGTTTCTGGTGAAATGCTAACTATGGCCATGTGAGCACTTCGGTTTATTATTCTAACCTACCAAAACCGCTAGGCAAGGCAATACAAGCACCCACCCCGCATCTATATTCGCCTTTTCTACTATAATGATATATTATTATATTATAAGCTTATTACCAATTAAGAATATAATAAATAAGCCATTAACCGTTGAGAGACTACTACCATGCCAAAAACTAACTATGATGTCTGCATCGTAGGTGCCGGGGCCGCCGGTATTGCGACTGCCAGCAGCTTACTAAAACGCAAACCTACGCTTAACATTGCTTTAATAGACGCCTCTGCAAGCCACGTCTACCAGCCCGGATGGACCTTGGTTGGCGCCGGAATTTTTAACGCCAAAGACACCACTCGAAGCATGGCATCGGTGATACCTAAAGGCGTGACCTGGGTTCAACAAGCGGCCGTAGAATTCAAGGCAGACAGCAACAGTGTGGTGCTTGATAACGACGATGTGATTGAATATAAAGCGTTAGTGGTAGCTCCGGGTTTAAAGTTGGATTTTGATGCCATCGAAGGTTTAACACAAACCCTTGGCCAGCATGGTGTTACCTCTAACTATCGGTATGACCTTGCCCCCTACACATGGCAATTAGTGCAGCAATTAAAACAAGGCAGCGCCTTATTTACCCAGCCTCCCATGCCTATAAAGTGTGCCGGAGCACCCCAAAAAGCACTCTATTTGTCAGCTGATTGGTGGCAACAAAAAGGCCTATTAAACAATATCAAGGTCGCCTTTCATAACGCCGGCGGCGTATTATTTGGTGTGCCTGCCTACGTTCCAGCATTAATGGACACCGTAGAAGGTTACGGCATTGACTTACAGCTTAATAGCCAACTGGTAAAAGTAGATGGGCCTACACAAACCGCTACGTTCAACCTAATCAAAGACGGTGCAGTGGTGGGCCAAGAAACCAAACATTTTGACATGCTCCATGTATGCCCTCCACAAACCGCCCACGACTTTATGCGCGGCCAGCCTATTGCGGACGCCGCAGGATGGGTTAATGTTACACCTGACACCCTGCAAAACCCCCATTACAGCAATGTATTTGGCTTGGGTGACGGGGCTAATACACCCAACGCAAAAACCGCCGCAGCGGTGCGAAAACAGGCCCCTGTAGTGGCACAAAACATATTAAGCTTATTAGCTCACAAACCACTCACAGCCATATATGACGGCTACGGTTCATGCCCACTTACGGTTTCACGTCGTCGCATTGTATTGGCCGAGTTTGGTTATGGCGGCAAACTCCTACCTACTTTCCCAACCTGGTTTCTAGACGGCACCAAACCTACCCGTAGGGCGTGGTGGCTAAAAGCCAAAGCCATGCCTTCCATCTATTGGAATTTAATGCTAAAAGGAAGAGAATGGTTGACGAAGCCCTAACCAAGCATCCATTGACCATGGGCTAACCCAAGCTACATATTAAATGGAAATAATGGAGTAAGAGATATGCAAAACAACTCGCAATACAACCGCATTGGTGTGTTTTTCCACTGGCTGATAGCTATTATGGTCAGCCTGTCTTTATTTGCCGGCAGTCAATTGCTAGAACCCATGGCCAACAGCAACCCAGAAAAACTAGGCGCTTTGCAAGGCCATGCCATTTTTGGCGTAATTACGGGCCTATTACTCATCTTGCGGTATTTGAATATTAAGCTACGGGGCAAACCGAGCGCTGCTAACCCTCAAGGTTCGATGCTAGGCACCATGGCCAAGTGGGCCCACCGCCTTATTTACCTGCTAATTTTTGCTGTCATTGGCAGTGGCATAGCCATGGCGATAGAAGCGGATTTTGCGAGTATTTTTGCAGGCACCAGCCTCATACCAGAAACCTTTGAACACTTAACCGCACGCACCGCCCACGGCGTTTTAACCAAGTTACTTGTATTGGTTCTGCTGACTCACATCATCGCCGCTTTGTATCACCAATTTGTGATTAAAGACCACTTAATGCGGCGCATGCGCTGGAAGCGATTTGACTAAATGCTCTGCTGGCCACTTTGGTCAGCCATTAGCAAGCAGCCGTAACAGAAATCTCAACCAGCAAGGCCTCACGTGCCATTGCAGCCTGTACACATGCACGTGCAGGCGCATGTCCCGTGGGTACCCACGCATTCCAAACCAAATTCATGGCAGCAAAATCATCCATTGATTTAAGGTAAATGGTAGCGCTTAACATACGGCTAGAATCTGACCCAACACTAGCAAGCAGGTCATCTACTTTAGCCAACATGGTTTGTGTTTGTTGCGTAATGTCTGCTTCGGCATCAGCGGCAACTTGGCCACACAAATACGCCACGTTATTGTGTACCACCACTTTGCTGGTGCGTTCATTGGTTTGGTGACGAGCAATATTCATTAAATGTGCCTCAAAAGCACGATCATAAAACCTAAGCCTGCCCTTTAGCAAATGTAAATCAACTATTTAACCATCTTATTTAGCCACCTATTGACCCTTTTTAGCCGCCATGGCATGGTCCATACAGAACTCCACCACTTCCATTGGAATCACCTTATGTCACAGCTGTTTAGCCCCCTTACTATTAAAGACATCACCTTACGTAACCGTATTGGGGTGGCGCCCATGTGCCAATATCAAGCCGTAGATGGAGTAGCTCAACCTTGGCACATGTCTCAATTAGGCTCTAAAGCTGTAGGGGGAGCAGGTTTGGTGATTGCAGAAGCCACTGCCGTATTGCCAGAAGGCCGAATTACTCCAGCCTGTATGGGCCTGTGGAATGATGCCCAAGTTGAAGCATTAAAACCCATCATCGCCTTTATTAAGCAACAAGGTGCCGTAGCCGGTGTGCAACTGGCTCATTCTGGCCGCAAAGGCAGCAGCGCTCCACCCTGGTTAGGCGGACAACAACTAACAGACGAACAAGGCGGTTGGCACACCATGGGGCCCACTAACACACCGTTTGATGATGACGGCACACGTTTATGGAAGGCTCCCCACGCGATGAATCAAACCGACATAGACGAGGTACAAAATGCCTTTGTTGCGGCCGCACAACGAGCCATAAATGCAGGTTATGAATTTCTAGAAGTGCATTGTGCCCACGGCTATTTACTCCACAGTTTTTTATCGCCGCTAGTCAATACGCGTACCGATACTTATGGTGGCGACCTTAAAAGCCGAGCCAAAATGCTACTAGATACCACCTCAAAGGTTAGAGCAGTGTGGCCTCAAGGGCTGCCTTTAGCCGTACGTCTATCTATGACCGATTGGGTAGACGGTGGCCTCAGCGTTCAAGACAATATTCAAGTGGCTACATGGCTCAAAGAGCTCGGTGTAGATTTAATCGATTGTAGCTCTGGCGGCGCCACCCCTGCAGCTCGTGGTTCTATCAACGGCGGCATTGCCCAGCAAGTAGGTATGGCGGCAGATTTACGCCAAAGTACGGGATTAATGAGCATGGCCGTTGGCGAAATAACCCAAGCCAAACAAGCAGAAAACATTATTGCCAGCCGCCAGGCAGACATCGTTTTACTAGCTAGGGCAATGCTCCGAGACCCCTACTGGCCCACCCATGCCGCGCAAGAATTAGGTGTTGAAATAACACAGGTAATGCCGCCATTGCACCAATTTTTTATTGGACGTTAGGATTGTGCATTAACCAACAAACATTAGACATAGATCAAAACAAACACTCCAGTTCACTATACTCTACGGCTTATTAATCATCACTGAGAACAATTAATGAGCCGTCATGCAAAGCCCCTACCTCTTATTTATTCCTGTTCTGGGTGTTCCAATAATGCCCAACTAGCCAATCAGGTGGCTTTAGAGATGGACCGTGAACACAGCGCCGAGATGTCTTGTATTGTGGGGATAGGCGGCAACGTCCCCAGTTTAGTAAAAAAAGCCCAATCTGGACGTAAAATAATTGCCCTCGACGGATGTCATTTACATTGCGTAAAAGGCTGCTTACAGCAACATAATATTACCGCAGATGTACACTACACTTTGACCGAATTTGGGTTGAAAAAAAAGTATAAAACCGACTTTGAAAGCAACGATGTGAACCTCATCAAAACCCTCGTATTAGATTACCTAGCAGCCAAGTCCTAGGTCATTTTGGGCTGCCGTTAACTTTGGTTAACACAGTACACCCCCAGGTTAACCCTTTGTACCTAGGCCCATTTACATGCCTTGCCTAAACTGGTCTCAGTGAATATTAGACCAGCAACTAGGAGGCTATCATGGCCGTATCAAGACGTAAGTTTCTTCAATCTTCCATTGCCAGTGCAGTGGCTGCCAATGGCTTGGTTATGTTTAGCCCAAGCCACGTGTTTGC
>JAQRMV010000040.1 GCA_028598985.1 Gammaproteobacteria bacterium
ACAGCCCATTTATGAGGCCACATAGCCTCATAATAATTATTAGTGCACGGCGCTTCTAATTATTGCTCCCCTCAGGCGCCTCCTATGTACTCTAAAAAGTATAGATGCTTATTTTTTTATTGCGCACCTGATCGTAAAAAAAGAGCGGCTGCGCTCCTTAATTTCAAGAATAAGCTATGCAAAATGCACAGCCTGTAGTGGTACAGTGAATTTGGCCATCAAGTGAAGAGTGCGTTGTTTTGTAGTATGGGGAATTATAAAAAACTAAATGCCTAAGCCTCATATTGCATGAGGGCACATATATTGGCTGTTAAAACGGTAAATTGAGCAGTGCTAGATCAACTTCTTCGTTGACTTGGTCATCACTAAGCTGTTCGGTGCGTTTAAAGTTATGGAGTTTGGTATCCATAAGGTGTGAAGGAACGATGTTTTGTAGGGACTGGGTCATACTTTCAATACGCCCAGGGTGATTCTTTTCCCAACCTTGCAACATGGCTTTAATGTGTTGGCGCTGTAAGTTGTCTTGGGAGCCACATAAGTTACAAGGGATTATAGGAAACTGTTTAAGCTGCGCGTATTCGGCAATATCTTGCTCTTTAGCATAAGCCAGCGGCCGGATCACCGTATTGAGGCCGTCATCACTTAATAAACGCGCTGGCATGGCTTTTAGTTTGCCACCGTGAAACATGTTTAAAAAGAAAGTTTCTAAAATATCGTCGCGATGGTGGCCTAAGGCAATTTTGGTGATACCGCGCTCTTGAGCAAACCGATACAAGGTGCCGCGACGCATACGAGAACATAAGCCGCAGGTGGTTTTACCTTCTGCAATAACCTCTTTCACCACACTGTAGGTATCGTGCTCAATGATGTGGAAATCCACACCCACTTCGGTCAGGTATTTTGGCAATATATGGGCTGGAAAACCAGGCTGTTTCTGGTCTAGATTAACCGCCAGTATTTCGAAATCAATGGGGGCACTTTTTTGTAATTGCATCAAAATATCGAGCATGGCATAAGAGTCTTTGCCACCAGACAAACACACCATCACTTTGTCGCCTTGCTCAATCATGGCGTAGTCGTCAATGGCACGGCCTACGTCTCTGCGCAGCCTTTTTTGTAATTGTTGCTGGCGCTTTTTGGCTACGTTTTTATCGGCATCTTGGATGCCCAGCTCTACTTGATTCGCCATGGTTACCACATTAGGTCATCTGGAATGGCAAAATCTGCATAGGGATCATCGTCATCGACCTTGCTATCTTTTGAAGCTTCGGCTCGGATGATCAAGGTTTCTGGAGCGCGCTCTTCGATACGTTGTGCTACGTTTGCTGGAACCACAAAATAGTGCTCACCTAAACCCACAATAACCAAAGACCCACGGCTTAGAGCAGCTTGCTGCTGCAAGTCAACATAGAGTTTTTTAATCGCTTTACCGTCTACAAAGTTGTAACTGACATCGCCCCCCGTTAAGTCTAACTGGCAGCGCTCGAGTATTTGTTTCACTTGAGCCACTAGGGCACGATTTTGTTGTTGGGCGTCGCGCTGGGCGTTGAGTTTTTTAGAACGAGCTGCTTGGGACTGTTTTTCGCTATGGGCGCGCTGCGAGGCTGTTTCACCTACATCCACACCTTTACGCACGTCACGAGTTTGTTTCTTTTTTGCTTTAGTGGCTTGTTTCGATTGCTTTTCATTAGCCAAACCGGCTTTTAGCAATTGATCTTGTAAACTGGCCATTAAGGGTTTCCTTTAAAATAATAATATGAGCGTTTAGGGCAAAATAAAATATTACCATAGCTGACTAGGCGTGTTGACAAATAAGCGCTAAAAAGTCACCCCCGTAACGGTCTAGTTTCTTTTCACCCACCCCATGTATATGGCTCATTTCGAGTAACGTTTTGGGTTTCCCATGGACCATTTCCAACAGACTCGCGTCGCTAAAGATGACATAAGGCGGTACCTTTTGATCTTGCGCTAAAGCCATGCGCAATTCTCGTAACAGCTGCCATAAATCCATATCTTCATCGGCAATTTGTAATCGTGCTTTGGATGCTTTGGGCGTTTTAATAGACACTTTACGATCCAGCCGCAGTTGAAGTTCTGTTTCGCCTTTAAGTAAAGGCCTGCACAGCGGCAATAACCTCAAGCCTCCATAGTGCTCTGGATCACTGGCGACTAACCCTAGGGCCAACAGCTGTCGATAAACTGAGCGCCACTGTTTTTGATCTAGCTCTTGACCTAAAGCAAAGGTTGATATTTTGTCATGCCCTGCGGCTTTTATTTTGTCCGTTGGTTTGCCCATGAGTATGTCGATTAAATGGGCTACACCATAACGTTGACCACTACGGTAAACACAGGATAGCGCCTTACGGGCTACCTCGGTGCCATCAAAAGTAGCCACGGGTTCTAAACAATTATCGCAATTACCACAACTGTTCGAAGAGGCTTCATTAAAATAGCTCAAAATGGCCTGCCTGCGGCAATGGGTGATTTCACACAAGCCCAACATAGCGTCTAGTTTAGATTGCTCAGAACGTTTTATACCGGCATCCATGTCTGCTTGTTCTAACCGCTGTCGTAGCCACATGACGTCTTGTAAGCCATACACCATCCACGCGTCTGCGGGCAAACCGTCTCGGCCGGCCCTACCCGTTTCTTGATAGTAAGATTCAATACTTTTAGGTAAATCTAAGTGCGCTACAAAACGCACATTAGGCTTATCAATACCCATACCAAAAGCAATGGTCGCCACCATTACCAAACCTTCTTCATTTAAGAATCGTTGCTGATTACGGGCTCTTTGTTCGCCGCCTAAACCTGCGTGATAAGGTAATGCAGCAACACCTTGTTCAACTAACCACAATGCCGTTTCATCTACCTTTTTACGGGACATACAATAAACAATGCCGGCATTGCCTTCATGTTGTAGCTGTATAAAATCTAACAGTTGTTGTTTGCC
Organism: Gammaproteobacteria bacterium; assembly: GCA_028598985.1. GTDB lineage: Bacteria > Pseudomonadota > Gammaproteobacteria > Pseudomonadales > Balneatricaceae > Njordibacter. The sequence continues at coordinate 2,954 of JAQRMV010000040.1, forward strand.
TTTTTGCTTTTGCATGATGCGGTAACGAATATTAGGTCTGTCAAAGCTACTAATGTATTGTTGCGCTTGACCTAAACCCAGACGTTTTACCATCTCCTGTTGAGTTGGCCGGTCTGCAGTGGCAGTGAGTGCCATTCTAGGAATATGTGGGAAGTTTTGTTGAAGGAATTCTAATTGCAAATACTCAGGCCTAAAATCATGTCCCCATTGAGACACACAGTGCGCTTCATCAATAGCAAACAATGCCACTTTACAAGACCTTAGCAAGTGCATACAAGCATCCGTCATCAAACGCTCTGGTGACACATAAAGCAAATCCAACTCGCCATTTAAGGCGCTTTGTTCAATCTGCTGTTGCTGCTGCCAATCGATGCCAGAATGTAAAGTCTGGGCATTAACACCTAACTGTTGCAGGTTTGACACTTGATCCTGCATCAGGGCAATTAAGGGGGAAATAACCACCCCCACACCCTCCCTTAACAACGCAGGAATTTGATAACAAATAGATTTACCGCCACCGGTAGGCATCAATACTAAGGCGTCGCCACCTTCGATCACGTGTTGTATTACATCCAGTTGCTGGCCGCGAAATTGTTCGTAGCCAAATAGCGTATGCAGGAGTTGTTCAGGGGTGTCATTCATGGCGCGCATTATCCGCCATGGCGCTCCATGTGTCACCCTTCTATTACTCTTCTTAGCATTAACCAAAAAAACATTGCCTATCCATCCACTGCGTAAAAATACTCTGTTGGTCCAGCATGAGTTACAATAGGCATATTCACCATTTTGAGCTCAAGCACATGTCCAGTACCCGTGACCCCCTAACCGACAGCCAGATTGACCAGTTAGATGCCTATCTTTTATCCGATAAGGTACAAGAAGAGGCATTAGATTATATTGCCCTGCACGGTTACTTGTGCGCTTTGGCAATCAGTCCAGAGCCCTTGCCAGAGCATGAATGGCTGCAACAGGTAATGGCCGAAAATCCAGTAATAGAAGACAGTGCCGAACGCCATGAAATGCTCAATCTCATTCGCCAAGAATTTGCTTTTTTGCGCGAATGTTTAGAATCCGACCAAGACATCGACCTACCTTGCGACCTAACCCTAGAACCAGACTCTGAAGGCGATTGTTTACTGGAGTATTGGGCTCAGGGTTTTATGGAGTTAATCTTTAGCCAAGAAGACGCTTGGTTTTCACAACAAGAAGAAGATGTGGCTGAATGTTTGTTACCCTTCATGTTAGCGGCTAAGCTAGATGAAGATGAGGAACTTGAAGAGCTGCGTCGTCAGCCTGAATTTTGCCAACAACTGTGCGAACAAATCCCAGAATTATTACAAGATTTATATTTATTGTTCCGGGTGCCAGCAGATAAACCTAAAGGTGGCTTTTCGGGTAAAAAGGGCCCTGGGCGTGGCAAACACTAATTCGCGCTAAAGGCATAGTGCCTAGCATGCAACTTAGGCTTGCACTGTAAGTGTGCCAGACGCTAATAACCAGTGTTGATTACACAGCTTAGTTAACGCGTTGTCTTGGTGGCAAGACAGCACAAAACCTGTGCCTCTGCGATGCAAATCCTGCAACATTTGTTCGATTCTAGCTACCGATTCAGCATCCAGATTACTGGTGGGCTCATCCAATAATATTAACGCAGGATCCAACACTAAAGCCCGAGCCAAAGCTAAACGCTGGCGTTCTCCGCCCGACAATACATGCGCTTGCCGGAATTGCATGTGCTCTAAACCTGCCCAAAGCAATGCTTGATTAACCTTTTGAGGTGACTTTTCGCGCCTTATGCGCAGACCATATTCCACATTACTGCGCACGTCCATGTCGAACAAATAGGTATGTTGGTGTAGATAGATCACGGCTTGCTGCAACACACTTTCTTTAGCTGTCGGTGTCAGTTCCACCTGCCCTGATGTGGGTTTTTGAAGGCCCGCCATAATTTTCATTAAGGTAGACTTGCCTGCACCGTTTGGGCCGTGTAAATGCACAGCATCACCACTAGAAAGCTGTAAATGCTCAATGGTGAATAATGGGCCATCGCCAAAGCTTTGACAAAGGTTATTTAGTTCTAAGCGCATTAGTCACCATGCCTCAACACACGACTGTGGCTTTGCATCCAACCTAAACTTATGTTTAATACCAAGGCTAGTGTTAGTAATACAATGCCAAGAGCAACGCCTTGCACAAACTCGCCTTTACCAGTTTCTAAGGCAATGGCGGTAGTAATATTACGGGTATGATGAAGAATGTTACCGCCCACCATCATGGCACTGCCCACTTCGGCAATAATACGCCCAAAGGCTGTGACAACCGCTGCAAGCAATGCAAAGCGCACTTCAAACAACAAGGTAACAAATGCTTGCCAAGGACTAGCGCCTAGGGTTTTTGCTGTTTCTAAAACTCGATGATCAGCAGCCTGAAAAGCACTTAAACTCATGGCTACTAACAACGGAAAACACAATAAAATTTGGCCTATAATCATCGCTGGTCGGGTAAATAATAAGTTTAAATCACCCAGCGGCCCTGCTCTAGACAAAAGCATGTAGAGCACCAACCCTACCACTACTGTAGGCACAGCTAACAAACTATTCAAAACACTAATTGCAGCCCAACGGCCAGGAAAACGGAAATAAGCCAGCATAAAACCCGTAGTTAATGCCGGTAACAAAGCAATGAGTAATGCACTTGCCGACACACTAAAAGAAACCGCTACGATGCCCCACAAAAGAGGGTCTCCACTCCATAGTTGAGCTAATGCGGCGCTAAATGTAGTCCATAAATTATACATATCAGTGTTTATTTCGCCGAGGGCACAAACAGTACCTCACCATGAATACGGAAACTGCCAATCGCCTTTTGACCTTCTGGGCTGATTAGCCAAAGGGAAAAACGGCGTGCTGAATTAATATTAACGTGAGGATGGCGGGCAGGATTCACTAACATCACTTGGTATGGGTTAAGTAATTTTGGATCACTTTCTAAGACTAAGCGCAATTGCAGTTTGTCTTTAAGTGCAAGCCAAGTGCCTCTGTCTGTCATAGTATAGGCGCTCATTTCTGACGCCATCTGTAAACTGTGCCCCATGCCTCGACCAGATTCTAAGTATCCATCAAAAGTGGGGGCTGCACCGAGGTGCTTCCACAACTGCAGTTCTTTTTTATGGGTGCCTGAATCATCGCCTCGAGAGATAAAACGTTTATTTAATTTAGCGATACGGGACAGGCCTTCGGTGACCGTGTGCACTTGCCTTACCTTAGCATCATCATCTTGGGGACCTACAAGTACAAAATCGTTATACATTACGCTTTGTGCTTCAATACCAAACCCTTGCGCAACAAACCTAGCCTCGGCTGCTGGGGCATGGGTCATTACCAGATCAACATCACCATTCTCAGCCATTTTCAGTGCTTTGCCCGTACCTACAGAAATCACTTGAACTTCTGTATCGCTCACTTGAGCATAATGGCCTAATAAATATTCCATCAGGCCAGAGTTATAAGTGCTGGTTGTGGTGGCTAGCCTAATACTGTCTGCAAAAACAGTGCAGCTCATCATGCTAAAAAAAGCCGCTATAAGGCTGTACTGAAGTGATAATTTCAGGGGCTTCATCGTGTTTAATTTACTTAATTGTAGGCAGGTCATAATGAGTGCTGCCATTTTGGCCACGCTGTCTCAAGAAATGATCCATTAAAGTTAACGCCATCATCGCTTCGGCAATAGGCGTGGCACGTATACCAACACAAGGGTCATGGCGGCCTTTTGTGATGACCTCTACGGCATTACCTTGGGTGTCGATAGACTGACCCGGCAAATGCAAACTGGATGTGGGTTTAAGCGCAATGCGCGCAATAATATCTTGGCCACTGCTAATGCCGCCTAAAATACCGCCCGCGTGATTAGACAAAAACCCATTGGGGCTCATCTCGTCACGGTGTTCTGTGCCGCGCTGAGAAACCACGTCAAAGCCGTCTCCAATTTCTACGCCTTTAACAGCATTAATACTCATTAGCCCATGGGCTAGCTCGGCATCTAACCGATCAAATACCGGCTCGCCTATACCTGCTGCAACACCACTAGCCACAACAGTGACCTCAGCGCCAATAGAGTCACCCGATTTACGTAAGGCATCCATAAAATGTTCAAGTTCTTCTAGCTTACCAACTTCACCACAAAAGAACGGGTTATCATTAACAATACTGGGATCTTGGCAAGCCAACTTTATAGGCCCTAGTTGTGATAAGTAGCCATGAATCGCAATGCCTTGGCCAACTAAGAACTTTTTGGCCACAGCCCCAGCGGCTACGCGCATGGCGGTTTCACGGGCAGAGGATCGACCACCACCGCGGTAATCTCTTAAACCATATTTATGCATGTAGGTGTAATCGGCGTGGGCAGGACGAAATTGATCCTTAATGTTGCCGTAATCCTTAGATCGTTGGTCGGTATTTTCAATGAGTAGACCGATAGGTGTGCCGGTAGTGCGACCTTCGAAAACTCCAGACAAAATACGCACCTGATCGGCTTCTCTACGTTGGGTAGTGTGCCTTGAAGTGCCCGGTTTACGCCGGTCTAAATCGACTTGTAAATCCGACTCTGACAACTCAAACCCTGCAGGGCAACCATCAATTGTGGCGCCTAAAGCTAGGCCATGGCTTTCACCAAACGTAGTGACCGTAAATAATTTACCAAACGTGTTACCAGACATGAACTTTTAACTCTAAAAAAATGCAGGTTAAATTATAGCTGTTTAGCGGTCTAACCCGCAAACTAAGGGCTGATCAACGAGAATTGTGCCAAGCCCTAAATCGAGCTTGGTATTGTCTACATTGTGCGCCTGTAAGACAAAAAATACCGTTACCTCCGTGACTTAAATCAAGCCACATAAACGGCACCTCTGGCAAAGCCTCTTGCAATGCTACTTCACTATTACCCACTTCAATGACAATAAGGCTCTGCTCCGAAAGCCAATTTGCGGCTTGCGACAACATGGCTGCGGTAAGATTTAATCCATCCCTTCCGGAGACTAGTGCTAATTTAGGCTCGTGGGAAAATTCAGCTGGCATTTGGCTATAATCATTAGCATCTACATATGGAGGATTACTAACAATCAAATCATAGGACTTGGGATCAAGGCCTGCAAACAAGTTTGACTTCACCACCTGAACTTGGTCGTTTAAATTGTGGCGGTCAATATTTTCTTGGCTTAAGGTCAATGCATCGGAGGCAATATCCACCATGTCCACATGGGGAATATCCATATGTAACGCCATCGCAATACCCATGCAACCACTTCCACAACACAGATCGAGCGCAGACATAGGGGGCTGTTTCACAAAAGGCGAAAAGTGCCCGCTAATAAGCTCGGCCATGGGTGAACGTGGGATAATCACGTTTCGGCTAATCCTAAAAGGAATACCCGCAAACCAAGTTTCACCTAACAAATAAGGTAAAGGTATACGCTGTTGAATGCGTTTAGTCAGCCACGTTTGAACTTGGTTAAGCTGGCTTTGAGTGAGCTTGTTTTTTAATTCTTTTTCTTGTGCATCCAATGGCATGCCACAGGCACCCAATACCAAAAAAACAGCTTCATCCCAGGCATTGTCAGTGCCATGCCCAAAATGAACTTGTGCCTCAATTAGTGCTGCTTCTGTGGTTTCTATTGCTTGGAGCAAGCTAGTACTCATGGTTCTATGATCACATTAATTCAATGATGCCATTGTAAGCTAAGCCTGGTCTCGATACCATGTTGCTATGTATACAAAGTATAATAATTGATGATGCACACAACTGACGATCCAGACCACGACATAGACGATAGCGAGTCTAGTTTTGGTGCTAGTTTTGGTTCTGTAGTGCCGTTAAAAAATACCGGTCGCCAAACCAAATCCACACCAAAATATGCCGATGCCAAAAGTACAGCTGCCCGTAGAGCAGCAGCCATAGCGGTAGTCCAAGAGGGGGCTGCCTTGGGTGAGCAGGGTTTTGAGATGGTGCAATCTGAAGCGAGCATCACATACTCGCGTGTAGGTTTAGACAGGGGCAGCCTGAGGCGGCTTAGTAATGGCCACATGCGCCCTACTCTTACTCTTGATTTACACGGCTATCGTATAGAAGATGCCCGCACTTCAGTTTGGAACGCCATTAAGCACGCCCAAGCCGAAGGTGATCGCTGCTTATTGATTGTTCATGGCAAGGCTGGGGCTGGCTACAAAGACGAATCTGGCGAAATCCGTGGCGCAGGCCAAGCCTTGATTAAGTCCCACGTAAACCATTGGTTACAACAAGTCGATGGGGTTCTGGCCTTTACTTCGGCCTTGCCACAAGACGGTGGCACAGGCGCACTGTATGTATTACTTAAAAAGCCCGCGAAAAGAGGGTAATATAGGCTTTAAAGCCTTTACCTTAGCCATCGCTTCGAGTATTGTGCGCGATAAAATTTGAACTCTCTTTTATTTAACTATAATTATGAGAGCTTCTACGAGAAGAGTGATAGGAAGGTTCATGGAAAAAGCATACGAAGACATCCTTACCAGTATTGGCGAAGATTTAAACCGCCCTGGCTTAATGGACACTCCAAAACGGGCTGCCAAAGCCTTTAAGTTCCTTAACAACGGCTACGACAAAAACATTGATGAAGTAATTAACGGCGCTTTGTTTCCGTCTGACAACGAAGAGATGGTAATTGTAAAGGATATCGAACTTTATTCTTTGTGCGAGCACCACTTGTTGCCCTTTATTGGCAAATGCCATGTGGCTTATTTACCATCTGGTAAAGTATTGGGTTTGTCTAAGGTAGCACGCATCGTGGATATGTTTGCTCGACGCTTACAAATTCAAGAAAACATGACTAAGCAAATTGCCGACACCATTATGGAAGTAACCGAAGCCAAGGGTGTTGGTGTGGTGATTGAAGCACAACATATGTGTATGATGATGCGTGGTGTACAAAAGCAAAATGCCAATATGAAAACTTCTGTTTTATTGGGTAAGCTACGCGAAGATGCCCGCACCCGTGCAGAGTTTTTAACCTTAATTAAATCTTAATTATATTTTGTGTTTGAGCTGCAGAGCACATAGCGCTGCAACTCTGCCTACCTCTATCATTTCTTCAGCCCGATAGAGCTCGAAAAAGTTACAGGCTTTGCGGTCGACTTTAATTTCAATATCTGGCTGGAAACCTGCCATTTTGTATTGTGCCATGGTTGCCTGCATAGTTTCAAAGCACTGGTTTAGCAGCTCCATTTTATTCCACTGCAAGTGGCTACGTTGGCTTTTATCGGATTTATTAGCCTTGTTAGTTGGGATTTTCCAATCGTCAGCATGCCCATCGCTGTTAAGGCTTGAGCCTATAATTGGCTGCGGATTATCCACAGTAGCATTTAAATTAACGGCAATAATTAGGTCCGCCTGGTCAGGAACGGTAGGCATAATGGGTAAAGGGTTCAGTAATCCACCATCCACTAAAAAACGATCTTTTTCTGCCACTGGCATAATCATGCCAGGCACAGCAACACTCGCCCGAATGGCGTCCATTATTTTACCCGATTGAAACCACACTTCCTGTTGCTTCACTAAGTCCGTTGCCACAGCAGTATAAGCGATAGGTAGGTCTTCAATAAGAACGTTACCAATCATTTCTTCTAGTACGGCATAAACCTTTTCTCCCCGTATTGCGCCCATCGATAATAGCGACATATCAACTAAACGGAAAACATCAAACCGGGACAACCCAGCAACCCACTCAGTAAAAGCTGGCAATTTCCCGGCGGCATACATACCGCCAACAACGGAACCCATAGAGCAGCCCGATACACTTATAATTTCGAAACCTTGTTCTTCGAGGATTTGTATCACACCAATGTGGGCATTCCCTCGGGCGCCACCACTACCCAATACTAACGCAACTGTAGGCATGTTTATTGTCCCGTGTGGTTTTTCATCCCATGGATAATTTCGAGGTGCAAATATACTTTACGATTACCTCGTTTAGTACTATATAACGCATAATACACAAGCTCATCCGGTGTTTCTTGCTTGAGAGCAGCATAGGCTTGTGAACCATCTAAGCCGTATAACCTTGATTGATGAAACACTTGGTTAGCCCATTGATTACTTGACCCACAGGTTCTCCCTGAACATTGAAAAATAACTTGGGCACCGTGTGCATGAAGGCTATCCATAGCTTTTGCATGAACCGTTTCAGCACTTATTCCTGCAATCATTTCCCATGTATAACTAGTCAATTGACCCGATAAATCCAGGCTATACTCAGCCCCTATAACACCATTGACCTTACGCATAGCACTAATGGGTAACGTATAATACGGCGCTCCTACCTGAACCTGCTCAACTAGACGGCCATTTTTTGCCACTTCTAAATGTATGTCGGCAAGTGCAAAGGTTGATAAACTCAAACAGCCTACCATAAAACTAATTTTAGAGATTAGACGAAACAAAGAAGCCATATGATGAGCCTTATGGATGGAGTAAGTGAATTAAATTAAGGCACCCAGCCGCCGCTATATCGCCTTCTAACAATGCCATTGAAGCAGGCATCATGGGTGCACCCTCGTGCTTATTAGCATGACAAAAATGACCTATCAAACCACTAATTAAAGGCTGATGCGTAACCAAAATAATGCCTTCGCCAGGTTGATTTAACAAAAAGTCTTGAACTTCACCAACTTCACCATGGGGAGTTATACATGTATGACTGTGTTGGCTTACTGAGCATGGTGAGCTTGCATAGTTTTGCACTAACAGTGAGGCTGTTTGTTGTGCCCTGATATAGGGGCTAGCGAACAAGTGAGTAAACTCATGCCACGGGATATTAGTGTTTTGCCCCTGCTTCAATACACAGGCGCGTCCACGCTGGGTAAGTGGCCGCTGAGCATCAGTGGGGGCATTTAAACTTGCCTCACCATGACGCATCAGCAGCAATTTCATTAGTCTTCTGCCTGGGGTAAATCTTCGGCTTCAGGCCAATCGCTAAATGGAAAGGGTTTGTCTTCTGTTTGATAAGACAAAAAGCGATAGCTGTGCAAAATAAAGCGACCGAGGCTATTGCTGAACTGTAATATTGTCTGATGACTAGATTGGCTAAACAGCCGATAAAGGAATTGCAAAAAAACCAACAATACTAATACTGATGCTGCAACCTCAACCAACACTAAGCTCAGCAACATAAATACCAAGCGCAACCAGAACGCCTCTGAGGTGAGATTGTCTTTTAATGCTTGCATAGTTTGTACTCCATTAACGCTAATGTATTGAAGATTTATTGATCGCTGTTTAAGCGATACTTTAACCACAGTAGTTTAAAGATAGGGGCAATGATCTAATATTTCAAGTTGTTAGCTTCGCTGCAGCACAAATTCAACGTCAGAATTTTGATCTCGAGTCATTAAAGACTGTGCCACAGTAGAAATATCAGCACCTTGGTACACCAATGCATATAAACCATCAACTATGGGCATATTAACCTCGAGCTCATCAGCCTTTACTTTAACCAAAGCAAGTGTATTCACACCTTCTGCCACCTCACCCAGCTCAGCAACAGCATCTTCTAAGCACTTCCCCTGGCCCAGAGCGAAACCTACGCGGTAATTACGACTCAATGGCGACATACAGGTTACGATAAGGTCACCCACGCCAGCCAAACCCAAAAAGGTCATTGGGTTAGCTCCCATGTATACCGCTAAACGACTCATTTCTGCTAAGCTACGCGTCAACAACATACTGCGAGTGTTTTCACCCATACCCATCGCTGCACTTAATCCTGCGGCAATCGCATATATATTTTTTAAAGCTCCGCCCAATTCTGTGCCATATCGATCATTACTGGCATACACACGAAAAAAACGGCATTGTAAGATGTTTTGTACTTGCTTCCGTAGCCTTTCATTATCACTGGCAATCACGGTGCCTGTGAGTTGTTTTTGAGCAACTTCTTTAGCTAAATTAGGCCCACTAATCACACCAATTGGATTATCTGGAAAATAAACTTCGAGCACTTGGCTCATGAGTAAAAAATTTTCCGGTTCAATCCCTTTTGCAGTGGTGACAAGGTTTTGTTGTGGTTGGATATAAGCCTTAGATTGACCCAACAAATCCCTAAAAGCTTTACTTGGAATAGAAAAAATTATGGTATCGGCGTCTTTAATACAAGCTTTTAAATCAGTGACAATTTCTAAATCTTCATGCAATGAAAGACCGGGCACATATCGAGAGTTAACCCTAGTATTGCGCATTTCTTCTGCCAAGGCATGGTCACGTAACCACAGACGTACCGGGTAACCATTATGAGCTACAATATTGGCTAGTACCGTACCAAAGCTACCACCACCAACTACCGCAACTCGATATTGAGAATTCATCAATACTCCTGTTACACTAATAATTCGCTAGGTGTGGGTTCACAGTTTAAACGTTTGCCTAGCATTTCTTCTAATTCTGGCATTAGGAACGCGTCGTCTTCAGAAGCAAAGCTTATAGATACACCCGTAGCGCCTGCTCGGCCCGTTCTACCAATGCGGTGCACATAGTCCTCTAGTTCTTCAGGTAAGTCATAGTTAAACACATGACTGACTCCATCCACATGAATACCACGGCCAGCTACATCCGTCGCCACCAATATAGGAGTGTCACCACTGCGGAACCGCTCTAATGTTTTTACACGCTTAGCTTGAGCGACTTCACCCGACAGTAAAGCACTACGAATACCGTCTTTTTCCAGCTTTTCTGCCAAATCTCTAGTGATATGGCGCCTGTTAGCAAATACAATGGCTCGTTCTACATCCATGGTCCTTAAGCTATTAAGTAACACTTTATATTTATCAGCACGGGCAACGGAATAAAAACGTTGATCTACACTAGCAGAAGCGAGTTCATCGGATTCAATTTCCACGTGTACCGGCTCAAAAGTCCACTGTTCTGCCAAACGTAATATTTGATCACTAAAAGTGGCGCTAAACAGCAACGTTTGCCGGTCTTCTTTGCTTGGTGTTTGGCGGATAATGGCTCGAACATCGGGTATAAAACCCATACTTAACATACGATCGGCTTCATCTAAAACCACAACCTCTACTTCGCGCAGGTTAACATGACCACGACGACAAAAATCCAGCAATCGACCTGGGGTGGCCACCATGATGTCCGTGTGCTGGTGTTTTAATTGTTTTTGTTGCGCTTCAAAATCCATACCCCCTACGAGTTGTTGTACGTTCACGTCACAATAACAAGTAAGGTCTTCGGCATCACTGGCGATTTGCATCACCAATTCGCGGGTTGGAGCAACGATCAACGCCCTTGGCGTACCTAGCCGACGGGGGCCGTTAATCGGAAAATCTAAGAAGTCGGTGATAATACTGATTAAAAACGCAGCGGTTTTACCCGAACCAGTCTGGGCCTTACCGGTGATGTCTTTTCCACTCAACGACTCAGGCAAGGTTAGAGCTTGTATAGGGCTACAGTATTGATAACCCAATGCAGCCACACCCTGCATCACTTGGTCTGGCAAATCCAAATCATGGAAGCGAATTTTACCTTCTGCTGTTGGGACAACATAATCGTCCAATGACCAGTTTTGATCAATGGCATTTGAATCATTTTGTTTCAAGATGGTTTTCCATATAGAGGCTTATATGCCTTGATAAGATGAACTACAACGGAGCAGTATAGAGAGTTTGCGGTCATTACACAAAACCCCAGTAGCTTACTGTTTGTGTCATTATGCAAACCGTCTTTCATAGGGCGGCAGTGCTTGTAATAACTGTTGTCCATAACGTTTACTCACAATACGCTTATCCAAAATAGTGATACGGCCTTTGTCATCCTCTTTACGTAACAAACGCCCAGTGGCCTGCACTAACCTTACGCTTGCTTCAGGGACCGACAGCTGAATAAAGCTATTACCACCCGATTTCTCTATCCACTCAGCAAGAGCAGAGGGTACCGGGCGATCTGGTACGGTAAACGGTAACCTTGTAATCACGACGTGGGTTAAATAGTGCCCAGGCAAATCTATGCCTTCAGCAAAGCTGGCTAAACCAAATAAAACACTACCCTCTCCGTCATCAATACGTTGTTTATGTTGATCCAGTAATCGTTGTTTAGATGATTCGCCTTGTTGCAGGATCAAATCTTGCCAATCATCCCCTATACCTTCAAATACCAACTGCATCACACGCCGCGAGGTGAATAACACCAGGCTTGCTTCGGCTGACTTTAATTGCGCCTTTAGCCCAATAATTAGGTGCTCTACAAACACCGTTTCCGGACCTGGCTCCACGGCTTCTCTAGGCACACTTATGTGAGACTTTGAAAAATCAAAAGGACTGGCTACGGCCAACATGGCACTGCGTGGGTTTAAACCCGAATGGGTAATTAAACCATCGAAGCTACCCAGGGCCGTTAACGTGGCCGAGGTTAACAAAGCCCCATAACAACGTTGCCATAAATTTTCCTGCAACAACTTAGCCGCCATAATAGGGCTAGCCGAAATCTCCAAATCAACTCGTTCTGGCGTTTGCCAGTGCTGTAGCCAACGCGCCATTGGTGCTTCATTGGCTTGATCTACCGTGGCATATGCCTGCCATAACCCTAACTGCTGTTCCGCATTTTGCTGCAACACCCCAAAAGCAGCAAGGTAACTTTCAGCCTGTTCTTTGGGCAATCCATTCTGATCACCTTTCACCACATCATCCATCAATTCATGCAGGGCGCTTAAATCCCGCGCCAACCGAGCGGTACTTAAGCCTAGGTCATGGCTAATTTGAACAAGCTCTGAGGGCACCACACCTTGTGGGAAACGATAATTTTCTTGTTGTTGATAACTGTCCTGAGGACTAAAAGAAGGTTGATCTAAAAACTGCTCTAATCCAATCAATTGTTGTTCTAAGCCTTGTATGTGATCTTGAACTTGGTCACTTATTTGTGCACCTCGACCACCACCCTGCCATTCTTTAATAAATTTCTTTAACCCTGATCGAGTTTGACCATACCAGCGATTGAGTTGGCGAATACCCTGCTGATGGGTGAATTGTTTGAGGGTTTTATCAGCCAGATGATGGCCTTCATCAAATATGTATATTGTGTCTTCTGGGACTGGCAAAATAGCGCCACCACCTAAAGAAAGGTCCGCTAGAACTAAGTCGTGGTTGGTCACAATGCAGTCTGCCTGCTCTAGACCGTCGCGGGCCTTAAAAAACGGACATTGGCTAAAGTGACTACAGCGCCTGTTGGTACAACCCTTATGATCAGTAGTGATCGGGCGCCAGTGATCTTCGCTTAGAGGCTCTTTCCAAGTATCACGATCACCGTCCCATTGGTCGCTGCCCAACCGCACTACCATGTCCTTATATAACGCCTGTTGAGTAACATCCAGTTTAAGTGCTAATTCATCTTCAAACAAAGCTTGAGTTGGGTCCAATGATGCATTCTGAGACAGGGCTTGGTCTAACCGCGATACACATAAATATCGGCGCCGACCTTTTGCTAATTGAAAGTCAAAATCATACCCGCCGTGCTTTTTAAGTGCCGGTAGGTCTTTGTGAATAATTTGTTCCTGCAACGCGATCGTAGCAGTGGATATTACCAATTTCTTCTCTAAAGCTTGAGCAATAGGCAGACAGGCCACCATATAAGCCAAAGTTTTTCCGGTACCGGTACCCGCTTCCACTAAACAAGCCGGGTTGTCATCACTACGATGCCCCTCAACATCCGACTTAATACCCAAAAAATGATTCGCAACCGTGGCAATCATTTGTTTTTGACCCCAGCGCGGCGTTAACTGCAACTGCTTAATCAGCTGACGATAAAGTTGTTGGATATCTTGTTTTACGGCGGCAGCATCAGACACGTATTGGACTCTTAGTTAGCATCAAATCATCGGCCATCAGGGTACACCATTTTAGCCATAAAAGCTGACACCAAAGGATGATTAAAAATAAAACTTGCCACCAGCGTCGTTACTGGTATTATATACAGTAACTGTACAAACAACCAGCAATCAAACAATCTCTAGGAGCAAATCACATGATTAAATTAACGCCCCGTCAAGATCAAGTTCTCGACTGCATTCGTAGCTATATCATTGATACTGGTTACCCGCCTACTCGCGCAGAAATTGCTAAAGAGCTGGGTTTTAAATCACCCAACGCATCTGAAGAACACATCAAAGCTTTAGCACGAAAAGGCGCTATTGAAATAATCCCAGGCGCATCTAGGGGCATACGAGTCCCAGATATGCACGAAGAAGACCCCGGCATACCCATTATTGGCATGGTTGCAGCCGGCAGCCCGTTACTAGCCGAAGAACATATTAGTGACTACTGTGCGATTCCAGAAAATTTATTCTACCCAAAGGCTGATTATTTGTTAAAAGTAAGTGGCATGTCCATGAAAGACATTGGAATTTACGATGGTGACTTGTTGGCCGTACACAAAACCGACCAAGCAAGAAATGGTCAAGTTGTAGTGGCCCGTCTCAATGACGAAGTGACTGTAAAACGCTTCCAGCGTAATGGCAATAACGTTCAGCTTATTGCAGAAAATCCAGATTTTTCGCCTATAGAAGTCGACCTTACGCATCAACATCTAAGCATTGAAGGGTTAAGTGTTGGTGTCATACGTCGCGGCAACTAGACCAAATTAGGAGCATAATTATGTGGCAACAAGAACAGTACACCGGCACCAACATTGAAGGTATCTTAGCTGAACATCAGTTAGATTTATGGGCTAAGGAAGATATCCCTAGCCAAGATCTGAGCCAAATCACCGAAATTATTCTGCGTGGTGAAGCATGGAATAATGTCCAGCTACTGCTCCCTTTGCTAGCTCAGCTCAGCCACGACCAGCGTTGGTTGGCTTGGGTAGCACCCCCTAAACTGTTGCCAAAAGAGCAACTAAAGGCCGCCGGATTTGACTTAAACAAAATTATTTTATTACAACCCGATGCGCAACACGACACTATGAGCCTTGCCCAGCAAGCCTTAAAAAGCGGCACCTGCCATGCAGTCATCAGTTGGTTTGGTGCGTTAGATGAAGACCAGCTTAGCCATTTAGCCCAAGCCGCAGAACAAGGAAACAGCCAAGCTTTTTTAATTAGGCATCAATAATAGTTAGTGTGGGATAATCATTTCAGTCTCAAAAAACTGTTTAAGTAATTTGTGGGTGATTTGCGCATCAGCACTACCCGCAAGCTCTCGGATAGAGTGCATCGCAAAAGTAGGCACTCCTAAATCCAATGTGCGCACCCCAAGCTGGGCTGCCGTGATGGGGCCAATAGTACTGCCGCAGCCCATATCACTACGCACCACAAAGGTTTGAATAGGCAATTCAATCTGCCTCGCCAGTTCTTTGATCATTGCACTCGTTACTGCGTTGGTGGCATAGCGCTGATTGGCGTTTACCTTAATGACTGGGCCTTGGTTTAATTTGGGCCCATGCTGCTTATCATGTTTATCAGCAAAATTGGGATGTACACCATGGGCGTTATCTACTGAGATAAAGGTAGATGCAGTCAGTACCTGGTGTAACTGTTCGGCTGTAGGATAAATACGCTGCAATACTGACATCAAGAAGTTCCCTTGGGCTCCCTCTGCAGACTGGCTGCCAACCTCTTCATGGTCATTACAAATTAATAACACACCTTGGGTTGGGTTAGACTCTATCATTGCCGTGAGTCCCATGTAGCAACTCAAAAGATTATCTAGGCGTGCCGCCGCTAAAAATTCGTTGTTTAATCCTATCAATGCCGGTGGTTGTGCATCATAAAGGTTCATTTCATAGTCGATGACTTGCTCAACTTCATGGCCATTAGCTTTTAGTTCTTGTGCCAACAAATCCCGAAAACTAAAATCATCACCCAGCGCCTGCCCTAACAAAACTGGCAAATCAGTTTGAGGATTAACACTGTGGGCTTTATTGGCGTCTCTATCAAGATGAATCGCCAAGCTTGGAATGCAGGCCACCGGCCGTTTAAAATCCAGATAATGACTCACAATTTGGCCGCTATTGTTACGCCCAACTACCTTTCCTGCTAAAGATAAATCACGATCAAACCATGGGTGTAATAGGGCGCCTCCGTATACTTCAACACCTAGCTGATGGTAACCATTGTTGTTGATTTCAGGATTAGGCTTAATCTTTAAGCATGGGCTATCCGTATGAGCACCTACCATATGCAAGCGCTGCAAAGCGCCTGCTTGTGGTAGTTGGAAGGCCACTATAGTTGAATCATTACGAGTAATAAAATAACGCCCGCCTGCTTGTAAACGCCACACATTTGCCATATCTAGCTGGTTATAACCTGCCACTTTTAATTGGCTCGTCATTGATGTAACCGCATGAAAAGGTGTTGGCGAGTCGTTAATGAATTGCATTAATCCATTTAGATAGGTTTGTTGTGACATTTATTCCACTACTCCGTCATGTTAAAGCTTAAGTTTGCCACATTCTTGGGGTCAAACGTAACGATTCTGTAAAGCATTGCTGTATTTAGTTAAACTCGAGCTCTAAGG
>JAQRMV010000041.1 GCA_028598985.1 Gammaproteobacteria bacterium
GTTTTTTCTTATGATGGTGGGTCGTGGGCGGCTCGAACGCCCGACCAATTGGTTAAAAGCCAACTGCTCTACCAACTGAGCTAACGACCCAAATTCTCTGCGGGGCTTGGTAGATTGTGCCCCCTTATGCTGTACTTCTTACTGCGATCAACTTAACCGGCTGATACGGTTTAAAATGGTGGGTCGTGGGCGGCTCGAACGCCCGACCAATTGGTTAAAAGCCAACTGCTCTACCAACTGAGCTAACGACCCAAATTCTCTACGGGGCTTGGTAGATTGTGCCCCTTAAGTTCTGTACTGCTCAGGTGCCGCTATAAAACCACACCTGCCCAAATAAAATGGCGGAGGAGGAGAGATTCGAACTCTCGGTGGGCTATTAACCCACGACGGTTTTCAAGACCGTTGCATTCGACCACTCTGCCACCCCTCCGCAGAGAGCGCGTATATTAAACCATTGAGATTCAGAGTCAATAGTTTAAACCCGTCGAATCTTAAAAAACACTAAAAAATGGCAAAAAAGTGGCAAAGGATTTAATTTAAACCACAGCTCGGGCAGCTCTCCTCTTTTGCCACACCAAAAGTTTGCCATTGCATGGTTTTTGCGTCCAATAACAACAGCTTACCTACTAACGGCTGGCCTAGATTAGAAAGCACCTTGATGGCTTCCATGGCCTGTATAGCACCAATAATCCCTACCAAAGGCGCCATTACGCCGTTGGTTGAACAACTGCGGTCTTGCTCCCCCACAAGTTGCATAAAACATGCGTAACAAGGTGCATCAGGCTGCCGTGGATCTACCACAGTTACTTGCCCTTCCATACGAATAGCAGCACCAGTCACCAAAGGGACCTGGTATTTAATGCAGGCCTTATTGACAGCCAAACGGGTAACTAAATTATCACTACAGTCCAATACAATGGTCGCATCGCGCACTTGCTGGTCTAATGTTTCGCCTGCCAAACGCTGCTGTAACACGATAACCGACACCTCGCTATTAAGGGCTGCAATGCTTTTTTGGGCGGACACTGCCTTATTAGTACCCACATCAGACTCACCATGTATAATCTGGCGCTGCAAATTAGAGTGATCAACCTGGTCGTCATCTACTAGCACCAACGTGCCTACACCCGCCGCCGCTAAATACAAAGCTACAGGACTGCCCAAACCACCCAGGCCAATCACTAATACCTTAGCATGCAACAGTGATTGCTGACCTTGGTAGTCAAAATCTGGCAACATGATTTGCCGACTATAACGCTGCAACTGCTCATCATTCATATACAATCCTAGGCTAATCTAAATGCCAGGCCATTGACCTATAGTAACCCTATCATGGCCATTATAATCTTGGTGGGTCATAACCTTTAAAAATCCCAAATAGGATAACAGCCTGGCCACTTTTAAACCTTGATCGTAGCCGTGTTCAAGGGCCAACCATCCATCCATTGTTAATAGCTGTGAGGCCTGCTGGGCTATGGTATTAATATCTGCCATACCATGGTCTGCTGCCACCAAAGCAGACAAAGGCTCATATCGCACATCACCTTGGCTTAAATGGGGGTCTTGTGCGTCGATATAAGGAGGGTTGCTCACAATGCAGTGCAGCGGCTTAATTAAGTCTTTAACCAAACCGTGGGCCCAATCCCCTTGATCAAACACCACACGGTTTAGATTACATTTGCTGGCATTGCGCTGCGCTAAGGCCACAGCTTCAGGGGATTGATCTATACCAGCGATAACCCACTGTGGCCGCTCGCTGGCCAAGGCTAGGGCTATAGCGCCCGTGCCGGTACCCAGATCGATCACCTTAGCCTGCGTCGGCAAAGCGAGATCGAGCACTATTTCTACCAATAATTCCGTTTCTGGACGAGGAATTAGTGTAGATGCATCTACTTGTAAGTCTAAATCCCAAAATCCTTGCTGGCCTAATAAATGAGCAATGGGTTTACCCAAACAACGCTCCAATACTAGCTTTTCAAAATTATGCTGCTGCCCATGGGTTAAGCTTTTCTCTGGCCTCGCATAAAGGCTGGCGCTAGTGACAGATAACACATGGCATAATAGCAATTGAGCATCTAACTTAGGGCTATCGCTTAGCTCTTGTGTACGGGTAAACTGCGCCTTAGCCCAAACCAATGCTTGTTGCCGATTACAGCCTGAAGTCAACTTGGAATTAGCCGTCATTTTCTGCTAACGAGGCCAATAAGTTGGCCTGATGTTCATGGCTTAATGGTTCGATGATGCAGTTCACGTCACCTTCCATAATATCGGCCAATTTATAGAGCGTTAAGTTAATACGATGATCGGTAACACGACCCTGTGGGTAGTTGTAAGTACGGATGCGTTCGGAGCGGTCGCCACTACCCACCAAACTTTTGCGGGCATCGGCTTGTTCTGCAGCCACAACTTCTTGAGCACTAGACAATAATTTAGCGGCTAATAAAGACATTGCTCGGGCTTTGTTCTTATGCTGAGAACGCTCGTCCTGGCACTCTACAACCACCCCCGAAGGCAAGTGGGTAATACGAATGGCAGAATCGGTTTTGTTGACGTGTTGACCACCGGCACCTGAAGCACGGAAGGTATCAATACGTAAATCGCCTTTATTAATATCCACATCTTCTACCGAGTCTACTTCTGGCATCACCGCTACGGTACAAGCAGACGTATGAATTCGACCCTGTGACTCTGTTTCTGGTACACGCTGAACTCGATGCGCACCCGACTCAAACTTTAACCGTGAATAAACATCATCGCCCACCATGCGTGTGATGATTTCACGATAGCCGCCATGCTCACCTTCGTTTTGGCTAACAATTTCTACCTTCCAACCCATGGTTTCGGCGTAGCGGGTGTACATGCGGTACAGGTCTCCTGCAAATATTGCCGCCTCATCTCCGCCGGTTCCAGCACGAATTTCTACAAAGGTGTTATGGCCATCATTAGGATCTTTAGGTAACAACAGCTTTTGTAAGTCTAACTCTAGTTCTGCTTGACGCTTTTTACCTTCTAGAAGCTCTTCCTCAGCCATGGCTTTCATTTCGGCATCATCTTCCGCCAACATCAGTTGGGCCTCTTCCATGTCGGCCTGCAATGCAATATATTGACCGTAGTTTTTCACCACGTCTTCTAGCTCTGCGTATTCTTTAGAATAAGCACGAAATTTATCTTGGTCCATAATCACTTCAGCTACACCCAATAGGGCTTCTAGCTCTTCATAGCGATCTTGTAAATGTTCTAGTTTGGTGAGGATTGAAGCTTTCATAAGGTTTTATTCAAATCAAACATGGTTTGCAATAGCTCTAGGCTTTGGTCATCTCCTAGGGCACTGGCTTTCTTTAATTGCACGGTAGGTGCATGCATCATTTTGTTAGTAAGTCCGCGAGCAAGTCGTTGCATAACCACCTGCGGCTCTTCACCCTTAGCCAATAAGCTTAGGGCTCGCTCCAATTCTTCATCTCGTACGGCTTCCATGCGTTGGCGATAATCTCGAATAGTGTCTACGGCATCTAATGATCGCTCATGCTCTAAATAGGCAAAAAGGCCTTCATCAATCATTATTTCGGCCGCTTTTGCAGCCTCTTGCCGAGAACGCATCCCTTCGTTAATGACGTCTTTTAAATCGTCCACAGTGTATAAATAAACATCGTCTAGATCGCCTACTTCGGCCTCTATATCACGGGGCACCGCAATATCCACCATAAACATAAGTTGGTGTTTACGTTGTTTTAGCGCCCTTTCAACAGCCCCCTTGCCTAAAATAGGCAGTTGGCTGGCAGTAGAAGAAATAACAATATCAGCAGTGCATAAATGATCTGGAATATCTGCCAACAATACAGCTTGAGCGTTAAATTCACGGGCCAGCTCTTCCGCTCTAGCCAGGGTGCGGTTGGCTACAATAATTTGTTTTACACCGGCATCATGCAAATGCTTAGCCACCAGCTCAATGGTTTGGCCCGCACCGATTAATAATGCCGTTTGATCTTCCAAATGGGCAAAAATCTGCCTTGCCATCGCCACTGCTGCAAAAGCCACAGACACAGGATTTTCACCAATCGCCGTATGGGTGCGCACATGTTTGGCAGTATTAAACGCACTTTGAAACATACGTATAAGATGGCTAGCCGCTGTTTTTTCTTGTCGGGCTACAGAAAAACTAGATTTTAGTTGCCCTAAAATTTGCGGCTCGCCCAGTACCATAGAGTCTAATCCGCTTGCTACACGCATCATGTGTTTAACCGCCTGATCATGTTGCTGAAAATAGCTGTGTTGCTGAACCTGATCAAGGTCCACTTGATGGAATTCAGACAACCATGTTGCAACCACAGTTTGAGGATCCAAGGCTTGAGCTGCATCGGGTGACATTCTGCCATACACTTCGGTGCGGTTACAGGTAGACAGTATTGCCGCTTCTGAAATTGCGGTTTGGCTAACCAACTGCTGTAGAGCATGCGCTGTTATTTGTGGCGCAAAAGCTAATTTTTCGCGCACATAAACAGGGGCTGTGGTGTGATTAATGCCAAATACAAATAAAGTCATGGAGGTGGTGTACGGGTGTCAAACAATTACAAAATACTATAATGGGGTATTATACCCGAAACTTAACCGCCTCCATAGCTAAGCGAGTAGTGATATGCGTATCTACACGGCTAATATCACACAATGGGGCTAAACCCAGACCTCACTATTACAGATTATTTGTTACACTATATACCCATAGTCCAGACTACGAGCCTATACTTTGCCACCGCACTCGTCGCCCATCAGCCGCCTTATTCATCAATGGGCACCCCTTCGCCATATATGGGTTGTTGGCGCTTGCGTTATTATTGCTAGCTGCAGCAACACACCAACAGCGCTGGTTACTCAACCAAACACGGCCCCAAAAACCTTAATTAATTCTAGCCTTAACCATCTTTTAGCGGGCGAGTTTTCTTTATATCGCGGGGACAGCCAAGCAGCAGCAGAGCACTTATTAGCAGCGGCCCAAGCCACTCAAGATCTGAATACTACAAAACGTGCGACCTATGCAGCCAAGGTTGCTAAAAACCCCCATCTTCTCAAACAAGCCAGTGTTTTATGGAGCCAGCTCGCGCCTAAAGACCCACTGCCTTGGCAGTATATTGCTCAAGCAGAAAGTCTCAATAAAAATTTCGGCCCTGCCGCTGTAGCCTTAGAACAAGAACTAAAACGAGGCGGTGGAGCCGGCGTAGTCTATGTGGCTAACCTTGGTATTAACGAGACCGAAGACATACAAAAGCGTTTACGGGAGCGTTTTTACACTTGGCTCCAAAGTTACCCAAAGCATAAACACCTGCTTTATTCTCTGGCCACCTTAACGCGCAATTCAGAGCCTTTTGATATCGCTATAGGCTACACTAGCCAAGCCTTGGCCGTAGATCCCCACTACTTAAAAGCACAAATTTTATACGGCGAATTGCTATTGGCTAGCCATCAAACTACAGCTGCAGATAATTACCTAAGCCAGCACACGTCACCTTTAGATAAGGCACATCGACACTTGCTGGCCCTCCATGCCCAAGTACTCACTTTAACCGCTCAGTATGAGCGAGCTTATCGCTATTTTAATGAATTAGTGCGGCGCTTCCCAAACGACCTTAGCTTTAGATATTCTGCAGGCTTACTGGCCTATGAAACCCAAAAATATACCTTAGCCCAAGCCCACTTTGAGCAGGCAATAAAAACCCACCCGCAAAGTCATAGCGCATATTACTACCTTGGCCTAGGCGCATTAGAGCAAGAGTTTATTGAACAGGCAATAAGCTATTTTCATAAAGTAACTACTGGAGCTGAACGGATTAATGCCATCACAATGTTAGCCAATTTAGAACAACCTACTGGAACGGAAACGGCACACTATTTTCTTCAGTGGCGGCAACAACACCCAGACTTAAGTGCCGACATTTACCAGGTACAAGCCCAGTATTCACTGGGGCTAGGCGACATTGAATCTGCAACCAACGCCTTTGAAACAGCCCTTAAAAAGCACCCCAACCACGTGGCACTACTATATAGCTACGCTTTACTTGCCCAATCTTTATTGCAATACGACACCACCGAGCATCTATTGGCACGCATCATAGAAATAGACCCTAACCATATCAACGCCCTTAATGCATTAGGCTACTCCTATGCAGAACAAGGCATTAACTTAAACCATGCTGAAAGCCTAATTAGGCGTGCTTTACAACATGAACCTGAAAATGCCGCTATCATTGATAGCCTAGGCTGGGTGACTTACCGCCAAGGCCATTTGCGCAAGGCTTTAGCCTTGTTATCTAAGGCCTATGATATACTACCCGACACTGAAATCGCGGCTCATTTAGGTGCCGTACAATGGGCATTAGGCGACATCGATGGGGCATTTAACACTTGGAATGCGGCCTTAAAACTCGATCCTAACAGCAGCCTTATAAAACAAGCCATATTGGACGCACAGAATGATTTCCAAAACGATTAAGTCGCTCAATCGCTTGGTTAAGCATATAGCTCTGGGGATGTTATGTTTTGGTATAGCTGCTTGCAGTACCACCCCTACAAACACTCTCTCCCGCACTGCCAGCCACGCTTACTCACCTTTTTCACACAAGCAGTCGGAGCTGGAAAAGCTAATAGAGTGGGATGTAGGAGGTAAACTAGCTGTTCATGTCAATGGAAAAAGCAATGCCGGCATCCTCACTTGGCGCCAAAGATCGGCCCATTTCGAGTTGTTAATAAATGGTCCATTAGGAAGCGGACAATTTCACATCACAGGTACACCTGGGCTTGTTATAGCCACTAACAGCACCAAACAAGTAGAAGCTGCGTCTATAGAAGCTCTGTTTATGCAGGAATTTGGCTGGCAGTTTCCTATGCAAGAATTGCGTTACTGGGTGCGTGGTATTCCTCAGCCCAACACGGGTTCAATAGTCACCTACACCCCTAAGGGCGATGCCGCCACCATTGAGCAGGCCGGATGGATGGTGACCTATCACTCTTACAGCCAAGTTTCAGGCTTATCCATGCCTAAAAAAGTAACCATTGTTGGTAATGATATACGCCTTGTACTAGTGCTAAAAAGCTGGCTTAATTTATTCCCTTTTCCACAACTCGACCCCGACTTTTCATCGACCCAAAACCCGCAGTAAAGCTACAAATCTTATTGACATAAGTAGGTATTTCCGCGAAAATATGCGCCTGAAATTTCTGGGATATCGCCAAGCGGTAAGGCAACGGGTTTTGATCTCGTCATGCGCAGGTTCAAATCCTGCTATCCCAGCCAAATTCTAAGACGTAGGCATAAGCCTACGTCTCTTATAACTGCAAACAGCATAGGTGCCCCAAGGTGTCAAAACTTAAAGTTTTTACCGGTAGTGCTCACCCCGCATTAGCTCAAATGGTTGTAGATCGCTTAGGCGTTCCGCTTGGTGAAGCCAAAGTGTCCAAATTTAGCGATGGTGAATGTGCTATTGAGTTATTGGAAGATGTGCGCGGAAAAGATGTATTCATTATCCA
Source organism: Gammaproteobacteria bacterium (assembly GCA_028598985.1). Classification (GTDB taxonomy): domain Bacteria; phylum Pseudomonadota; class Gammaproteobacteria; order Pseudomonadales; family Balneatricaceae; genus Njordibacter. The sequence goes on from JAQRMV010000041.1 coordinate 7,516, forward strand.
GCCAACCTGCGCACCCACCAATACCAACTTAATGGAATTGATCTTTATGGCTGACGCTATGCGCCGCGCCTCTGCTGCCCGTGTCACTGCTGTAGTACCTTACTTTGGTTATGCTCGCCAAGATCGTCGCCCTCGCTCAGCTCGCGTACCCATAAGCGCTCGCGTTGTTGCCAACATGATGGCTCGTTCTGGTATTGACCGCGTTCTTACTGTTGATTTACATGCCGAACAGATTCAGGGCTTCTTCGACATCCCTGTAGACAACGTTTTTGGCTCGCCTGTTTTGTTAGATGAAATCACCTCACAAAACTACGACCATCCGTTAGTTGTTTCTCCAGACGTAGGCGGTGTTGTACGCGCCCGCGCCGTGGCCAAGCAGCTAAACACAGACCTTGCCATCATTGACAAACGTCGTGAAAAAGCAAATGAATCTCAAGTAATGCACGTTATCGGCGATGTAACAGACCGCACCTGCATCTTGGTTGATGACATGTGCGACACGGCTGGCACCCTATGCAAGGCTGCAGACGCATTGAAAGCCAACGGCGCTAAGCGTGTGGTAGCCTACGCTACCCATCCAGTTTTATCTGGCCCTGCAATAGATAACATCACCAACTCATCTTTAGACGAGCTAGTGGTCACAGACACCATTCCGCTAACGGCTGCCAGTAAAGCCTGCAGTAGCATCCGACAACTAACCATGGCAGATTTATTAGCAGAGTCTGTGCGTCGTGTTTGTAATGAAGAATCCATTAGCGCAATGTTTCGCACCTAGCTTAGGTATAAGTTAGGCCGCAGAACATAACGCTAGTATTATCGGCCTATTAACATTAGTAGGCTATTTTAACCGTCCTATCGTGCACCGGTCGCAAGTGCCCTGGACAATAAATAAGGAAAGACAAATGTCTATCTCTCTAAACGCTGAAGCCCGTACTGACTTGGGGAAAGGTGCGAGCCGCCGCCTACGTCGTCTAACTGGTGGCACTCCTGCTATCGTTTTCGGTGGCGCAAAAAACAAGAAGCCTGTCTCTGTAACTTTGGCACACAAAGATCTTTGGAAAGCTTCTGAAACAGCTGGTTTTTACAGCTCTGTAATCACTTTAAACATTGGCGGCAAAGAAGAGCCCGTCATCATTAAAGATCTACAGCGCCACCCAGCTAAGCAAGAAATTCAACACGTTGACTTTTTGCGCGTAACTAAGTCCAACCCAATTCACATCTTGGTTCCTATCAAGTTTATCAACGAAGCGACTGCTCCTGCCATTAAGATCGGTGGTGGTACTGTATCTCACGCGCAAAGCGAAGTTGAAATTACTTGTTTGGCTGCTAACTTGCCAGAATTTGTAACTGTAGATATGCAAGATGTAGCGGTTGGCGGCATTGTTCACCTTTCTGACATTCAGCTACCAAAAGGCGTTGCCATTCGCGCTCTACGTTTAGGTGAAGATCACAATCAAGCGATTGCTTCTATTACCGGCAAAAAAGGCGCTTAATAGAGCCTTAATAACCCTCTATTTTGTTGGTTACAAGCGCCTTTGTTATTGATTTAACAAAGGCGTTTTTATTTGGAGCCTTTTAGCCATGTCAGATGCGCACATTAAACTCATTGTTGGCCTAGGCAATCCTGGTGCCAAATATGAACACACACGGCATAATGCAGGCCAAGACTGGCTTGAGCAATTAGCTCAAGAAGAAGGCATTAGCCTAGCCCCAGAAAAACGTTTTTTTGGACACTATGGTCAAGGATTCATAGCAGGGCATAAAGTGCACCTATTGATACCTAATACTTTTATGAATTTAAGCGGGCAGGCCGTACAAGCCCTGTGCAGCTTTTATAAGATCGAAACAGAAAACATACTCGTAGCCCACGATGAGCTCGACTTACCCCCTGGTACAGCTCGCCTGAAACTGGGTGGCGGCCATGGTGGTCACAACGGCTTACGAGACATTATTAGCAAGCGTAGTGGTGAAAAAAACTTCCACCGTTTACGTATAGGCATTGGTCACCCTGGCAATGCCAAATTAGTGACTAATTATGTATTAAAGAAGGCGCCCCTTGATGAGCGCATTAGCACCCAGAACGCTTCAGACAAGGCTATTAAAGCCATGCCGGATGCAATTCCTGGGCAATGGCAAAAAGCCATGAACGACTTGCACACGAGTTAAGAGAGCAGTCTAACCAATATTATTTAGAGGTATCCCATGGGATTCAATTGCGGCATTGTAGGCCTACCAAACGTTGGCAAATCCACCCTTTTTAACGCCCTTACCAAAGCAGGCATTGGCGCTGAAAACTTTCCATTTTGCACCATAGAGCCTAATGCGGGTGTTGTGGCCATGCCTGACCCACGATTAGATGCCTTGGCCGCTATCGTAGAACCAGAGCGCGTACTGCCCACTACCATGGAATTTGTAGACATTGCAGGTCTTGTAGAAGGCGCCTCTAAAGGCGAAGGCTTAGGTAATAAGTTTTTAGCAAACATTCGTGAAACAGACGCCATTGCTCATGTTGTGCGATGCTTTGAAGACGACAATGTCATCCATGTCTCCAACCGCATTGATCCCATCGATGACATTGGTATCATCAACATGGAGCTGGCTTTAGCCGATTTAGATTCCGTAGAAAAACAAAAAGCCCGCGTACACCGTGTTGCCCGCACCGGCGACAAAGAAGCTCAAGCCACCATGGCCTTCTTAGAGAAATTAGCCATACCACTAAGTGAAGGCATTGCTGTGCGCACTCTAGACCTCAATGAAGACGAATGGAAAATGGTTAAAGGGTTTCACCTGCTCACCAGCAAACCCACTATGTACATTGCCAACGTTGCTGACGATGGTTTTGAAAACAATCCACACCTAGATGCCGTCAATGCCTTTGCCGCCACAGAAGGGGCTCAGGTAGTGACTATTTGTAACCAAATTGAAGCCGAGATTAGCGAGCTAGATGACGAGGATAAACGTGAATTTTTGTCTGACATAGGCATGACAGAACCTGGTCTAGACCGCGTTATTCGCGCTGGCTATGAGTTACTCAGTTTACAAACCTATTTTACCGCCGGTGTTAAGGAAGTTCGCGCCTGGACAGTGAAACAAAATGCCACCGCTCCTCAGGCTGCTGGCGTGATTCACACCGATTTCGAAAAAGGTTTTATCCGCGCCGAAGTGGTTGGTTATGAAGACTTTATTGCCGGTAATGGTGAACAAGGTGCAAAAGAAGCTGGCAAATGGCGCCTAGAAGGGAAAGAATACCGTGTAAAAGACGGCGATGTAGTTCACTTCCGATTTAATGTGTAAAACCTTTGTTTGTGGGTGTTGACAGCACCCCTAAAACAAGGAATAATTCGCGTCCTCAAGTGCAGCCACTGTGCTTGAAAACGATCAAAATGGCTATGTAGCTCAGCTGGTTAGAGCACATCACTCATAATGATGGGGTCACTAGTTCGAATCTAGTCATAGCCACCATTTTGATCCGTCCTTTGGACATTGCTGGGATATCGCCAAGCGGTAAGGCAACGGGTTTTGATCTCGTCATGCGCAGGTTCGAATCCTGCTATCCCAGCCATTCGTCCGGTTCAAACATTGCTTAACGCTGATAAACTTCGTAGAGTAGGCCATCTACCTCTTGCTCATCTACAACTATGTCTGTCCATATAAATTGTCAATTTGATTCTGGCAACATCCAAATCATCGATCTTCAAAGCAATCCAATAAAACTCGCTATCCGTAACGACAAAAACTCTGATTTTTATCAATGGTTTCACTTCAGTGTTTCTGGTGCTAAAAACCAAGACGACCTACAACTTAGCCTTACTAATGCGGCTGGCGCTGCCTTCTCTGAAGGCTGGAAACATTTCCAAGTGATGGCATCTTACGATAGAGATGACTGGTTCCGAGTGGACACCAGCTATCAACAGGGCTGCCTTGTTTTTAACCACGCCCCAGATCACGACTGCGTTTGGTATAGCTTCTTTACGCCTTATTCCTGGGAGCGACATCAAGACCTTATTGGTTGGGCGCAAACCAGTGACATGTGCCAGCTCAACAACTTAGGAAACAGTTTAGACGGCAGGCCATTAAGTTTATTAACCATTGGCGAAGATGGCCCTAAAAAACGTAAAATATGGCTTACGGCTCGCCAACACCCTGGTGAAACCATGGCTGAGTTTGCTATAGAGGGATTACTACAAAAACTACTAGATCCAAGCGACGCCTGTGGCCGAAAACTACTCGAAGAGGCGGTTTTTTACGTTATTCCTAACATGAACCCCGATGGCAGCGTGCGCGGTCACCTGCGTACCAATGCGGCGGGCGTTAACCTAAACCGCGAGTGGCAGAGCGCCACTATGGAGCGCAGCCCTGAGGTGTTTTTAACCCAGAAAAAGATGCGGGGAACTGGCGTTGATTTGTTTATTGATTGTCACGGCGACGAAGAAATTCCTTACGTATTTTTAGTAGATAACCAAGGTATCCCTGCTTATAGCGAGCGCTTAGCCAGCTTAGAATCCAAGTTCAAAAATCAGCTATTAATTAGTAACCCAGACTACCAAACTCAACATGGTTACCCAACGGATTTACCAGGTCAAGCCAACCTCACTCTAGCAAGCGCTAGCGTTGGCCAAACCTACAACTGCCTGTCGTTTACTCTAGAAATGCCCTTTATCGACAATTTTAATATGCCCGACCCACGGCACGGTTGGTCTGCACAACGCAGCAGCGACATGGGCGCTGCATTGCTGCCAGCCATTTTGGCGGTAATACACGAGCTGCGATAACCCATAGATGATTACAGGCAGCCTATTTAGAGAGCAACACCCTTAGGTTGGCTAACTCGGAAGCCAACTGCTCTCTATCATAAGTGTTAGGCGACAGCTGACCCCACACAGGATTAGGCCAAGCCGGATCGTGTGTAAACCGCCCGATCACATGAATATGTAACTGGCTCACTAGGTTACCCAAGGCACCAATATTCAGTTTGTGAGGGTTATAACGTTTAGTCACGATAGCCGCTACTTTGTTAATTTCTTTGAGCACTTGATGCTGCTGATCAATAGGTAAGTGAGTTAGCTCCGTTGCACCTTGGATCTTTGGCACCAAAATCAACCAAGGTACACTGGCATTATTCATCAATAACAAACGACACAGGGCTAGATCTACCACCCACTCACAGTCTGATTCAAGCCGAGAATCTAATTTGAATGGGTGGGTATTTAAACTGTTTTTCATGATGGTTTTCTCAGGACTTATGGCTACAATTGCGGGGGAATGGGAAATAAGCATGCCGCAACCTATTTTAGACCTAAAAACAAGCTTTTCAAGCTAGGTATAAACGCCGCCTTAAATGTATAATACGCCCTCAATTAATGCAGGTGCTCCAAATGACAAAAAAGCTATTTATTAAAACCCACGGTTGCCAGATGAACGAATACGATTCGTCACGCATGGCAGACCTGCTGGGTGATAGCCATGCCATGGAGATTACCGACAAAGAATCCGAAGCCGACGTATTACTTCTTAATACCTGCTCTATTCGTGAAAAAGCCCAAGATAAGGTATATCACCAGCTAGGCCGTTGGCGCAAACTAAAGCAAGCCAATCCCGATCTAAAAATAGGTGTGGGCGGTTGTGTGGCCAGCCAAGAAGGTGAAGCCATTGCTAAGCGCGCTCCTTTTGTAGATATGATTTTTGGCCCACAAACGTTACATCGTTTGCCTGAAATGATCGATGCTACAGATGTAGGCAGCATGGCTGTGGTAGACGTGAGTTTCCCCGAAATAGAAAAATTCGACAATTTACCTGCCCCAAAAGTTGAAGGTGCAGAAGCTTTTGTTTCTATCATGGAAGGCTGCAGCAAGTATTGTACATTTTGTGTAGTGCCTTATACCCGTGGCGAGGAAGTAAGCCGTCCGTTGGCCGATGTAGTGCTGGAGGTAACTCAGCTTGCGGAACAAGGCGTGCGCGAAGTTAACCTATTAGGCCAAAATGTAAACGCTTATCAAGGCGACACAGAAGACGGCGAGCTTGTAGACCTTGCAGAACTGATTGCTCTGGTTGCCAACATTGACGGTATCGACCGTATTCGTTTTACCACTAGCCACCCAGTAGAATTCTCAGACAGCTTAATAGAAGCCTTTGGTCAGATTCCTGAACTAGTAAGCCATTTACACTTACCGGTACAATCGGGCTCTGATAAAATTTTGATGGCTATGAAGCGCGGCCATACGGCTTTAGAGTACAAATCTAAGATGCGCCGTATCCGCAAACAACGCCCGGATATTAGTTTCTCTTCGGACTTTATTATTGGTTTTCCCGGCGAATCTGAGGGGGATTTTAAAGCCACAATGGACTTGATTTCCGACATTGGGTTTGATTTATCCTTTAGCTTTGTTTATAGCCAACGCCCCGGAACCCCTGCAACAGATTTACCAGACAACACAGATGATGCCACTAAGAAACAACGTTTAGCACAGCTACAACGCCGTATTGAAAGCCAGGCATTTGATATTAGCAAGGCCATGGTAGGCAGCCTACAGCGGGTATTAGTCAACGGTTACTCTAGGAAAGACCCTGGTAAACTCACTGGCCGCTCAGAGAACAATCGCTCGGTTTTCTTTGCAAGTAACAATGCAGATCTAATTGGAAAATTTGCCCAAATTCGTATTTTGGAAGCTACCTCTCACTCCTTAAAAGGCGAACTTGTGACCTCTGAACTAGACGGCTTTCCTGCCGTGGGCCCAATTTCAAGCAGCAGTTTGATATGAACACGCCAACGGATCGCCCAGCCAACACAGAAACTCACCACGACAACTGTATTTTTAGCTTATTGCCCGATAATCCTCAACACCTTGCTAGCGTGCAAGGTCAGCTGGATGGCAATTTGCGAATTATTGAGCAACGCTTACAACTCACCATCAGCAACCATGGCAATCGTTTTCATTTGTCCGGCACTCCTGCGGCCTGCATTGCAGGTGAAAATGTATTACAACAATTATACCGAGAAGCCCAACAGACCCGCGAAGTTTCACCAGAAATGGTGCACCTCGCTTTAGTGGAAGCACAACACATCATGACGAAAACTATGACTGACATTAGCGCTAGTAAAACCGCGCCAAAGGCTAACCAACCTCAAGATACCGGGCTTAGCATTCGCACCAAAAGATCAACCATTAAACCCCGCGGCGAAACCCAACAAAACTACATTCGCTCTATCCGTCAGCATGACATTAACTTTGGCATTGGCCCTGCGGGTACTGGCAAAACTTACCTTGCCGTGGCTTGCGCTGTGGAGGCTTTAGAACGTGAAGAAGTACGCCGTATTTTATTAGTTCGTCCCGCCGTAGAAGCGGGTGAAAAACTCGGTTTTTTGCCCGGTGATTTGGCCCAAAAAATAGACCCTTATTTACGTCCGCTTTACGATGCATTATACGAAATGATCGGTTTTGAAACTGTGGCACGCATGATTGAGAAGAACATCATAGAAATTGCGCCTTTGGCCTATATGCGTGGTAGAACATTAAACGGAAGTTTTGTTATTTTAGACGAAAGCCAAAACACCACCCGCGAACAAATGAAAATGTTCCTCACCCGCATAGGCTTTGGCTCTACCGCCGTCATTACCGGCGACGTCACGCAGATCGACTTACCAAAAGGCACAAGCTCTGGCTTAAAGCACGCTATTGAAGTGCTAGACGGGGTTGATGATATTGGTTTTACGCACTTTTTATCCGGCGACATCGTTAGGCATCCCCTAGTGCAACGTATCGTAGATGCTTATAATGTCTATGAAAAGAAAAACCCATGAAAGTTGATTTACAAATTGCCAGTGAAGCCATGCAATTGCCCACAAAAACTCAACTAGAGCGGTGGTCTTCTCTGGCCTTACAATCTAAAGATTCAGACACAGAAATCACTATCCGTATAGTGGATAACGCAGAAAGCCACGACTTAAACTTACAATATCGAGGCCAAGACAAACCCACAAATGTACTGTCTTTCCCTTTTGAAAAACCTCAATTTGACGACCCTGATCTGGCCATTTTAATGGCCGCTGAACTAGGCAATGTTAATTATTTAGGGGACTTAGTAATCAATGCGCAATTGGTAGCGAAGGAAGCGGCGGCGCAACACAAAACCACCGAACATCACTGGGCTCATTTAGTCATCCATGGCACCTTACACTTGCAAGGGTTCGACCACATAGAAGACAACGAAGCCGAAACTATGGAGGCCATAGAAGGCCAACTCTTAGCTCAGCTCAAGATTGCCAACCCTTATGTTGCTAAAGAAAGCGACTAAGCGTATAAACTAGCTACATTAACTTTTTAGGATGATATACCCCTCATGAACGACGATGCGTCGACCCACAGTCAGGACAACCGCTCCTGGCTGGATAGACTTTCTTTTTTCCTCAGCGACCGCCCTAGCACCAAAGAAGAACTGCTAGAGCAACTACGCCAAGCTGAAGAAGACCAAATACTCGATCGCGAAGCCCTCGACACCATTGAGGGCGCCCTGCAAATGTCCCACATGCAAGTGCGTGACATTATGGTTCCACGGCCTCAAATGGCGGTAGTTAAAGCAGACCAAACTACGCAGGAGTTCATGCAAACTATCACCGAAACGTCCCACTCTCGGTTTCCTGTCATCGGCGAATCTCCCGATGAAATATTGGGCATCCTGTTAGCCAAAGATTTATTACCCTTGGCTTTTGCAAAACAGATGGATGATTTCGATCTTAACGCTATGTTGCGTAAGCCTATTTTTGTGCCTGAAAGTAAACGTCTTTCTATTTTGCTTAACGAATTCCGCACCAACCGTTACCACATGGCTATTGTGCTAGATGAATATGGCGGCGTAACAGGCCTAGTGACCATTGAGGATGTATTAGAGCAAATCGTTGGTGAAATTGAAGATGAAACCGACACAGAAGAAGAAGATGGCAATATTCGCCCTTTCACGGAAAGTGGTTTTTTAGTCAAAGCCCTCACTAGCATAGACGACTTTAACGAACACTTTGGCACCTACTACGATGAAACAGAATTCGATACTATTGGGGGTATTATTACTCAACAATTCGGTCACCTTCCAGCCAAAGACGAAGAAATTCAGGTGGGAGAGCTTAGCTTTCACATTTTAGCAGCCGACAGCCGTCGCATTCTTTTAATGCAAGTGACGCCCATTAGCACCGAAGCTAATGAACTTCCACCTAACAGCTAATTTAGCTCTCAGCCTTGCTGCTGGGGCACTGGTGCCACTGGCCCTTGCGCCCAGCAACCTATGGCCCTGTGCCCTTATTAGTATTGCGTTATTCTGGCGCAACCTCAAGCAAAGCCCCAACCTAAAACAAGCCATAACCCATGGCCTAGCCTACGGCTTGGGTTATTTTGGTGTTGGGGTGAGTTGGGTATTTGTGAGCATGGTGAATCACAGCGACACTCACTGGCTGTTAGCGTTATTCCTTAGTTTGTTATTTTGCATCGGGCTAAGCCTGTTTTACGCCGCTTTTGCTGGCCTATTTCACCACTTTAAAACCCTACACCGGTTCCCTACCTTGTTATTTGCAGGCCTTTGGATAAGTCTAGATTTATTACGCGGCTGGCTACTCACAGGATTCCCTTGGTTATATATAGGTTACGGTGGCCTAGGCACCGTGCTTGACGGTTACGCTCCTATTGTGGGTGTACATGGCATATCTTTGGTTGTGGTGTTGAGCGGGTTATTGGTTTTTGGAGCCCGGATTAAACTCCATTTTCGCGCAGCGATAATTGTGAGCTTGTGGGTTGTTGGATATTGTTTAAGCTTTATATCTTGGACACATCCTAGCCCAAAAAAACCCATAACAGTGACGCTATTACAGGGCAATGTTAAATTAGAAGAAAAGTGGTTACCGCGATCTTTAGCACCTACCTTACGCTATTACATGAGCCAGTCATACTTGCACTTAGAAAGCGACTTAATCGTTTGGCCAGAAACTGCCATTGCCACCTACTGGGATCATGTTGCACCGGCGCTATCATCTCTTAACGATGCGGCCAAAATGCAAAATACACAAATAATAAGTGGCACAGTATTACGCAAAAATGATCATCCAGAAGCCCACTATTACAATGGACTTATTGGTTTTGGAGCAGAACAAGGCCAATATTACAAACAACGCCTAGTGCCCTTTGGCGAGTATATTCCATTAGAATCTTGGCTGCGGGGAACAATAAATTTCTTTAACTTACCCATGTCGGCGTTTAAGTTGCCGCCGCATGCACAAGGGTTACTTACCCAATCTTTAAGTATTGCCGGAAATATTTGTTACGAAATTGCATACCCACAACTAGTGGCCAAACAAGCCGCACTAGCCCAAGTGATTCTTACGGTAAGCAATGACACTTGGTTTGAGCACTCTTTGGCGCCATGGCAGCATTTACAGATGGCACAGATGCGTGCATTAGAAAATGGCAAACCCGTGGTCAGGGCTACCAACAGTGGTGTGTCTGCCCTCATCGATGCAACAGGTCGAATAACTGATATCGCACCTTTGTATCAATCCGCAGAGATCACCGGTAGTGTTACGCTGATGACTGGCCAAACGCCTTACAATACAGGCCTTAATTGGCCCGTATTTTTGCTCAGCATGGGCTTAATGTTATTTGGATTAAGGGTCAATCTTTCGGGCTTTTTCCCAAACCGGGTCAAAACCTAAAATAACATTAGGTTGTGGCTGTTTGTGATTAAAGTGGAAGTTATGTATTTGGGTAAACTGTGCTCGAATGTCTTCTGCATCCAACTGAGTAACCTTTGCAGGCACTAAATAACCGTCACCACGAGCACGGAAAACCATGCGGCACTCGCCTTCGTTCAGTAGTTTTTGCGCATAGGGCGCTTCTATAGGACAAAGCGCAGTCATAGTAGATTGAAAGCTCTCTGCTTTTTGGTAATAATCAGATGACAGCTGCTTCACAACCCATTCAAAACGTTCTATAGGATCAGCTGTTTTTCTGGCATTGTGCTTGTACTGAGCCACCAAATGATCTAGTTCGTGTTTAAGAATTAAAATCGTTAACTCAACGCCCGTGTCGCCATCAGCGCCGTAGCATACTAAAGGTTTGGCTTCGTCTAACGGGTAGCCGGCCGCTTGCCGTGCTGCAAATAGGCGGCTTAGGCATTGCCAATGCATAAAATCGTATTCTAATGTTTTGTCGCTTGCAATCACTTAGTGTTCCTCATGTGGTGCAGTACTAAAAAATCGGTAATAGCACATTATGCAATAAGCGCGCGCCCAACAAAAGCCGG
>JAQRMV010000042.1:0-8808 GCA_028598985.1 Gammaproteobacteria bacterium
AACTTGACGATGAAGTCATTGGCTACATTTTCTTTAGCCCAATATATGTGGAAGGTGGCTCAAACATCACAGGGTATATTCTTTCTCCTGTAGCAGTGGCACCCGATCATCAAAATAAAGGCTGCGGCGTAAAACTTATCAACAAAGGCAGGCAGGTCTTATCTACACAAAATGTTGATGCCATACTAGTTTACGGTGACCCAGCCTATTATGGGAAATTTGGTTTTAATGAAGAAGTAGGCAGCCATTTTGTGCCCCCCTACTCACTTTCATTTCCCGTTGGCTGGCAGGGACTAATGCTAACTGACAAAGCGCTTGAGGACGCCCTGACAGGCTTTACTTGCGTCAACGCATTAAGCAAGCCTGACTTATGGTAAAAGCTATTTTAAAAGCCAAAAAAGTTAGTCGACAACCCTTAGGCTTGGATTAATATTAGTATCCACTTCACTGATAGAAGAACCGCGTCTTACTTCATCATAATATACAATTTGAGTAGGCATGATGTCTTTGCCATGGGAGGCCTTGTATTTTGAAATGAAGCTTCTATAAATACCATGCTTAAAGTAAATTAAACTAGGTATGAGTTGTGCGTTAATGGGTGATTGGTCTATATCTAGCTTTTGATTTCCATTAATCCATACAGAGATGTTGTTATCAGCAAAATTAAGACAGAATGAAATGTCACTCCACTTGCCCTTCATATCGTCTATTGGCATCAGTTTGTAATAAACTGATTGGTCTATAACATTGCTTGCAGAGCCCTTAAGCACATGCCAATTCATAGAATAATGGCCATAGCGTACGTCGAACTGAATGAGCGGAGGAATAGACTGAAAGCCGCCTGCAGTGCCTTTTGGCCCACCCATTTGGTGTATTTGCCCAAGAGATGCGTTTGTTGGTGATACATCTTGGAAGCTTTTATCAAGCATGATACTAAATGCAAAACATTGATTGCCAGTTGGTTTTAGCCTAGGCGAGGCTGTGAATTCAACTCTCTCTCTATCTGTTTCACAATCATTCCAGTCTTCAGTAGGAAAGCAATCCCCATCGCCAAGCTCAAAACGTTGGTACTTCTTACCCTTCCTAGCCTTGTCGGGGTTAGTAATCAACTGGAAGTTTTGTTCATTCTGTCCATTGAAGTTGGAATGAGACCCATAACCAGAGTTTTTACTTGCGCTAATTGTTAAGCCATCGCTACTCATTGAGCTTGTATCGTCGCTAAAAGTAATTAAAAGTTGAAAGAAATCATCCTGTGGAATGACGCCCTTTATTTGGAGGTCATTAATATTTCCCGAGAAAAATGCCGTCTGTGGGCGGCCCTTGCCATGCAATGGATTCACGTCAAATGAGACAAACACATTCCCTTTTTTGTCTATTTTACCTTTTAAGGTGTCGTAATATTTAGTGGAGCTTGTATCCAAGAACCTATTTGTTGGCGCAACACTGATTGCCCCATTTTGTATTACCAAAATACCACCACCCAGCCCCATAATGCCTTCAGAAGAGTTGAAACGACTCAATAAAAAAGGGTAGTCGCCATCGAATACATTTGACTTCTCACCTACTTTTTCTGTGTTTCCTGTGGCCGAAGCATTACCTTTTTCTGAGTTTTGCATGTTAGACACGCAGGATAAACTGCGCCTGTACCCTTCTGCAAAGTAATCTGTATTATCTGGATTCTGTAAAGCAAGGCGACAAACGGTCTTGTCAGACCAACCAGACATCCCTGCGGCCAATGCCTGAGTTGCTATCAAAGGCATGCATAGACAAATTAAATATCGCAATCCAGTGTTCATAACCATTGTCCCTTGGTAATTATCTCAATAACAGTGCTCACGCACACTGTATGACACATTTTGTTGCAGGACAAGCCTTTAACTATGACCAATTGTTATCTTAAATCATCTAAAAAGATCTTTATACTGTGCTTTTTGATCTTTGTAGGGTGTTAAAAGCAACCCAACCAATGAAGAGCACAAAGCCTAGGGCGAGAGTTTGGATTAAAACTGACTGGAGGAAATGAGTTCGGCATAACTACCGCCTGCTTGTTTGCGATAGCTATGCAATTAACTGATGTTGGCTGTTACTTTATTGAGTCATGACGTTGAGCCAATCACTCACCCATTGCTTGCGATGTTGATTAATTTCAGCGGTGTCCAATTGCAATACCTGCGCTGGGCTCACTAATTTTCCGTAAGCTTCAGGCATGTCTGCTGGGGTGTTCACTGGGTACATGACATTACTTAGTGGCACGTGTTTTTGGAAGCCTTCACTGACCATGAAGTTTAAGAATTCATCTGCTAAGGCCGAGTTCTTAGATGCTTTTAATTTTGCAGCCACTTCTACCTGCAAATAATGACCTTCTTCAAACGCTGCCGCTTGGTATTGATCTGTGCCTTCAACCGCCATGTGGTACGCTGGAGAAGTGCTATAGCTCAATACCATTGGGGCTTCACCAGCCAAGAATAAGCTAAAGTAGGCCTCGCTCCATCCCTTAGTGGTGGTTAAGATGTTGTCTGAAAGTTTAGCCCACGCTTGGTCCGCTTGGTCGCCATAGACCGATTTCATCCATAACAACAAACCTAAGCCAGGGGTGCTGGAACGCGGATCTTGAATGATGATTTTTAGTTCTGGGCCAGCATTCACCAACTCATCTAAGCTCTTTGGGGGGTTAGGCAAGGTGTCCGTGTTGTACACAAACGCAAAGTAGCCGTAGTCGAAGGGCACAAAAGTGTCGTCTTGCCATTGAATTGGCATTTCTAAACCACTAGTATCCACCGTGTGGCTGGCAAACAGACCGCTTTTCTTGGCGTCGTCCACAAGGTTAAGATCCAAGCCCAGCACTAAGTCCGCTTTACTAGACGCCCCTTCTAGCTTCACTCTTTGCAACATGGCTACGGCGTCTTCCATGCCCACAAGGTTTAAAGTACAACCACACTGCGCTTCAAAGGTAGGTTTGATTAGCGGACCCATGCCCCAATCGGACACGAAGGAATCGTAAGTATAAACAGTGAGTTCATTTTTGTTGGCATCATCGGCCATTATAGATGCTGAGGCCATGGTCAAACTGAGTGCAGCGGCTAAGTAAGCCGTGTATTTAGACATAATTACTCCTAGAATTAATCAATTAATTGCTATGACGGCCAATATTCATTTGGCAACTATTAGGAGGAGGGAGCAGCGCAACAGAAGTTTGCGCAGGTGCGTTTCCTTGTTCCCTACGCTGGCATTATCCAGATCAGGTACAACGGGATTCACTTAAGTGATCTCAGCCTATGCGTTAATTGTGTATTAACTAGGCACCCCGACAAGTCATAGTGAGGGCAATATAGACCATAGACGCATCCCTTTGCAAGAGGAATAGTTATTAAAATCTCAATGTAATATATATTTGACATTATATTTTCTTTAGATTACCTTGTGTATGAAATATATTACATATGGAGAGGATTATGGATGCTAAACGTAGGAAGGTATTCATCTCATTGGCTACTTCACTGGTCGTTGGTTGGTGGCTAGTTAGCGAAATTGGACAATGGGGTAGCATTGAAACTGCTGCCTTAGGCCAGCTTCTTATCAAGGCCATTGGACTAAGCATTGCTGCAAACATTGCTGGGGTAATCATAATTACGCTTGCCGTTAGTTTAATCTGGGGCAAGGTAGACAAAGACGTTACAGATGAGCGTGATGCAGAGATAGAGCTTTACGTGATGCGTTTAATCTTGGTGTGTTTTAGTATGGGTTTAATTGTAGTATTCGCCATGATGGGCTGGCAACAACTGGCCGCCAACACCGCCTTGTTAAGTATTTATGCCTGTATGTATGCTGCTAGTATAGCTGGCGATTTACTCAAATTATTTTGGTACCGATAGGGTTAACACTGTGGCAAAAACAAAATTAGGTATCGACAACAAGGTGCGTAAGTTCCGCTTTGAACAAGGAGAAATGACCCAACAGGCTTTAGCCGATGCTGTGGGGGTGGCTAGGCAGACCATTGTGGCGATTGAAAAAAATCGCTACAGCCCCTCCTTAGATTTGGCGTTTCAGCTGGCCCTAGCGTTTGGCAAGCCTATTGAAGAGGTGTTTTTTGTGGACCGGCCAGAACAGCCAACACAACACAAACCAAGGGTTAGGCTAAAGGCGCAAGGGTGAATTTATTCATAGGCTCAGATCACTAAAGTACTTTTGTAATGCAGGGGCAAAATAGATGATGTCTTTGTAGCCTTTCACTGCCGAAGGCATGGCGTCTATTGCACCCTTGAGTTGTGTTAAAGCACCCGGTACTTGGGTTAAGTCCATCATAGGGTATACATACACCCGTATGGTGAAAGCAATGGCATTGGTTTGCGGCAATCGCATTAGAGTTTGTCGCTCACATCGATAGTATAAAGGGGTATTTGCTGGGTAAATAGGTCTATCTTCTGGAAACTGAGCTAGTTCGCTATTGGCCTGTAATGACCAATTAAAACGCTGTATGGGGTTTTCTGCCGTGAGATGATTAAAAAACCGGTCAATTTTGGGCGTGAGTTTGTCATGAATCGTAGGCACAGGGTCATGGATTCTTGTCATAGATTGGCCCATTTTTTCGCTTAAGTGCCAGCTGCTTGGACTGCATAAACTAGCTGCAGTAAGGCAGTATTGATCATTCAATTTCTGCATAATCAGTAGGTCATCTGCCACCCAAAGTGAGGCATTCCACAAGGGCTGATCTTTTGCAACCGCCAACTCAATACCATTTGGCAAATAACACAGCCCAGCCCTTACTGGACAATATAAATGGCTATGCTGTTCGAGCAAATGATGCTTTAGGGTTTGATAAAATTCGTGTTGGGCATCAATAGACGATGGCAGGGCACGAAATACTGCCTCTTGTTTTTGATCGCCTAACTCCAATTTATGGTTTAAGAAGCACGGGTATTGCTCGTCTGGCTCAATCCAGTTTTGTTTATTTAAAGGCGCCATGGCCATGGAAATAACATCGGTATGATGCATGTGTGGCAGGTATTTGAGGCTACTCAAAGGCTTCATGGGCATCAGCCAGCGTGATCATTCAATTTAGATTCTACTTGCTCTATAAGGCGGTCTATTTTCTTCTCTAGCTGCTTGTTGTGATCCAAAATGTCGCTGTTTTGTTGGCGTAATTCCCTGTTTTTCACATTAGTGTCCGCAAAACCCAAGATACGCTCGGCAATCAGCGCTCCAATAAAGCCCACCAACCCCACGCCTATGTAAAACATAAGCGCGACAACGGTGCGGCCACCTATAGTGACCGGATAATGGTCGCCAAAGCCAATAGTGCTGGCGCTCATTTGCAAGGTCCAAAAGGCATCTACGTAGGTGCTAATATTGCTCTGGGGGGCGCCGGCTTCAAAATACAATAACACAAATGCCAATAGCGCTATCACACTGTACAGCAGGCCAACACCAGTAAAACCAAGGGCTAATAGGCTATAATTACGAATGCCGTATTGGTCTGTCTTATAAATGTGTTTTTTCATTTAACCGTCTCTATTGTGCAGCCTGGGCCACCATACGAGCGGCAACAAAATCTTCAATGGATGCGCCCACAGATTTAAACAGGGTAATGGCTTGGGCCGGCCTTTGGTTATTAAGCTGGGCCAATTGATGTAAATCGGCCTTGATATTGGCCATGTTAAAGTGTCCTTCTTCAGCAGCTTGTAATAAATCGCCTGCTTCACCGTGTGCACCCGCATAGGTATCTACAAAAACATCACTTTTGGCCACTAGCTGCCCATCGGTTTCACGTAGATCTGGGCGGTAGGCGCCTACAAGATCTATATGGGTATTGGGTGTGACCCATGCACCTTTCACTAAGGCAGTATTAGATAAGGTACAACAGCTTATAACGTCGGCTTGGCCACAAGCCTGTTGTAGATCACTAATCGCCTGAGCACATTCGATTTCATGTGCAATAGCGGTGGCTTTTGCCTGATTTCGGCCCCAAATCAACACTCGCTTTATGGATGGCCTCACACTCATGTGCGCATGGGCTAGCTCTATGGATAAACGCCCAGTGCCTACTATAAGTAATGTTTTTGCATCTGTAGGCGCCAAATAACGAGCTGCCAAAGCGGAAGCTGCAGCCGTTCTTTTGGCCGTAAGTGTAGCGCCATCAATCAAAGTGCTCCACGCTCCTGTAACGGCATCTGCCACCAATACTTGGGCTTGGATAGCAGCTAAACTGCGGGCCGAATTGCTAGGCACAACGTTAACCAACTTCACCACTACGCCTGCGTCTTGTGCCCATGAAGGCATAATAAGCAAGGTACGATCGGCTTGGAGGGGCTGATTGGGTAACACAGGCTCAGGCACCGAATAATGCAGCCTAGGTGGCGCAGTTGCGACGGTGTCCCCTTTGGCGAAAGCAGCCTCTAGGGCGTTGATAAGTTGGGGATATGGCAACAGTTTGGCTGTTGTTGGGCCATCTATTACGCGCATATTATTACCGCTCTAATTCGCTGATAGCCCAATCTAATGCTGGTTGATACCAATCGGTTAATGTGGATTGTAATTGCCTTAAGGAGTTAACCAGCTGTGCTTTATCTGCCATACAAAAATTAATGTGCCCAACCTTTCGTACCGCTCTCACTTCTTTGCCGTACCAAAATACTTCGGCACCGGGAAGTGCCAACCAAGCCAAATTGTAATCGATGCCTATCAGATTAATCATTACGCTATTGTGCTTGATGATAGCAGGCGCTAGGGGCAAATCTGCCGTTGCACGCACATGGTATTCAAACTGGCTAATGCTAGCACCTGCTTGGGTCCAGTGGCCGCTATTATGCACTCGTGGCGCAAGTTCATTGATAAGTAAGCGCTCACCAACACGAAATAACTCCATGGCCATTACACCTACATATTCAAGCTCATGCATTACCTTACCTAGCATGGATTCGGCTTCATTTTGTAGGTTCTGTAAACGCGCCAATGGCGCCAATGTCACCGTTAAAATGCCATCTTGGTGTCGATTAAGGGCTAAGGGGTAATAGTGGCATTCTCCCGCTGCATTACGTACGCCCACTACGGATACTTCTTCATCGAAGGCAATCGCTTGTTCGGCGATCACTTTATGGTGCCAACCGTCTGGAATAGCGCTGCTTTGATTTTCCACTAGCCAGTGCTGGCCACGGCCATCAAAACCACCACTGCGCTGCTTAAGTAATACACGTTCGCCGTATTGGGCATGTAGGCTAGCTGCCGTATCTGCATGCTCTACCAGTTGCCACGGTGCAGTAGCTAAATTTAAACGATCTAATAGCTGTTTTTGTGACACACGATCCGCCACTAGCCCAAATACATCTTGGTTAACAAAATTGGGGTGGGCTGCCAGTTGATCTGTGGCTTTAGTGGATGGCCATTGCTCACGCTCAGCCGTAATCACATCATCGGGTTCTAGGGGAAGGTTTGCGTCTAGCTCAATATCCACGGGCCGCAAGTCTATGCCAAGTGGCTGGGCCGCATGTTTAAGCATGGCTCCTAGCTGCCCTGCGCCTAACACCCACACTCGTTTCAACTCAGGCTTCATTAATCGTTTCTCGGGTCTGGGTTGTCTAGGATGGTTTGGGTCTGCTCGCAACGAAAATTTTCTATACGTTGGGCTAAACCTGCATCTTGGTTGGCCAGTATTTGGCTGGCTAGCAAGCCTGCGTTAAACGCACCTGCCCCACCTATGGCCATGCTGCCTACGGCAACGCCTCTAGGCATTTGCACAATGGAGTATAGGCTGTCTACGCCGCTTAGGGCTTTGCTTTGCACTGGCACCCCAAGAACAGGCAAACGTGTTTTAGACGCCACCATACCAGGCAAGTGTGCTGCGCCACCGGCACCAGCAATAATCACCTGAATGCCACGGCCTGCGGCGTTGGAGGAAAACTCCATGAGTTTATCGGGAGTACGGTGGGCTGAGACTACCTCTACTTCGTAGCTTACACCCAAACGGTCCATAATTTGCGTGGCTTCCTGCATACATGGCCAGTCGCTCTTAGACCCCATGATAACGGCAACTTGTGCGCCCATTGGTTTTCCTCCAAAAATGAAGCTGGAATTTTACCACAGGGCTAGTTAAGGCTAAACAAGGGAAAGTAAAACTAGCCTATTTCCCTTAAAATTTGTTAAATAGAGCCTATGAATTGTTCATTAAGCCCACTACATCGTAATATTTTAGCCAGTAAACACTGGATTTTTGATATGGACGGCACTTTAACCATAGGTGTGCATGATTTTGCCATGATGCGCAGCGAACTAGGTTTAGCCCCAGACGCTGCCATTTTGGAAACTGTACAAGCTATGCCCGTGGAACAAGCAGCGCCTTTGTGGGATAAAATTAACGCCATGGAATATCACTTTGCCAGCTTGGCCAAACCTATGCCTGGCGCATTTGAGCTTTTGGCACACTTGCAAGAAAGGGGCACAAACCTAGGCATATTAACTCGCAACCTCATGCCCGTAGCCCTAGAAACACTTAAAACCTGCAATTTGGATGGTTTTTTTAAGCCCTGTGACATTTTAGACCGCGATTCCTGTACCCCTAAACCCCACCCTGCGGGTATCCATTTATTGCTACAGCAATGGCAAGCTAGTGCCTGCGATAGTGTTATGGTAGGAGACTACTTATTTGATCTAGAAGCTGGCAAAGCTGCCAAGGTAACCACCGTTCATATTAGTACATTAGCGCAGCACCCATGGCCCCATATTACAGATTGGGGCATTGACAACCTACACCAACTGATAAGTGATTAAATGGCCTTAATTAGCACCACTGTCCTATTCTGTTACGGGTGTATCGCC
>JAQRMV010000042.1:8908-18426 GCA_028598985.1 Gammaproteobacteria bacterium
TATCGCCCTGTTTAATTTTTTACGCCCTCATCTTGGTTCACTAAAGCTGCCCGTCTTACTCTATTGCTTTGTACTGGCCGGCAAGGGAAGCCTTGCCTTAGTTTTAGCTTGGCAGATGCCTAGCCAAATCACCGCTTTGGTGGCTATTGGTGCCTTAGTATTCATGGCTTCAGATCTTACCTTGGCCATCAACCGTTTTGTTGCCCCCATCAAAAATGTACACCTATGGGTGATGAGCAGTTACACCTTAGCTCAGGGCATGATGGTTTTTGGGTTAGGCAATATAGCCTAAGATTGCCTTCGCGTGTGGGATGGCGTGGCATCAAAGTACTGACGGTAGCATTTGCTGAAATGCGGGTAAGACACAAAACCGCACGCCAGGGATATGTCGCTCATACTCAGCTGTGTTTGGGTCAGTAATTGGTGGGATCGCTTGAGACGCAGTTCTAAATAATAACGTGTAGGCGTACTGCCTAAGTAACGTTGGAACTGGCGCTCTATTTGACGCCTGGTGATACCTACTAAAGAAGCGATTTCTTCGGCTGACAACATTTCTTCCATGTTGTTTTCCATTAAGCATATGATATCTTTAAGGTTTTTTGGAAGCTTAGCATCGGCCTGGTCACTTAGAAACGCAGGTTCCCCGGCATCATTAATACGGTCGCAAGTAAGAATGTCGCATATACCACGCACAAAGGGTTTTCCCCTTGCCTCTAACATGAGCTCCAACATCATATCTAAAGCACTGTTACCCCCAGCACAACTGAAGCGTTGTTGATCAATAACGTAAGCTTTATCTTTTAGATCTATGTCGGCAAAGCTTTCCCTAAAGCTGGCCCGGTTTTCGCGGTGAACAGAACAGCTTTTTCCATCCATTACGTCGGCGTGGGCCAGGGCAAAGATACCGTTCCATAAAGACCCTAAGGCCTTATTGCGCACACCTGATTGGCGTAAAAATTTAATCAGCAAAGGCGGTGTTTGCAGCTCTACCCGTAGGCCGCCACAAACCACAAAAGCGTCTACTTGCTCTAGACTAAGCTGCTCTATGGAGTGGTCAGCCATAGCGGAAAACCCCAAGTCACTCACCACAGGAGCGCCATCTAAGCTCACCAATCGAAAGGTATACAGGTCTTCTTCACTTAGCAAATTAGCCGTACGCAAGGCATCTAAGGCTGAAGTGAGGGCCATCATGGAGAAATTTTCTTGTAATAAAAAAGTGAAATTGCGCAGCTCACCGGGTTGTTTTGTAGTGACAGGCGCGCGTGCAGCTTCTAGGTGATATACCTGCGCAGTGGTTTCGGGTTGTATGGCATCATTCATCGCCCGATTATAGCACTGAATTAAAAGAGGGTAAGGCCTTGTTGAAATTTCATGCGGCGTGAAAATGATGACTTGTAAGTCTTGCTGCTTAGCAGTGCAATTCGTGCCAGAATAGCCTTAATAGTAAACGTTTGAGCTAAAGTTATGAATTTTACCGGTACAAAAAACTACGTTGCCACCAAAGACCTACAAATGGCCGTTAACGCCGCCGTTACTTTGCAACGCCCCCTGCTTATTAAAGGAGAGCCTGGTACGGGCAAAACCCTACTCGCAGAAGAAGTGGCGGCGGCTTTAGGCATGCCGCTGATGCAATGGCACGTGAAATCCACCACCAAAGCCCAACAAGGTTTATACGAATACGATGCTGTATCCCGCTTGCGTGACTCACAACTGGGCAACGATAAAGTTAACGACGTGGCTAATTACATTAACAAAGGCAAGCTATGGCAGGCGTTTGATGCGGACGAGCGCGTAGTATTGCTGATTGATGAAATAGATAAGGCCGATATCGAATTTCCTAACGACTTACTCGTAGAACTCGACAAAATGGAGTTTCATGTTTACGAAACGGGGGAGCGCGTTCAAGCTAGGCATCGCCCTGTAGTGATTATCACCAGCAACAACGAAAAAGAGCTACCCGACGCCTTCTTGCGGCGCTGTTTTTTCCATTATATTAACTTCCCCGACAAAGACACCATGAAGGCCATTGTAGACGTGCACTACCCAGATATTAGCCAAGCACTTGTAGCAGAAGCCATGCAAATGTTTTTTGATGTGCGTGAGATTCCTGGGCTCAAGAAGAAACCGTCTACCTCTGAATTACTTGACTGGCTTAAGCTACTCATGGCCGATGAAATTCCCGAAGATTTACTCGCCAATCGTGATCCAACCAAAGCCATTCCACCGCTCTACGGGGCTTTGCTAAAAAATGAGCAAGATGTGCAATTGCTCGAGCGCCTCGCCTTTATGTCACGTAGAGAACAACGTTAAACCGTTATGCTGGTTAACTTTTTTTACACTTTAAAACGAGCTGAAATCCCGGTATCCATCAAAGAATATTTGGTGTTACTAGAGGCGCTACAGCAACATTTAGCGTTTGCAGACATGGATGATTTTTATCATCTTGCACGCACCTGCCTGATTAAAGACGAAGCCAACTTCGACAAATTTGACCGTGTATTTGGGGCTTATTTTAAGCAGCTCGAAAGCATAGAAGATGTGCTAAACGCTCTTATTCCCGAGGAATGGTTACGTTCGGAATTCATGAAACAATTGAGTGACGAAGAAAAAGCTAAAATTAAATCCTTGGGTGGGCTGGAAGAGCTGTTAGATGCCTTTAAAGAACGCCTAAAAGAACAAGAAAAGCGTCACCAAGGCGGCAACAAGTGGATAGGCACAGGGGGCACTTCGCCATTCGGCCACAGCGGGTACCACCCTGAAGGCATTCGTGTGGGCGGCGAAAGCCGTAACAAAAGCGCCGCCAAGGTGTGGGAAAAGCGCCAATTTAAAGACCTAGATGATAGCGTGGAACTAGGCACGCGTAATATTAAGATTGCCCTACGTAAATTGCGCCAATTTGCCCGCACTGGAGCCGCAGAAGAGCTGGATTTAGATCACACCATAAGTGCTACGGCCAAAAATGCGGGCATGTTGGACCTTAAGCTGGTGCCAGAGCGCCATAACGCAGTAAAAGTATTATTAATGCTCGATGTGGGTGGCTCAATGGACCCCTACATTCAAGTGTGTGAAGAATTATTTGCCGCTTGCCGCGGCGAGTTTAAACATCTGGAACACTTCTACTTTCATAATTTTGTATATGAAAGCCTATGGCGCAACAACATGCGCAGACAAAGTGAGCGCACACCTTTATACGACATTATTCATACTTATGGTCGCGACTATAAGGTTATTTTTGTGGGCGACGCTTCCATGTCGCCGTATGAGATAAGCAGTCCATACGGTAGCGTAGAACACATGAACCCAGAACCAGGCCACGTTTGGATGCAACGCCTTACCGCTCATTTTGATAAGGTGGCATGGCTTAACCCAGTGCCCGAAGATCATTGGCGCTATACCCATTCTATTGGCCTCACCCAACAACTCATGGATAATAAAATGTACCCCATGACCCTTAGCGGCCTGAGTGATGCAATAAAGGCATTAGCCAAATGAACAAATCACCCAACGACAACCCTATTATCTGCACTTGTTTTGATATAGACAAAAACACGGTGGAAGCGGCTATTGATGAAGGCTTTGATGACTTTCGTAAGTTGCGGGCCGTGCTGGGTGTGGCCGGAGATTGTGGCAACTGCCACCGGCCTATTAATAAATTACTTAGGGCTCGTAGGCTCGCCAAGGCGCCTACACCACAGCCCCCTACACGACGTCGATTCCCTATGCCATGGCGGCACATGAGCCATGCAAAACTAGAACAAGAATATTCTCCTAGCTCCTGTATTGATGATTTCATGGTACATATTAATGCGTATGTTACCCAGTCAAAAGAAGCACAGGCCCAGCTAAGTTATCAAAGTAATCTTGCTTATAGCGATGAAGCCAACGAATTATTGGATTACTTTCCAGCTCAGGCTAACGGGCCATTAGTGGTTTTTATTCACGGCGGTTATTGGCAAGAGTTAAGCAAAAATGAATCCTGCATGATGGCGCCCGGCTTATTAGAGCAAGGTATTAATGTTGCTGTGATTGACTACACCTTAGCGCCAGAAGCGGGCATCAATCAAATGATCGCACAGTGTTGCCGTGCTGTAGCCTGGCTTATTTCCGAAGCTTCGGATCTGAGTTTTGACACTAGCAAAGTTATTATTGCCGGCAGTTCTGCTGGAGCTCACCTGTGTGCTTCGGTGCTGCAGGCCGCTCAACATAACTTACATGGCCTTAATCCTAAATCCATCTCGGGTGCGGTATTACTCAGCGGTGTTTATGACTTACGCCCATTAGTCAGTACTTACGTTAATGAACCCTTAAAATTAACTTTAGACAATGCAGGTGACCTAAGCCCTGGCTTATACAGCAACCATGGCTTCCCTCCTTGTATTATTGCGTATGGCTACCATGAGACCTTAGAGTTTAAACGCCAAAGCGAGGAGTACCACCAACAACTACTTAGCGATGGTGTGAGTAGCCAGTGCTTTGCCGTGGCCGGCCGCAATCATTTTGACATTGTGTTTGATTTGGCCGACGGTGATTCAAGTATCAATAAACACCTTAGCCAACTAATAATTGAACTTAGTCTTTAGAGTTAACCTAGCAATACCATCTAATAAAGCATAAGCGGTGCCTGATTTGGCGCTCATAGTGGAATATATTATGCTGTTTTGCCATTGGTCTGTGGGTTTCCAGGTGAGCTCGCTGGTAAAGGCGTTTAAGGCGCCGTTGGGTGTACCAATGTGCATAAGCGACCCATTATATTCTTCATTTTTAAAGCTGCTGCTCACGCCCACAGTATAAATCCAATCCGTTTGATTGCTCACAACGGGTGGCACTGCTGGGGTTAAATAGCCCTTTTGGTGGTTGAGCCAATGCTTAGCGGCGAGGTTGGCATTCCATTGTAAGTCACCGTCATTAATTTCCAACCCCACGGCCACATCCAAACGGTTATCGTTCATTAGCCCCGTATAACCAAGGTTGTGTTGTAAGCCTTGTTTATAGGCAGCATCTACTTTAAGTAAATCATCATCAATGGTTTTGTTCCAACTAAAACCCACTAAATTATAGGTTTTAGCAGCCGCCTGCCCAGTTGCTAGGTTAAGCACGGGTGTATTTGGCACCAAATGGCCTAAGTATAAAGCCCAGTCGCCACCACTACCTGTGGTTCCATATTTAACGCCCCACTCTTTAGGCACTTGGGTCACTAGGATAGCGTTAGGGATCTGGCTAACGCTTGGGTCTAGATTAATAAACCCAGAAAAGTCTGCCGCGGGCATATAATAGTTAGCACTTAGCAGCCATTGCGGCGTAAAGCTTGTACCACCAGAAATTAAGTCTGGAGCTGGGTTAATTAGGTCCAATACTCCTGTGCCTTCTACTTCACCCCAGCTCAACACATAGCGACCTAGCTTGACGCTAGTTTCTGCCACACTATACTGCACAATAAGTTGCTCAACTTCTACGCTACTCAACGGATGTGCTGCGGGCTTATTACTGTCGCCCTGCCAATACTGCATACCCTTAAGTTCAATTTCTCCATAACCCACTAAACCTAAAGAGCCCTCCCTCGACAAGCGTAGATCCGTTGTATGATTGGTGCGTTGGTAGCTCGCTTTTGGATTGAACTTGAGACTGTGTTCCAAACTCAAATAAAAAAGCTCATTTTGGGCGGCTGAAATACTGTCTTCAACAAAAAAGTCGCCTACATCATCAAAATCATCGTCTAACAAACTGCCTTCGCCATAGCTCGGGGTGGTGAATAACCCACTGGCAAGCATTAGCAGCGTTAATTTTGTTGGCAGTATTCGAGCCATAAGAGGTGGCCGTTTATTGTGCCTGGGCACGTAACGCTTGTAGATGTCTCTGCCTGAAAACTTGATCTGTAAGGGCCCGTTGAGTTAAAAAATCATCATCAATATCTAAACCAAAGGTAATGGCTTTAATCTTCATATTGGTGAGTCGCTGGCTCACTAGATTTTTAAAAGTCATGCTTCGGGCCAACCAAATGCCGTTTATTTTCTCGATCTTAGCTACTGATACCTGCTTGATCGCGTTTCCATGCTTATCGAACATTTGAATTTTTAGGCTTATATAACGCTCTGTGTCCACCCAAGTTCTAATCTTTCCATAACGCGTATGTTTTAACCGCTTAGGCGTAGGTACCGACTCAATCACTGCTACAGGACGGCCTTTATAGGTGCCGCGCTGCAACACTTTATAAGTATAGTCATCTAATTTACCCGTTTCTTGGTCTTCAGTGGTGATTTCTGAACCAAACATACTGGTAGGCTCTGTCCCTTCTTCATCGCTACCGGAGGCGATGCGTTTCACTTTACCTAAGGCAGACAAATACAACCATGTTTCGTTGTCTTTATCAGTTGCATCATAAGTGTAGGTGAGCATACCAATACCCCTTTCACTGGCGGGCTCCACAATAATAGCAATAGATTTACTGTCTTTGTTGTTAACTCCAGTATTGATTTGAGCACTCTCCAGCACCTTAATGCGGGGCTTTTCCACACATTTCAGCTTGCCATCTTTAGTGCCATATTTGCAGGTAGTAAGCTGCATTAAATTAAATGATGAGTCTGTGGTTAATAATCTATTATCGTCCATCTTCTGCACCAGCTCCCGTGCGGTCATGTCTGCATGAGCAAGGCTGGTGATCAATAGGCCAAGGCCTAAAAAAATTGCACCTTTAAGTAATCGCATTATTTTGTTCCATGAAAGTCTAAATTATCAAGCACATGTTCCTGACCAAACTTGGGTTTAAATACCATAATTAGAGCTGGGAAGAACAGCAAGTCACATAACAAGGCAACAAAAATGGCCAAAGACCCAAACGCCCCTACTTTAGCCAAACCTAGGTAATTACTAAAGCTCAGCATGAAGAAACCGCAACCCAATACTAAACTGGTAAAGGTAACGGCTTGGCCTACTTCTTTAATGGTATCCACCAAGGCCATTCTCATGTCGCTATGTTTCACTAAGGCCATACGATAATGAGTAATAAAGTGTATGGTATCGTCTACGGCAATACCAATGATTAACGGTGCGATCATCAAAGTATCTGTGTCTAAGGGAATTCCCATCAAACCCATCAATCCGAAGGCTAAGGTCGCAGGTATCATGTTAGGAATGATGGACATGAGCCCTGCTTGAACAGAGCCTAAAGTGAGTACTAACAAACCCGAAATGAGCACCATGGCTAGGGCTAAGCTTTTAAACTGATTATTGCTCATGTCATCCATCAAGCGCATCATCAGCGCTAAAGTGCCGGTCACATGAACGTCCATGTTGGGGTATTGCTTGCTATGGCCAGCAAAGGCCTGTTGAATGTCCAACTGTACCAATTCAAAGAACTCTGCATATTCACTGGAACCCGCATTACGAAGCTGCACGCTAATGTGGCTCTGGCTGTAATCATCATTCACCAACGCGCGTCTCTCGTCAGGGTTAGAACTATTAAACAAATATAGTAATTGTGACACTGCCAAATTATTATCGGGAATGGTTCTATAGAAATCGCTGCCGTCTTGCATGATCGAATGAGTATCTTTTACCAAATCAGCTAAGGAGTTAGTCCGTATTACGTGGGTACTGTATTTATTTTCTATGTGGCGCTGTAGACGATCCATGGTTTGTAACACATCCGTTTGCATCAGCGCATCGGACTGCTGCATATCAACCAAAATCTCTAGGCTACCTGTACCCATCATGTGTTCATCTACTAAGGTATAGGCGGTACGCAAAGGTGCGCCTTCGCGGTAAAGTTCGGCGATATTAGAATCTACCTTTACTTGGCTAGCGCCATAAAGGCACACGATAAACAAGCTAATAAAACCAAAATTCACCCCATGCTTGTACTGCTGCACAAAGGCTGGGATCTTATCCAACAGGCCCTGTAACCATATGCCGCTCAATAACCATTGCACCCCACTAAGGCGCAAGATTAATCGTACAGGCCATAGCAGCCGCCAAATCAACCTTAACAACATCACCAGCGGCCATACGAGATAAGACCCCCATAAACGCCAGCCTAGCTTTGGGGTATCAGGTTTTTCTTTAGGCATGGGGTGCCACAGGTCCATTAACGCCGGCAATAGAAAAATAGTGTACAAAAAGGCCAGCAATACCCCTGCCGCCGAGGTCACTCCAAACACCACAAACTGTGTCATACCGGTAATGGTTAAGGCTCCCATGCCTGCCATAGTAGTAATGGTAGTGAGTAAAATAGGCAACCCGGTTTTTCCATAAGCCTTGGACAAGGCCAGCTCATGGTCATAATCATTACGGCGAAAATACATGTAGCTACTCATCACATGTACGCAGTCGGCTACACCCACGGCTACAATTAGCATCACCGTTAAACTGATTAAGGTGCTGGATTCAATGCCCAGCCAGCCTAACGTACCCACTACAAACAAGGCACTTATCCCTATGGCAACCTGGGGCCACAATACTGCACTTGCAGAATGAAACAAGGTCCACAATAAAATATTGATCACCAACACCATGCCTAATAACAACATGCCCGCTTGCATCATGTCGTCTACGGCAAGTTCCACCATTGACGCATTACCAATGGGATAAAAATTAAACTGTTTTTCAAATTCTGGCTGTTTGTATAGGCGGCTAACAGCCTCCATAAATGTTAAATAAAGCCCAGAATCCATATCTTCAAAACGCACTTTTTCTTGCGTGGCACTGACATCAAAACTGCTGGACAACTCTTCTCCAAAATCCTCATCTAGTTCAAGATCATCGCCACTCATTAAGTTATCGTTAGCTACCTCTAAACTATTAGACAGGGGTACCGCACCAAAATCTGTGGTCACCATGATAGCGCCATAACGATGGTTTTTAGAAAAAAGGAATAACGGCAAATTGCTTTGCGCCATGGCCACCGTTTTGACAGCCTCGGCCTCGGCGCCCTGCATTGCTAAATTTTGAATCAATCTCGGTGAGCTCAGGGTGTCACCTTGATTGACCTGAATACGCACATTGGTCAACGATTGAACGCGTTTTATGTGGGCTAGCTCTACGGCCAATTCATCTGTGATGCCGGCCGCATCTAGAGTGCCTTGAGGGATATCCTGCCAATGGGAAAGGTTACGGGTAAGCTGGTCTACCAAACGTAATGAGGTGGGTGAAAATACGTCGCCATCTTTAGCTTCGTATACGATAAACAAGCCATCATCACTGCCAAATTGATTGCGGAATTCATCAAGGCTTTGTACCACCGGATCATCTTCGTTGAACCAAGAATCTAATGTGACATCAAGCACAAATTTGCTGCTGCCCACAGCCATAAAAATAGTGCTGGCTAGGGCAAATATAATAATTCCCCAGCGCCAAGGCCGTAGTTGATTAGGTAACCGTTCGAAATAGTGGCTAATAGATAATAAGAGGTTTTTCAAGACGCTACTCCAACTTACCGTGGGTCATTATTATAAAATTCTACACAATAGCAACAATATTGCATTCTTCGACTATGCTTAAACAATGATAAAAAAGAACTTATTAGT
>JAQRMV010000043.1 GCA_028598985.1 Gammaproteobacteria bacterium
AGGGGCGGAGTTTGGGTTCCCACGCAGAGCATGGGAACCAGGGGAACCAGGAGATTGGAGTATGGGTGGCTAAACCCATCGTGGTACAATCCGAGGCCGTAAACACATGGCAGGCTTATAATGCTCGAATCAACACTACAATTCTTGGCGATCACTTTATTCCTAGAAGTGACTCCCGGACCTGCTGTGCTGTTTATACTTTATCAGTCAGCGTTTAGCTTTAAAAATGCCATAGCCGGCACCCTAGGCTTGCTAACCTCTAACGTCATTTGGATTAGTTTGGTGGCGACAGGTTTAGGTCTAGTGCTTACTCAAACTCCGGCGGTTTTCAACGCACTGCGTTATGTGGGTGCTTTGTACCTAATCTATTTGGGATATAAGATCATTCGGTTTGGTATTGGTCAGCCCCATGCTGACAAGAATGTCCACGCAGGGGAGCCCAAGAGCTTATGGTCTAGCTACCGACAAGGTATGTTCACTTCCTTGTCTAATCCTAAAGCACTATTATTCTTTATGGCGCTGTTTCCGCAATTCACGCGGCCAGAATTTTTTGCTCATGATATTGTCTATTTTGGGGTCCTTAAAATGGCCTGCTTAGCGGTAGTGATGATTTTGTATGGGCTAATGGGGCGTCGCTTGTTTAACTACATGGGAGCATCTACATGGGCCAACACTATTTCACGGACCTTAGGAGCAGGCATTGTGGTGGCGGCTTTTGCCGTGGCGCGGGGCTAATTGTGCCTAACCCCTCAAGCCTTGACTCAGGGCCCATGACCCGCACGCAATAACCCTTTATAATGGGGTTTAATCGGTTACTACGGTGAAATATCATGTACTTCGACGAGCTATACGCACCACTTAAAGGTATGCAGGGTTGGCAACAAGCGGCTTTTTCTGCGGCGCTTTGTGAGCGCATTTTTCCACACTATGCGTTATATGATAGTTTGGTTGAAACCAACCAAGTTAGCATTGCCCGTACGGCGTTAGATCAAGTATGGAAGCAGCTTTCCTTGCGGGGCAATATGAACGCAGAAACCCAGCTCACAAAAATTGAGTCTATTGTTCATGGTGAAGAAGATGAAAGCTTTGGCGCAGGCTTAGCCTTCGACGCATTAGTCGCCCTAATGGCCACTTTACATTGCATAGACAACCCAAGTTTTGAAGATGCAGCTAGTGTGGCTCATTTGTCACGGGAAAGTGTTGCCAAGTTTGTTGAGCTACACGCCGAAGATGAATTGAGCGATGAAGAACTGATT
Organism: Gammaproteobacteria bacterium; assembly: GCA_028598985.1. Lineage (GTDB taxonomy): Bacteria > Pseudomonadota > Gammaproteobacteria > Pseudomonadales > Balneatricaceae > Njordibacter. Next base: position 1,257 of record JAQRMV010000043.1, read on the forward strand.
CGTCATATTTCCACCCATGAACTCATGGTAGAAGAATTAACATTTCAGACCGATGTAATGCAGCTTTTGATCACTCAAAATGTTGCTAAGGCCGCGCAAATTGATCAACTCAAAGCCATGGCTATGGCAAACGGTGTGAGTAACATTGGTATCAGCATGAGTCACGGCTAGCCGCCTACACCTAACCTTCAGTAGTTATTATAAAGAGTACATATGTCCAAAGTAAAAACACGATGGCTAAAGCCGTTGCTGGTTTTAGGTCTGTTGGTGATTGCCTATGCAGGTTTCAGTCAATACCAAGCCACTCTCAATGCCAACCATATGCAACGGGTGCCAGAGTTTTTAGCCGCGGGAGAATCTTATGGACAGCTGCATGATCAAAATGAGTGCTTACAGGAAACCTTCAGGCAAGCTGCAGGGTGTACAAATTTCAGCTGTGGTGTGTACTACGGCAAGTTTTTTAAGGCTTGCTTAGAAGTGGCCTCCAGCAACCTAAAGCTGTGCAAAGGTGTGCCAAAATTCACTGAAAAGAAAGATCAAAAAACCAAAGACTGGCTGCGAAACGTTTGTTTTGAAAGGCCAGAGGCCAACACTTGTAAGTTGCTAATGCGGCAAGTGCAGCTACAATGTAGTTCAAAATAAGCAAAGAGAGTCATAATGAAATTGGTTTCAGGCTTAGGCTATTTATTACAGGGAGCAAGGCTTCTTACTCAACCTGGGCTTAGGCTGTTTGTATTGCTGCCGTTATTGGTTAACATGCTTCTGTTTGCCCTAGGCCTTGGTTTGCTTATTTCCTTGGTGGGCGGCTGGATGTCCAGTTTTGTTACCTGGTTACCGGAGTGGCTAGGCGGCATTACATGGCTATTGTGGCTGTTGTTTTCGTTATTGTTTGCCATGGCTGTGTTTTTCGGGTTTAGCTTGTTGGCTAACTTTATCGCGGCACCTTTTAATGGTTTGTTAGCGGAAAAAGTACAATTACATTTAACTGGCCAAGATTTAGGTGCGGCAAGTTTTGGCTCAATTGTGGCTTCCATCCCCAGAACAGTAGGTCGTGAGATTAGTAAGCTCACTTACTATTTACCCCGTGTGTTTTTGTTAGTGGTATTAACCTTGATTCCAGGCATTAACGTGATCACGCCTTGGTTATGGCTGTTGTTTGGTGCTTGGATGATGGCGATCCAATATGTGGATTACCCTATGGACAATAATGGCGTGAGCTTTCGGCACATGAAACGTGGCCTAAGCCAGCAGAAGTTATTGCACTTAGGCTATGGTGGAGGGGTATCTATTTTGTTGATGGTGCCTATATTAAATTTTTTTGTGATGCCTATTGCTGTAGCAGGAGCTACAGCACTTTATGTGGCCGAACATGATGCGCTAAATGTAATTGAACACCAATCCTAGCCAAACACTTAAAGCCGCCCAATGGCTGTTGATGAAGGCTTTAAAATAGTTGCTATGTTGGCGGCTACGTCCAAGGTAGTGTTGATAGATAAACAACCCAGACATCACTCCTAGGCCGGTATAAAAAGGCACATTAAGGCTATTCACCAGGCCTACAATCAACAACAAACCCACACACCCAGTCTGAAACAGGCCAATGATCAACAGGTCCCAGCGCCCAAACAGCACCGCTGTAGACTTAACGCCTATTTTTAAATCATCCTCTTTATCCACCATAGCGTAATAAGTATCATAAGCAATGGTCATACACACAGCAGCAGCAAACGTGAGCCAAGCGGTAACCCCCGTGCTACCCGTTTGGGCTGCAAACCCCATGGGGATTGCCATGGCAAATGCAGCCCCTAATACTGCTTGAGGCCAGTAAGTGTAGCGCTTCATAAACGGGTACGCGGCAGCCAGAACGACCGCCAAAATAGAAAGGGTTATGGTATAAGTATTGGTGAGGAGCACCAATAAAAACGCCGCGATACACAAGCCAAAAAACACCATTAACGCTTCTTTAGGGCTAATCAGTCCCGTGGCAAGGGGTCTTTGTTTGGTGCGCGCAACATGGCCATCTACCTTACGGTCAGCATAGTCATTAATGACGCAACCTGCAGCGCGCATTAGGTACACGCCCATTACAAAAATAACTAACACGTCAATCTTGGGGAATCCTTGCGCAGCTAACCAAAGCCCCCATAATGTGGGCCACAGAAGAAGGTAAGTGCCTACCGGACGGTCCAGACGCATAAGACTTTTGAAGTGGGGCCAGCGAGAGAGAAGTGTATTCACGTTAAAGTATCAACTAATAACAAAGTGCCCATGCTACCATAAGCGCACTAATCTGCGCTGCCCAACGTCATCATGCCTACAAATACCGTTAAACTTTTGTTTCTCTGCACAGGCAATACCTGTCGATCACAAATGGCACATGCCTTATCGTTACACTGGGCAAAAAATCATGGCTTGCGTATAGCTATAGAATCACGCGGTATTAGAGCCACAAACGGCCAGCCCACCACGGCAGACGCTGTGTCAGTTCTGGCTAAGGCCAATGTCCCTTGGCGTGGCCATAGCCAGCAGCTCTGTGCTACCGATCTTAAATGGGCCGACCTAGTCTGGGGAATGACGCAACAACACCTTGATTATGCACAACAGCTAGGATCGAATGTCGCCGTCAACCAGCAGCCAGTTTATCAATTATTGGCCGGTAGCCAGGAATTGGCGGACCCATTAAATTGTGGATTGATGGCGTATGAAGAATTGTTGCAAAAATTGCAGCAACTATTACCTAGCCGTCTGCAGGAGATACAGAACTCATCGGAGGCATAAATACCTCGGTGACTAAGATACCTTTGTTGTCTAAATAAAACACAGACCTCCTCGCCCAGTGGCTTATACAGGAGTGGGTTTGTTTAAGACAGGCGATCTCTAATGCCCCACGGGTCATATTAGGGTGCTTAAACAATAGTGCCCCTAGTGGCTTGTTGCCGATGTCTTTGAATTTACGTAAGCTTCCGGTTAGGGTGCTATGGGGAATAATACTACGGGCACAAACCCAAATTTGATCGTGACAAAGTAGCTCAACTTCGCGGATAATGGCCTTTTGGCGAGGTTTTAACGACAGTGCTTGGGCTTCTGAAGGGCTAGGGATGCCCCACTTATTGCTCACTACACGCACCCTGAAATGGCCATCACTGGCATGAACGAGGCGCGAAGTTAAAGACCCCTTGTCCTGCAACCAAGCTTGCCAGTGCCTTGGTATATGATAAGACAGCGGGCGCTTATAGCTGCGCCAAGCAGATAAATAGGGTGTTTGTGAATGAACCAAAGTAATGGGCAAAATAAGCTCAATAAGTAAGCACAAAAGAAAGGAGCCATTGTATCAACAAGTATAGTGCTAGAACACTGCCCGCTGCACATCAAGAGGTGATCAAAGTCACGCGAATGTGGCTCGACCAAATGGTGGTGGGCCTCAATCTTTGTCCTTTTTCCCATAGCGTGGCAGCACAAGATCAGGTCTACTATGCCGTGAGTGATGGCACGCAAGACGCTCAACTAAAGCATTTCTATGTGACCGAATTGCAACGCCTGCTTGACGCCGAAGAACATGTCATTGCCACCAGTTTGCTTATATTTCCAAAAGGTTTGGAAGACTTTGAAGACTATCTGGATGTGCTGGATTGGTTTGGGCAGTTACTGGAACAAGCAGACCTTAGCGCACATGTACAGTTGGCCTCTTTCCATCCTCAGTATCAATTTGAAGGCGTAGATTTTGATGACTTGAGCCATTTCACCAATCGCTCACCGTATCCCACTATTCACCTTATTCGTCAGGCACAAATGACTAAAGCTTTGGCTCATGTGGAAAATCCAGAACAAATATACACCGACAATATTAATACACTAAATCGATTAGGGCGCGAAAAAGTTGAAACACTTTGTCCTTGGGGAAAATAAGAAGGGTTCTATGAAATTACAAATTTTGGCGATTGGCGGCACTATTGATAAAGTTTATTTTGACGCTCTGAGCGAATATACCATTGGCGCGCCAGCTGCTACAGAAATCCTGCAACGGGTGAAAGTGAATTTTGATTACGATGTGAGTCAAATGATTTCCAAAGACAGCTTGGAGATGACCGATGCTGATCGTTTGGAAATACTGGCAGCGGTACAGGCACACAACGCCGACAAGGTGATTATCACCCACGGTACAGACACGATGGTGGACACTGGTAAGGTGCTTAAACAGGCTGCGGGTAAAACCATTGTCATCATGGGGGCTATGCAACCTGCCATTATGAAGCTAACAGATGCGGATTTTAATCTTGGTGTGGCCGTGGCAGCCGTGCAGGCGCTCCCACAAGGGGTGTACCTGTGTATGAACGGCAGAATCTATGACGTTGACAAGGTAGTGAAGAATCGTGCTCAGGGACAGTTTCAGGACGCCTAGGCCGCAGTTAGGTTCCCACGTAGAGCATGGGAACCAGTGAGCAAGATAGAATATACGTCCTAGTTCCCATGCTCTGCGTGGGAACTTAAGCTCGCTAGTATAATCGATGGATTACCTACAGATTAATATTCAGCTCAGATAACCCATAGTGCTCATCAAGGTATTGGCCAATCACGTTGTTAGCACTTAAATGATGAGCATACTGCATATGTAAACAACGGATTTGGCGCCAGTCACGCAGGCCGCCAATGCCATACTGTTCAAACAAAGACGTAAAGCCTAAGCTCTCCAATTGAGCAACTTCTGCCTTAGAACAATTAGCCCAACGTGCGGCAATATAGTCGCGCTGATTCTGCTGGTACTGAGCCATCCATTGCGGTTCATGTTTTAATTTTTGTTCAAGCTGCTTTACCAAACCGGCTGTTTCGAGCTGATTAATGGCCTTGTGTAAGTCTTTCGAGCACAGCCAATACAAGGTTGGGAACGGCTTATTGCCCACCAGTGGGTGCATGGTTAGAACAAGGGGAATACCATTATTAGACCAAGCAGCAACAGCTTTTAAGCCACGTGGGCTGCGGCCAAGTTGTTGTTCAATGAGAGTGAGCTGGGTAGGGGTGGGTATTGATGTTGTCATGTTGAGTGGGCTAGGTTCCCACGCGGAGCATGGGAACCAGTAGACACGGGATATAGGAACCAGTAGACACGGGATATAGGAACCAGTATGCCCGGCGCATGGGAGCCTAGCCAGTATGAGCTGTGCCTTAGTGGCCTAAAATCTGGCTCAAGAACAGCTTAGTACGATCATGCTGAGGGTTGTCGAAGAATTCATGGGGAGTGTTAGATTCGATAATCTCACCGCCGTCCATGAAAATAACACGGTCAGCCACCTTTTTTGCAAAACCCATTTCATGGGTTACACATAACATGGTGATACCTTCTTCAGCCAAAGATACCATAGTATCCAACACTTCCTTGATCATTTCTGGATCAAGGGCAGAGGTAGGCTCATCAAATAACATGATGTTAGGACGCATACATAAAGACCGAGCAATGGCTACACGTTGCTGCTGACCACCAGAAAGTTGGCCAGGATACTTGTTAGCTTGCTCAGGGATCTTAACACGCTCTAAAAACTCCATGGCCGTTTTTTCGGCCTCGGCTTTAGGTGTTTTACGCACCCAAATTGGAGCCAAGGTGCAGTTTTCCAAAACAGTTAGATGTGGAAAAAGGTTAAAGTGTTGGAACACCATGCCTACTTCGCGGCGTACGGCGTCGATGTTTTTAAGGTCGTTAGTCAATTCAGTGCCATCTACAATGATATCACCTTGTTGGTGCTCTTCCAGACGGTTGATACAGCGAATCATAGTTGATTTGCCAGAACCAGAAGGGCCACAAATAACGATTTTTTCGCCTTTGCATACTTCTAGGTTAATATTTTTTAGAACGTGAAAATCGCCGTACCATTTGTTCATGTTACGAATTTCGATACACTTTTCTGTAGTAGAGTTGCTTTGTGCTTCTGACATGGGGAGAAACCTTTAAATTAGTTGTTATCGCTTGTGGCCGGTGTTGAGCTTGTTCTCTAAGTAAAGAGAATAACGAGCCATACCAAAACACGAAATAAAGAAGAAAACGGCGACGAATAAATACACTTCGGTGGATAAGCCTAACCAAGCGGTATCGGCAACCGATGCGCGGCCAATGCCTAGAGGGTCTAGCAAACCGATAACAATCACCAACGTACTGTCTTTGTACAAACCGATAAAGGTGTTAACGATGCCGGGGATAGAAATCTTTAGCGCTTGTGGCAAGATAATCAAACGCATGGCTTGGCCATAGTTTAAGCCGAGAGAGTCAGCCGCTTCTAACTGCCCTTTTGGTAACGCTTGCAAACCACCACGAATCACTTCAGCCATGTAGGCGGAAGCAAACAAGGTCACCATAATGAGTACGCGTAGTAACAAATCAAAGGTGGTGCCCGGTGGCAAAAAGTAGCTCAACATCGTTGAAGCGACAAATAACAAAGTGATTAGCGGTACACCACGAATAAATTCGATAAACCCAATACAAAAGTACTTGATGATAGGTAGCTTAGATTGACGGCCTAAAGCCAATAAAATGCCAAGTGGCAAGGAAAACACAATCCCCGTTACACCAATGGTTAGAGTCAGCATTAAACCACCAAAAAGGTGTGTGCCAACATGCTCTAAACCAAAAAAACCACCACTGAGCAGCCAAGCGCCAATCAGTGGGTATACCATGGCAAATTTGATCATATGTTTGCGGGCTGGCATTTTGTCCCACAATACTGCAGCGCCCGCTACAACCAATAGAATGGCCGCCAGGTTGATACGCCAGCGCAGCTCTGCTGGGTAGAAGCCATACACAAATAAGTTAAAGCGCTCGCCAATAAAAGCCATACAGGCTCCTTCTGGGGCACAATCTTTGCGGGTTTCGCCCACGTAAGTGGCGTCTATAAATAACCAGCTAATAGCCGACGGTAGTGATAAGTACAATAAGTACATAGCAACTAAGGTCACAATAGAGTTAATAGGTGAAGAAAATAAATTCACTTTTAACCAATGAATAGGACCTACAGTGTCACTAGGGGGTGGTAGATCGGGATAAGTACCCGGTGCATAAGTTTGTTCAGTCATTGTCATTTCTCCCTAACGTTCGACTAACTGCATACGGTTGTTGTACCAGTTCATCACCGAGGAAATAAGCAGAGAGATGGCAAGATAAATAGCCATAACAATCAACATGCATTCCATTTCACGACCGGTCTGGTTGAGGGAAATGCCACCAATGGTGGCTACGACATCCATATAACCTATGGCAAGAGCTAATGAAGAGTTCTTGGCAAGGTTTAAATATTGGCTGGTGAGTGGTGGAATGATCACCCGCAATGCTTGTGGAATAACCACCAGTTTCAAAGTACGGCTGTTAGAGATGCCTAACGCTTGGGCGGCTTCGGTTTGGCCGTGGTTAATGGCTACAATGCCGGAACGTACAATTTCACCGATAAATGCAGCGGTATAAAACGATAAGGCTAACCAAAGGGCGATGAACTCGGGGCGTACTACCATGCCACCTTTAAAATTAAAACCTTTAAGGGCTGGTACATCCCACTCAATGGGGCTTCCTAAGACAAAGTAAACAATAACAGGCAAAACAACGATTGCTGCGATATTGATCAATGCTACGGGATAAGCTTTACCCGTTTCATCTTGGATTTTTTGAGCGTGGCGGCTGAACCACCACGAAAAGGCGATACCTGCCACCACACATGCGCTAACGATCCAAAATAGGGATTGGAATTCAGGGCTAGGCAATTGAAAACCGCGGTTGTTAAGAAAGAAAGTGTCGCCAAAATTATAGGAGCCTTTAGGGCGTGGTAGTGCATTTACAATAAGGCCATGCAATAACAAAATATGCAAAAGCACGGGCACGTTGCGCACGTATTCAATATACACATAGGCAATTTTTTGCGTTAACCAGTTGTTGGATAAGCGCATAACTCCCAGAATAAAGCCAAGAATGGTGGCTAGCAGGATGCCTGCAGCGGCGACTAATAGGGTGTTAATAATGCCCACAATCATCGCTGTAAAGTGACTTGAGGTGGAGCTGTATTCAATGAGGTGTTGGTTGATATCGTAGCTTGAATTTTGCCACAGGAAACCAAAGTTAATATCTTTACCAATGGCGGCTAAGTTAACCATGGCATTATTAATGATGTAAGCAAAAAAGGAAAGGATCAGTGCGGCGGCGATAATCTGCACAATCACTGAACGGGTTTCTTTGTCATACCAAGCGCGTAACAAAGGGTTGGTATTAGGTGTAGAAGTGCTCATAGAAGTGAACCGGGCTACGTAGATATCAGTTGTTAAGTGCAATTTTACAACTTAACATTTGATTATTAATCAGCGGTGTAGCAACCAAAGATTATTAACTATCAGATATGAACTGGGGTGCCTAAGCACCCCAGTTTAGCACTGCAGAATTCGTATTAATTAACGAATTGGAGCAGCGTAAAGTACACCACCTTGACTCCACAAAGCGTTTAAGCCACGTGCAATTTCAAGAGGAGTATTTGGACCCACGTTACGCTCGTAGATTTCGCCGTAGTTACCGCCTTGTGCGATAGCGCGTGCAGCCCACTTAGCGTCTAGACCTAACATTTCGCCCATGTTGCCTTCAGAACCAACCAAACGGTTGATGCCTGGGTTGTTGCCAACGTTAGCAGCAAGGTTCATTGCATTAGCTTGAGTGATGCCCATTTCTTCAGCGTTGATCAAAGCGTTAACAACCCACTTACCGATATCAGCCCACTGGTCGTCGCCGTGACGTACAGCACCACCTAGTGGCTCTTTAGAGATGATTTCAGGTAGTACAACGTGCTGTGTAGGATCATCGAACTTTGCACGAGTAGAGGCTAAGCCAGAAGCGTCAGTTGTGTAAACGTCACAACGGCCAGCTACATAGTTAGTGAAGCCTTCTTCGTTAGTTTCGATTGGCACTGGCTCGTAAGATATGCCGTTGGTACGGAAGTAGTCAGCCAAGTTCAATTCTGTAGTAGTACCGGTTTGGATACATACAGAAGCGCCGTCTAGCTCAGATGCAGAAGTCACGCCTAGTGATGCAGGAACCATGAAGCCCTGGCCATCGTAGAAGTTAACTGGCAAGAAGGTAAGCTTCAAGTCAACGTCACGGCTAAGAGTTTCGGTAGTGTTACGGAATAAGATGTCGCCTTCACCAGAGTTCAACATGGTGAAACGAGTCTTACCCGTTGAAGGTACAAACTTAACCTTGTCGCCATCGCCAAGTACGGCAGCAGCTACAGCACGACAGAAGTCGGCGTCAAAACCTTCCCAGCGGCCATCAGCGTTTGGTGCAGCAAAACCAGCCAAGCCAGTTGTTACAACACACTTCAATTCGTCAGCAGCACGTACATCTTCCAAAGTAGAAGCTTGTGCAGCAGTAGCAGTCATAGCAGTTAGTGCCACGCCAGTTAAAACTTTATTAATTAGTTTCATAGTAAGAAGCCTCCTAGGGGCTTTGTCTTTTATAGTGCAGTAATATTGTTGTTGTTGTTACCGAACCCAGTGTTTAATGTATTCTCAGTATTCATTGAAATTATTATTCACGGCTCAGGGAGCTGATAATAGAAAAACTTGACGCTCTTGTAAACTAAAAAGAGTGTTTTCATTGAAATTATTAGCAACAATCGGCCAAAAACAGGCTATACAGCTGCAAAATATTGGTTGTCACCTAGCCACCGATGAATTAATTTGGCGGATATTTGTGGGTGTGATGCATAACGCTTGGCCACTTCACTGACCTCCGGCAACCAATGGGCATCGCGTAATAAGTCGGCTATTTTTAGGCCTACGGCGCCCGCTTGACGAGTGCCTAGCACTTCGCCTGGGCCGCGCAATTGCAGGTCTTTTTCTGCCACCACAAAGCCGTCGTTAGACTGGCGCAGGATGTCTAGCCGCTCACGGCCCATTTTAGACAAAGGGGCCTGATACATAAATAAGCAATGGCTTTGCGCCTGACCTCGGCCAACGCGGCCTCTAAGTTGGTGTAATTGGGCCAAGCCAAGTCGCTCAGCATTATCAATGACCATTAGATTAGCGTTAGGTACGTCTACACCCACTTCAACAACAGTGGTGGCCACTAATAGTTGCACCTCTCCAGATTTAAAGCGGGCCATGGTGTTGGCTTTGTCTAAACTCGAAAGGCGACCGTGAACCAAACCTACTACAAGGTTATCGAGCTGTTGGGAAAGTAAAGTGGCGGTGTCTTGGGCTGCTTCACACTGCAATACTTCAGAGGTTTCAATGAGTGGGCAAATCCAATACACCTGTTGGCCTGTTGAGCAGGCGCGGTGGATGCGTTCGATTACTTCAGGGCGTTTAAGATTATTAAGCACAACGCTGTTAATAGGTTTTCGCCCCGGCGGCAGTTCGTCTATCACAGAATGATCAAGATCCCCATAAGCACTCATGGCTAAAGTACGGGGGATTGGCGTTGCCGTCATGACTAATTGGTGCAAACCATTACCCTTAGGCGCCTTTTGAATGAGGCGGTGGCGTTGAGCTACGCCAAAGCGATGCTGCTCATCAATGATCACCAACCCTAGATATTGGTAATTAACAGCTGTTTGAAACAACGCGTGGGTACCTATAATTATCTGCCCCTCGCCATTGGCAATGGCGGCCAAAGACTGTCGTTTTGTTTGCGCCTTTTGTTTGCCCGTCAGCCAGATGACATTAACACCTAAGGGCTCAAGCCAATGGCTAAAATTGTGTAAATGCTGCTCGGCCAAAATTTCAGTAGGCGCGAGTACGGCCACCTGAGCGCCGTTGTCAATTGCACGGCAGGCGGCTAGAGCTGCGATAACGGTTTTTCCTGACCCCACATCACCTTGAACCATCCTCACCATGGGCAGGGGGCGGGCAAGGTCGCTGGACACTTCTTGCCATACACGTTGCTGTGCATTGGTAAGCTGGAAAGGCAGCGTTTTAATAAACGACTGTTCTAACTTTTGGTTATTAGTGAATGCGGGTGCTGGCAAGCTTTGATGGTGTTGTTTGGCCCGACTTAAGGTGAGTTGGTGGGCGATTAATTCTTCTAGAACCAAGCGCAGTTTGGCGGGGGGAACTTGGTTTTGTAGTTCATCTGGATTTTGGTTTAAGCTGGGGTAGTGTAGCTGTCTTAGGCTGTCTTCTAAGCTAGGTAGCTGGTATTGAGTGATTAAATGGCGCGGGAGCAACTCTTCTAAACGGAGATTTTTTTGATCTAACTCGTGCCAGGCTAAGGCGATGAGTTGCCCCATGCGGGTTAGGCTCAAGCCTTGAGTTGTAGGATAAATAGGAGTTAATTGGTCCGCTAATGTAGGTGCCACTTCGTCAAATAATACATATTCCGGATGCACCATTTCTAAGCCCTGCGGGCCGGGGCGAATTTCACCAAAACAACGAATGTTTCGGCCCTTGGTAAAGCTTTTGGTTTGATTCCCATGGAAATGCATAAAACGCACGCCTAAGGTGGCGCCGTTCTGGGAGATGTTAACCTTTAAGCTTACGCGGCGGCCGCGCTGAAGGGACGAGTTGGCAATTTGCCCTTCTATTAAACACGACGTATGGGGTACCAGTGCATGTAATGGCACCAATCGTGTGCGGTCTTGGTAACGACTGGGTAAGTGAAACAATAAGTCTTCAACGGAATTTAGCCCTAGCTTGGCTAGTTTTGCGGCTAGAGCGGGGCCAACACCAGTAAGTTGAGTCATGTTCATGACATAGGTGCCTTTGTTAACCTAGGTGCGATTAAGACGAATCACGCCAGGAATTTTACGCATCGACTTGATCACCTGAGCCAAGTGCACACGGTTGTGGACGGTAATTTCCAAATTCACCACCGATAAACGAGCGTCCTTTTCGTTAACGTCAATTTTCTCCACGTTGGCATTGTCTTGTGCTGCGCTGGTTGCAAGGCTGGCGATGATGCCACGGCTAGCCGATACTTCAACCTCTAAGCATACATCAAAATCACGAGTTCCTGTCTCTGCCCATACTAAGGCCAGGGTTTTATCTTTGTCGCGGCCAATGTCTTGGATGTTATTGCAGAAAGTGCGATGCACCGCAATGCCATGGCCTGCGTTAAGGTGGCCAACAATGCTATCACCAGGAATAGGTCGGCAACATCGGGAATAACGAATCATGACCCCTTCGGTGCCGTGTATTTCCATGGGCCCAATAGCGTTGGAGTGGCCATCTTCACCGGTGGCACCTTGGCTCAGTGCGGTAGCTACAATATAAGCCAGGCGTTTGCCTGCACCGATTTCAGCTAATAAGGTGTTTAAATCAGGCAGCTTATGCTGACCGATGTAGTTTTTAAGCTGAGCCCCATCAACGCTCTCTAGGCTTAGATGATTACTGCCAAGTTCTTGGTTAAGTAGGCGGCGACCTAAATTCACAGCGTCATCTGTTGCTTGATGTTTTAGGGCATGGCGTATGTTGCTGCTGGCCTTAGCTGTGGCTACAAAGTTGAGCCAGCTCATATTGGGTTTAGCACTGGCGGTAGTGACAATTTCTATGGTGTCGCCGCTGTCGAGTTTTTGGCTTAATGGCGCTAAACGCTGATTAATACGACAGGCAATGCAGGTGTTGCCAATGTCGGTGTGTACTGCATAGGCGAAATCAATAGGTGTAGCGCCGGCAGGCAATGAAAACACGCCGCCTTTAGGGGAGAATACATACACTTCATCTGGGAACAAATCATGCTTTACATGGTTAATGAATTCCATGGCGTTGCCAGAACGCTTTTGCATTTCTACCAATTCTTGGATCCAGCGTTGAGCACTGTTGTGAGCTCTTTGTGCTCGGCTGTTGGTGTTTTTATAGAGCCAGTGTTCTGCCACTCCGTGGTTGGCGATGTCATCCATCTCCTGGGTGCGTATTTGTATCTCTATAGGGGTGTGAACTCCAGAGCCTGCGCGGTATAGGGTGGTGTGCAAAGATTGGTAACCGTTAGACTTTGGAATAGCAATATAGTCTTTAAAACGGCCGGGCACAGGGCGGTAGAGGTTAAGATGGTGCACGGCGCCCAATATTCTATAACAGGTATCTACTTTGTCGGTGACGATGCGAAACGCAAACACGTCCATGATTTCACGGAAGGATTTATTTTGTTCACGCATTTTATTGTAGATACCGGCCAAGTGTTTTTGGCGGCCGCTAATGACACCCGGTAGTTTGTCATGGTCTAAGCTGTCTGCTAAAGCGATATGAACCTGCTTCATCAGGGCTTTACGCTCGCCTCGTGCCGCCGCTACGGCGCGTTGAATATGGCGATGACGCATGGGGTGATAGGCGGCAAAGGCTAAGTCTTCGAGTTCTATCTTTAGGTCGTGCATGCCCAAGCGACCAGCGATGGGGGCGTAAATATCGGTGGTTTCTTTAGCGATGCGACGGCGGCTGTCTGGACGCATGGCTCCAATGGTGCGCATATTATGCAGACGGTCTGCTAACTTCACTAAAATAACGCGGATGTCTTTGGCCATAGCGATGGCCATTTTTTGAAAGTTGTGAGCTTGGCTTTCGGCGCGGGTTTTAAATTCTAAGTGGGTGAGCTTACTTACGCCATCAACCAAATTGGCAACGGTTTCACCAAATTGGTTCTCAATACCTTGTTTATCAACTTGGGTGTCTTCTATCACATCATGCAGCATGGCAGCCATCAGGCTCTCATGGTCCATGTGCATATTTCCTAGTATGCTCGCCACGGCAAGGGGATGGGTAACATAGGCTTCGCCACTTTTTCGCATTTGGCCATCGTGGGCCTGTTCTGCATAGTAATATGCCCGCCGCACTGCTTTCACCTGAGTCGGTTCAAGGTAGTCGTCGAGACGCTTTGCGAGGGCGTCAATGGTAGGCATAATTCAACATCCGTTTTAGTTTATAGACCCATGGTAACGGAAAATATCCCATCAGGGCAATTTTGTTGTAAGTTTGTTGAATTTATTAATAAAAACCCACAAAAAAAGAGCCGTTAAGCTCTTTTATTAAGGTCAAAATGGAGGCTAAAAATTAGCCGGAAAATCACTCGTCGATGTCAGGGCTACCTTGCACAACTTCTACAGCAGCTTCAGCAACAGTTTGAGTTACTTCGTCCAGCACTTCTTGATCGGCAGGAGCTTCAACAAATTGTTGGTTAAGTTCATCTTGCTCGTCCAAAATGCTAGCGTTAACAAAGCCTTCTGCGATTTCACGCAAAGCAACAACGGTGCACTTGTCATTTTCCCAATCGATATGGGCATCTTTGCCCCCAGTGGCAAGTTGACGAGCACGCTTTGTAGACACCATGATTAGCTCAAAGCGGTTATCAACGTTTTCCAAACAATCTTCTACGGTTACGCGAGCCATGTGGTTTACCTATTATTTATGTTCAATGCTGTGATGAAGTGTCGGCTAGAGTGATTTGCCGAAATTGAGACGCGCTAGTGTACAAAATTTAGCCACCCGTTGACAAGAGATCAGCCAATAATTGATGGTGTTTCTGTGCTTGTTGGGGTGTTTTTAAGCGTCTACAGCTAAAAATGCACTGCAAATCAGCTAAAGCCTCACTAAAATCGTCGTTAATCACTAAAAAATGGCTGCCTGAGTAATGGCTTATTTCACTGTGAGCTTCGGCCATACGGGTGGCAATTATCTCGCTGCTATCGGTGCCTCGGCCTTGCAGCCGTTGTTGTAACGCCTGTTGTGATGGAGGCAGTATAGTAACGGCGATGGCGTGTGGAAAAATGCTTAATACTTGGTCTCGGCCTTGCCAGTCAATTTCCAAAATCACGTCTTTACCCTGAGCAAGGCTTGCTTCGACCCATTTTCTAGATGTGCCGTAACTATTGCCAAACACCGTTGCATACTCGAGCATTTGTTGTTGTTCTACAAGTTGAGCAAAATCGTGCTGGCTCACAAAATTGTAATCAATGCCATTTTCTTCACCATCACGCATATTCCGCGTGGTGTGAGATACGGATACACAGACTCGGACATCTTGTGCCAACAGTGCTTTTACAAGACTAGTTTTGCCTGCCCCAGAAGGGGCTGATAGGATATAGAGTGCGCCAGGGGTATTGGACATGATAGGGCCATTGTGTGAAACAAAAATGAACAAGCGATGATTATAAGCAAGCTTGGGAAGAATGTCAGCTCAGTGTAGGTTGAAGCGTATGTAATAGTTTAGCTAATAGTATTGTCATTTCACCATTGAATTGGCAAAACCGGCGTGCCATCTGCGCCCAACTCGACTAAAATAGCGGTTAATCATTAATGAACGAAGGTTTTCCATGACATCCTCTATTACCGATCAACTTAAAGGCCTCAAGCTTGATTTTACACGGCCAAGTGGCCGTGACACTGACCAACTACGTGACATTAAGATTACCCGCGGTTTTACCAAACATGCGGAGGGTTCAGTACTCATTGAATTTGGCGACACTCGAGTGTTGTGTACAGCCACCGTAGAGCGTGGTGTGCCACGTTTTTTGCGAGGCTCTGGCAGTGGTTGGGTAACCGCCGAATATGGCATGTTGCCACGTTCTACCCATACCCGTAACGGACGTGAAGCGGCGCGCGGTAAACAAGGTGGGCGTACATTAGAAATCCAACGTTTGATTGGCCGTTCTTTACGGGCTTCACTCAATTTAGAAAAATTAGGCGAGAACACCATCACCTTAGATTGTGACGTATTGCAGGCCGATGGCGGCACACGTACAGCCTCTATTACCGGTGCATACATTGCCATGGTCGACGCCATTAATGTACTGAAGAAAGACAAAAATGGAGCTATGAGAGGCAACCCTCTAAAGCGTCAGGTAGCAGCCATATCTGTGGGCATCTATAAAGATGAGCCGGTACTAGATTTGGATTATGATGAAGACTCAAAGGCTGAAACAGACATGAATGTGGTGATGACAGCCGACGGCGGGTTTATCGAAGTACAAGGTACAGCCGAAGGCGCGCCCTACTCAGAAGAACAAATGACAGCGATGTTGGCGTTAGCCCGTAAAGGTATTGCGCAGATTACCGCATTGCAAACTGCGGCACTAGCAGAGTAATAAATAGACGGGGAAACCCGTCTATAAATCGCAGCTGTAATCAATAATAAGCGGCGAGTGATTAGAAAAGCGCTGTTCTCGATATATGCGAGCACTACTCACGCTGCGGCGTAGGTTTGGCGTAGTAATTTGATAATCTAAGCGCGCACCTTCATTCAGTTTAAACGCCCGATTGTAGTCTGGCCACCAAGTGAACTGGCGTTCGTTTTGGTTAACCTGTCTAAAGGCGTCACAAAATTCCATTTGGAAGAAAATCTCGTCCAATACTTCACGTTCTTCTGGCAAAAAACCAGAATTCTTTTGATTGACATACCAGCCCGATAAGTCTGCAGGTTTATGGGCAGAATTAATGGTGCCACAAAAAATAAAGTCCCTGCGTTTGCGCAAAGTTTTGCGTAAGTGGTTGCTAAACTGCTCCATAAACTCGTTTTTAGCATCTTGCTTGTCATCATCGCCTAAGCCCGAAGGCACAGAGATTGAAGCCACGCTGATTTTGTCGAAGTCGGCCTGAATAAAGCGGCCCTCAAAATCACAACCAGGAAAGCCCAGGCCCGTCATGATGGCTTTTGGCTGGTGACGGCTGTATATTGCCGTGCCACTGTAACCATCTTCAAAAGCATCAAAAAAGTACACGAACCAACCATCCGGATGAAACAATGGGTCATCCAGTTGGTAATCTTTTTCACGAATGTCTTGCAAGCACACCACGTCGGCATCTTGGGCAATCATCCAATCAAATAGGCCACGTTCGGCGGCTTGGCGCAGGCCTTCTACATTTAGGGTAATAACACGCATGGGTATTGTATGGTCACTCGCATAGATGGGCCTACAAAAGA
>JAQRMV010000044.1:0-5347 GCA_028598985.1 Gammaproteobacteria bacterium
GTTGCCACATGTAGAGCAATGAATTTTCCAACACCAATTATTTTTGGTTGCCTCAATGCAGGCTTGTTCAAAGTTGTTCATCATCCAACCCTTCAATAATTGGTGTTAAGTCGCCGGGCATAAGATGGCCAAAAAGTTTGTACATCTTTTTGCAACTTGATGAGGCGCTTGAAGGTGCAGTTAAACCCAGGAGGGATTTATAGTTGCCTATCTTGGCATTCACCGTCTCATAAGTGAGTTCTGTAGTTGCCACTATTTCTCTGCTCAAATCTGCCTGCATACCACGTGGAAAATTGTGTTCCTGTAGCATTAGTAATGCTTGCAAGCAGCGCAGTTCATTTGTATCAGACCATTGCGATGAAGCTCGATAATTGCCCATGATAATTCTCCTTGTGCTTTCTTCTTAAACTTGTGATTCAAAAACAGCTTTAACAATACCTTTGTCTTTCCAGCCACGTAGGTAGCCAGACCAGATATTAGCGCGTAGGTTTGATTGTTCAGTAAAACGGGATGGGGACCAGGTACCTTCAGACGTTTCACCGTCATAGTAGTGCAGCGTTACAGTAGCACCGATACCGGCAACTAGGTTTTGTTTTAACTCGTCTTCACTGGGTACGAATACAAGTTCAGGCTTGGACGTTAGCTCTGGGATTTCAGCAGTGGGCTCCACTTCGATTCCTTTCATCTGCTCGTACTCATCAAGAATACGCTCGATAACCTTAACCGGGGTATCGAAGCCCTGAGCATACTTTTCTAATCGTTTAACTAAGTTGTTTGGTAGGCGGATAACATTCATTGCATGACTCCTTATATATGATTTATGGTAACCATAATGCCATATGATCTTTATGTCAAATAGAAAAGCAAAAATAATTCAAAAACCTCACCATTGACTACTTTCCTAGGCGGGTCAAAATTCAGTGAAAATACTGGGTCAGTATTGGATGCAATCTAACACTAGTGCTCAAAGCTATTTAGACAAGATGTTGGTAAGCTTAGAAGATAATTGGATTTTGGGGTACGCTTTTAGATTCTGGCAAACTATTTTGATTAGTGAAGTACTGAAGTTACACGATGACTACGTATCCGTAGATCAGTCAGTGAGGCATCTTGGATGCCAGAGGGATTTCGATAATAAAACCATTGCTGCAGATTCTGTCAGAGTAAAAGAAAGGTGGCGAACATATTGGTGGTAGCCTCAAACTTCCTAGCTCATTCGGTTTGGTGAAGAAGTATTTAGATGTATTGGTCGACCGAGAGTATTTGGAAAAGCCCGTTAGGGGGAGTTATCGTGTTCTTATCCCACCTTTAGATTAGGTGAATGAAAATCCCTTGGTCGCCCCTAAAAATCTAATGGTCATAACCAAAGATCCAATGGTCGCAACCTATAGATTTTAATAGATCCCTTCGCTTTGCTCTGGATGACGAGTAGGTTTAGTGGTTTGACGCGGGCCCTAAAAAGCCGCAACCACCTGGTTCCCATGTTCTGCGTGGGAACCCAAATCCCTGCCAGCGTGCATTCCCACACGGAGCATGGGAACGAGTCACCTACGTTTCTACAGGCCCAAAAAAACCGCAACTAAGCGGCTTAATTAGATTGGCTCCTCGACCAGGACTTGAACCTGGGACCAATAGATTAACAGTCTACTGCTCTACCAACTGAGCTATCGAGGAATCACAAGGTTTCGCGTTGAGGTTGGCTCCTCGACCAGGACTTGAACCTGGGACCAATAGATTAACAGTCTACTGCTCTACCAACTGAGCTATCGAGGAATTGCTCAATACGAGGCGCGAATATTAATGATCTATGGGCCTTGAGTCAAGGGCAAAAACCTATTTTATTTGAATAGCTTAAACCTTTTATTGTGGTTTAAGCTATAGGCAACATTTTTAATCCTTGGTGGGTGAAAATACAACCGTGGTATGATGAACAAATACATTTTATAAAGGGATAATAGTGGACACTACAGCCAACAAATTGCTTGAATTGGTACTTAAGCCATTACAAATTAGCCATCATCAACTTGATAACGATAGTCATAAGCACAGCGGCTCGGCGACAGACAGCCATTACAACTTAGTATTGGTGTCGGATGAGTTTGCGGGGCTTGGGCCAGTTAAGCGGCACCAGCAGGTGTACGCTTTGGTGGGAGAGTTGATGAATAACCCTATTCATGCACTGGCACTGCACTGTTATACACCGCAGCAGTGGCAGGCAAAGCAAGAAAAAATGCCAGCCACTGCTCCTTGTATGGGTGGTGGCTAGAAGTCGCCGGTACCCGATAGCTGTTCTTTACGCTTGGCCATAAAGTCGTTTAAGCCATCATCAATGCCCTGATCTAAAGCCGGGGCTTCGTAGTCGTTAAGCATCTTCTTCCATAGTTTATTAGCGCGTTGTTGAATGTCTTGGCTACCGTCTTCTTCCCATTGCTCAAAACTGTTGTTATCAGCTAGGTTAGACATGTAGAAAGCTTCTTTAAAGTTAGCCTGAGTATGAGCACAACCTAGGTAATGGTTGCCTGGGCCTACTTCACGGATGGCATCCATGGCTTGACCATTTTCAGAAAGGTCTACGCCCTTACAGAAGGTGTGGGCCATGCCTAGCTGATCCAAGTCCATGACAAATTTTTCATAACCCATAGATAAACCACCTTCTAGCCAACCTGCAGAGTGAAGTGCAAAGTTAACCCCCGCCATAATGGTAGGCATTAATGTGTTGGCACTTTCGTATGCGGCCTGGGCGTCGGCGACCTTAGAACCAGGTAATGAACCACCACTACGGAATGGAACACCTAAACGGCGAGCAAGTTGGGCGGCACCGTATAGAACCAAGGCAGGTTCTGGGGTGCCAAAAGTAGGTGCGCCAGATTGCATAGAGATAGAGCTAGCAAAAGTGCCAAAGATACAAGGTGTGCCTGGGCGATATAGCTGAATAAAGGTAATGCCAGCGAGTACTTCTGCTAATATTTGTGCCAAAGTGCCGGCAATCGTTACTGGAGACATGGCGCCAGAAAGGATAAACGGTGTAACGATACAGGCTTGTTTGTTCTCGGCATAGATTTTGGCGGCACCTAGCATGGTGTCATCAAAAGTCATGGGCGAGTTGGCGTTAATTAAGCTAGTGGTTACGGTATTGTTTTTAACGAATTCTTCGCCAAATACAATTTTAGCCATGTCCACTGTATCTTGGGCGCGTGAAGGTGCAGTAACCGAACCCATAAAGGCTTTGTCGCTGTACTTGATATGGCTGTAAAGCATGTCTAGGTGACGCGTGGTGACTGGTACGTCTACAGGCTCACATACCGTACCACCAGAGTGGTGCATGTAAGGCGACATGTAAGCTAGCTTAACGAAGTTTTGGAAATCGTTAATGGTGGCGTAGCGACGGCCGTTGTCTAAGTCGCGTACAAAAGGGCAGCCATATCCAGGGGCAAATACCGTGTTTTTGCCGCCAATTTCTAGGCTACGGTCATTGTTGCGTGCGTGCTGAGTGTAGGTGGAAGGAGCAGATGCTTGAATGATCTGACGACACATGCCACGTGGAAAACGTACACGTTCGCCATCTACACTAGCGCCAGCAGCTTTAAGCACTGCTAATACTTCCGGATCATCACGGAATTCAATGCCAACCTCTTCAAGAATGGTGTCAGCATTGCGTTCGATGAGTTCTAAGCCAGCTTCGTCCAATACTTCAAATGGATTGAGTTGGCGGGTAATAAAGGCCGGTGCTTTTACAGTGTCTGCGGCGCGTGATGCTTGGCGTGCGCTACGACCACCACCGCTTTTGCGGCGTCCTCGGGCTTCACTCATGGAAATACTCCTCAATAAAATGGGGCGGGTTTAATCTGGGCAAATTTTGCAGTTCTTGGGGCAGCTATGCTGGCTAAACGGCGACTGCTTGTTGTGTTTAAGCGCCACTTTTGCATAGGCTTGAGTAGGGTTTGATTGGCTTTAATTAAACGTGAATGAAATTCATATCTATGTGAGAAAAACTCAACTCGCTTCATGTCACCACACACTCACTTTGCTAGCTAAGCCTCAACTACACAGGTAGCATAGCGTTATATTGAATTATTAGAGAAGTTTACATGAGCAACAATGCCTTACAAAATCTTTTGGCCGAGCGTGGCGTATTATTAGCAGACGGTGCCACGGGCACTAATTTGTTTGCAATGGGTTTAGAGACGGGCGACGCCCCCGAATTATGGAACGTAGATCATCCAGACCGTATTGCTGCTAACTATCAGAGTTTTGTAGATGCAGGGTCAGATATTATTTTAACCAATACCTTTGGTGGCACCCATTACCGGATGAAGCTGCATAATGCTCAAGATCGAGTACACGAATTGAACGTGGCGGGTGTAAAGATTGGCCGTGCAGTGGCGGCTAAGGCAGGACGGCCTGTTATTATTGCAGGCTCTATTGGCCCCACGGGTGAAATTCCAGAACCTATGGGTAGTTTAAGTCATGCCGATGCTGTGGCAGCCTTTACTGAACAAGCTCTAGCGCTAAAAGAAGGCGGCGCAGACGTGTTGTGGATAGAAACCATGTCATCCACTCAAGAGTCTGAAGCGGCGATTGAAGGTGCAAATACCACGGGGTTGCCGGTTATTTGTACCTACAGTTTTGATACCAATGGTCGCTCTATGATGGGTGTGACCCCAGCAGACATGGTGCAATCGTGTGCCCATGAGGATCATACCGCCTACGCCTGTGGTTCTAATTGTGGTGTGGGTGCTTCTGAATTAGTGATGGCTATTCGTAATATGCGTAATGCCCCTGGTGGTGACAAGGCAATTTTAGTGGCTAAGGCTAACTGTGGTATTCCTGAATACGTTAATGGTGCTATTCATTATAATGGTACGCCAGAAATTATGGCCCGTTATGCCACGATGGCCATGGATGCTGGTGCAGACATTATTGGTGGTTGTTGTGGTACGTCTCCAGAGCATGTTGCTGCTATGCGTAAAGCGCTAGATGGCCACACCAAAGGGAGCGCACCTACTGTTGAAGAAATTGAATCTGTTTTAGGTGAAATTTCTAAAGGCGGTAAAGCGCAGTTTGGGGGCGACTTAAGTGTTGCCGGTGGTGCTGCAGATGGCGCTACCACGCAGCGCCGCTCACGTCGCCGTTAGTGCATAGTGCTACCACGCAGAGCGTGGGAGCAAGAGTCAGTTCTTTTTCCACTAGTTCCCATGCTCTGCGTGGGAACTGTAATGCTAAATCCTTTTTAACGCTATACCCTTGCCAGCACTGTCTGGCCAAGGTAGGTCAGCCTGGTTGGCCTGTAACTTTGCAAGGCTAGTAAGCATCATTTCACTGAAATTAGTTACTCTTTTGGCTTGCA
>JAQRMV010000044.1:5447-17722 GCA_028598985.1 Gammaproteobacteria bacterium
CTTTTTAACGCTATACCCTTGCCAGCACTGTCTGGCCAAGGTAGGTCAGCCTGGTTGGCCTGTAACTTTGCAAGGCTAGTAAGCATCATTTCACTGAAATTAGTTACTCTTTTGGCTTGCAAGTTGTAGCACAAAAATAGCATTTCCACGGTGGCTAACAATTCGTTATTGGAGTTAAACATGCGGTGAAAAATGCGCAACCGTTTGTTGTCGGTCTCCAGCAATTGTGAGGTGATGGTCACCATTTCTCCTAACCCAATTTCTTGCACATAGGCCATGTGCGTCTCTATGGTGAACAGCGTTTCACCGGTCTCTTTAATATGCTCTAAGGTTAAACCTAAGTGGTTTTGCAAGGCGTCTGTTGCTTTAGTGAAAATTACTAAGTAGTAGGCATCGTTAAGGTGACCGTTGTAATCTATCCAGTCTTTTATTACGGGTGTTTGCAAAGTGGTAAGGGCGGTGAGCATGGTTTTTCCCAAAAGCAGTTAAAGGTGACATCAAACCATAGATTAGGCGTTGCAAGGCCATTAAAGAATGATTAATATCGAATTATTATTGCACATTAACGACACGGCTGATGCGTACACCCCATGTTCACTCCTAAAGCGGTTAATAAAACCATTAATGTGGCGTTTTATTTAGTGCCAGAATTTTCTATGATCGGTTTTTCTGCTTTAGTAGATCCGTTACGCCAGGCTAATAATATGTCTGGCCATAGTTTGTATAGCTGGCAAGTGGTGAGTGCTAAGGGTGAACCAGTAATGGCGAGTAATGGCATGAGTCTAATTTCTGACTGCGCTATAGGCCAAGAAATCAAGCCTGATATGCTTATTGTGTGTGCCGGTTTTAGCCCAGAAAAAGACCAATCAAAAGCGTTGCAAGTATGGCTGCAACAACTTAGTCGTAGAGGGGTTTGGTTGGGTAGCCAAGATACCGGCAGCTATTTGTTAGCAAAAAGTGGCTTGTTAAATGACCACCGTGCCACGATTCATTGGGAAAACCTAATGGCCTTTAAAGAGGTGTTTAGACGAGTGGAAGTAGTGGATGAGCTGTACGAAATTGATGGTCGTCGCTGTACATGCTCTGGAGGTTTGGCTGGCTTAGATATGATGCTATATTTAATTCAGTGTCAGCGTGGCCATGAATTGGCCTTGTCGGTGTCAGACGAGCTGATCTACAGCCATATGCGCGAAGGCAAAGCGCCTCAACGTATGAGTAATGCTTTAAGGCTAGGCACCAACAACCGTAAGCTACTTAAAGTGATTAAAGCTATGGAAGATCACCTAGAAGAACCCCTTAGTATTCCTACCTTGGCAGGGTTGGTGAACGTGTCTGAGCGTGAGTTAGAACGCCTTTTTAGTCGCCATATACAGCAATCTCCTGGACGTTATTATAGAGCTAAGCGGTTACAACGGGCTAGGGCGTTATTACAACAAACCGATAGGCAAGTGGTGGATATCGCCATGGCCAGTGGCTTTGGTTCGGCGGCACATTTTTCTAGAGCCTACCGGCAATTTTTTGATGTGGCGCCTAGTCAAGATAGGCAGCAGCAGCTACGGCGCTCATAAAGTAGAGGGCGTAGTGGAGGAGCGGTATTATTGCCCCTTCCATTGGGGGTCACGTTTTTCCGCAAAGGCGTTGGGACCTTCACTGGCATCTTCCGAATGCAACATTTTTTGGTAAACGGGGATTTCTTCACGCATGTGTTGGTAGGCGTGTTGTAGCTCCATGTTTTGTGTGGCGTGAGTGATGGCTTTAATGGAGGCTAAGGATAAGGGCGCTGACTGAGCGATTTCTTGGGCCCAATCCAAGGCTTGCGCAACCAATTCTGCACCCTCGCAATGGCGGTTAATAAGGCCGAAATGAATGGCTTCTTCAACGGTCATTCTGCGCCCTGTCATTAGCATGTCCATGGCGATTGCTTGGGGAAGACGGCGGGGTAAGCGTAACACGCCACCGCTGTCTGGTATAATGCCTAAGGTCGCTTCTGGCAAAAAGAATTGCGCGTGATTGGCTGCGATAATTAAGTCTGCCGCTAGGGCTAACTCAAACCCACCGCCAGCCGCATAACCGTTTACGGCGGCGATGACTGGCTTATCTAAGTTCCATAATTCGGTAAGGCCTGCAAAACCTCCTCGGCCAAAATCAGCATCTACAGCTTCGCCTTCAGCGGCAGCCTTTAAGTCCCAACCGGCGCTAAAAAAACGATCGCCACTGCCCGTAATTACGGCTACACGTAAACTGTCATCATTTGCAAAATTAATGAAGGCCTCCCCCATAGCATGGGATGTTGCGGCGTCTATTGCATTAGCTTTAGGGCGATTTAAAGTGATGAGTAAAACGGCGCCATGGCGCTCGCAAAGTACAGAATTAGTCATGGGTGTATTGGCCTAATTGGATGAGAGCATCAACCGCTATTGCGCCGTTTTTGAGGGCCAGTAAGGGGTTAATGTCGAGTTCGTATACGGGGTGTTGTTGGCTATAGTCTAGCACTGCCATGATAGCATCGACTATAGCATCTATATCTGCAGGATGTTGGCCGCGGTAACCTTTTAAAATAGGGCTGCACTTAAGGTTTGTTAATGCTTGCGTAATCTCATTTTTGTTGGTTGGGAGTAGCAAACTTTGAGCATCTTGTAAGATTTCTACTAAAATACCGCCCGCGCCTAGCACTAAATATTGACCAAACAACGGGTCACAGTTAATGCCAATAATAAGCTCTGCTACTACGTCTTGCACCATTTGCTCTACCAGCAAAGTGGGGCTTAAGGTGAATAGCTCGGTGGCCGCTTGTTCTACTTGACCTTGGTTTTTAAGGTTTAATTTAACGGCACCTAATTCAGTTTTATGGGCCAGTTCTGCGCCTACGGCTTTTAAGGTAATAGGGTAGCCTAGGTGCGCTACTGTTGTAATAACTTGCTCAAGACTGGTGGCTATTTCACCTTTAGGTATGCGTAACCCGTGTACCTGTAATGCTTGTTTGCTCTGGGCTTCGGATAATGGTCGAAGGGCTTCAGCGCTAAGGCTAATAACCTTGTGTATCTGTAGAGGTAGGGGTAGGGGTGCAGTAAATGCTTGGCCTATAATATAGGCATGATTAAGTGCTGTAAGGCATTGATCCATACCGATCATAGGCGCTATGCCCGCTTTTATGCAAGCTTTAATAGCATGGGCTGGCATGCATTCCGCCATGGAGGCCAACACAATGGCCTTATGGTTGCCTGCGCTTGCAGCGACCGCCAATGCCATGACAGCGGTGTCCCATTCCTCTGGGTCTGCAGTGGCATTGTTAGGCCAGTCTAAAATGAGTATGGTGGCGCTAAAGTTAGCTTCCATATGGGCAGCAAAGGTGGCGGCCATCTGGCTTTGGTTATTCCAAATGTAAGTTTGGTAATCCAAAGGGTTGTCCACTTGTTCGCCATTGCTGAAGGTGGCAAGGGTGGTGTTTTTTTGGCTTTGGGTCACTGCGCCAAAGACAATGTCTCGGCCATCTATAAGGTCTGCCATCATGCCGGCTTCGCCACCAGAACAGCTCATGGAAGCAATGCGTTTGTGCTCTAATGGACCAATCATAGCGAGCAACTTTAAAGTCTCTAAAAACTCGGGCACGGTATTAACTCGAGCAATGCCTAAGCGAGTGAATAAAGCATCAAAAAGGCCATCAGCCCCCGTGAGGGAGCTAGTGTGAGACAGAGCGATTTTGGCGGCAGCCGCAGTGCGGCCGGTTTTAATAGCAATGATCGGTATTTTTAAAGATAAGGCGCGTCGAGCAGCGGCATCAAAGGCAGCTAAGTTGGCAATGCCTTCGATATGTAAACCTATGGCGGTAACCCTTGGGTCATCTAACATGGAATCTATAACAGTGGCTATATCCACTTGCGCTTGGTTGCCCATGGTAAACATGTAAGCAATGGGCAAACCGATCTTTTGCATGGTCATATTAAGGCCGATATTACCACTTTGGGTAATGATGCCCACACCAGTGTCTACAGGTTGGCAGCCGTGCTGATCTGGCCACAATACGGCCTTGTCTAAGGCATTAATCACACCGTAACAGTTGGGGCCGATGATAGGCATGTTGCCTGCAGCCTCTACTAAACGCTGTTGACGTTCCAGTCCCGCGGCTTTTAGTTCACCACCCAGTTCACTAAAACCAGAAGCGTAGAGTAGGGCACCGCCAGCGCCCATCTTATTTAATTGGGCCACGGTGTCTATGGCGCTTTGCGCATTCACTGCTACATAAGCAGCGTCGGGTGCTTGGGGTAAATCTTGCGCCGATTTAAGGCACTGAATACCCATCAGTTCACTACGATTTGGGTGTACCGACCAAATAGGCCCTGTAAATCCCATGGCTAGGCTTTCACGAATGGCAAAATCGGCACCTCGGCTACCAAATACGGCAATAGAGCGAGGCGCCATAAGCCGCCTTAAGCGCTGTTTGTCAACGCCCTGGGTCATGCTTCTAATGGCCGTAACATAGCACGAGAAATGATATGGCGTTGGATTTCACTGGTGCCATCCCAGATGCGTTCTACGCGATGGTCACGCCAGATACGTTCTAATGGCAGTTCATCCATTAAACCCATACCGCCCAATATTTGAATGGCTTCATCAGACACCATAGCTAACATTTCAGTGGCCTTAAGCTTGGCCATGGCAGCATCGGAATCGGTCATTTCGCCCGTGCAATCTTTCCACGCTGCATGCATAGTTAATAGCTCTGCCGCTTTAAGCTCTGTGGCCATGTCGGCCAATTTAAAAGACACACCCTGAAATTTACCTACGCTTTGGCCAAATTGCTTACGGGTGGCTGCCCACTCTGTCGCAATTTCTAAGGCCCGTTCGGCGCGGCCTAAGCACATGGCTGCCACCGAAAGACGGGTGGCTCCTAGCCATTCGTTAGCCACATCAAAACCGTGGTCTTCTTCACCTAACACTTGTGATTTGTGTACACGGCAGTTGTCAAAATTAAGAATGCAGTTGTGATAACCGCGGTGAGAGACGCTGTTATAGCCCGGCTCTACAGTAAACCCAGGGGTGCCTTTGTCGATAAGGAAGCTGGTGATTTTTTTCTTAGGCCCACGGGGTGTCTCTTCTACACCACTGGCGGCAAATAGAATCACAAAATCGGCCACATCTGCATGGCTAATAAAGTGTTTGGTGCCGTTGATGACAAAGTCGTCACCATCACGATCTGCGCGACATTGCATAGAACGCACATCGGAACCTGCGTTAGGTTCGGTCATGGCTAAACAGTCTACCTTTTCTCCACGGATGCTGGCATGGAGGTAGTTTTCAATTTGCTCACCTTTGCAGGCCAGTAAAATATTACTAGGCCGGCCTATAATGTACTGTAAGCCAAAATTAGCACGGCCTAGCTCACGTTCCATCAGGCATAGGGTAAGGCTGTCTAGTCCAGCACCGCCGTGCTCCTCTGGCATATTGGCAGCATAAAGGCCTAGATCTAAGGCTTTTTGTTTGATGTGTGCATACAGCTCTGGTCGGATTTGGTTGGTTTTTTCCACCTCCGTTTCATGGGGGTATAGTTCTTGTTCGACAAAGGTTTTAAGGGTGTCGATAATCATTTGTTGTTCGTCGGTAAGGCTAAAATCCATGATGCAATCTTCTCTGCTGAGTATGGTGTTTAAATTGGCTTTTTATGCCTGCTTTAGGTTTCTTTAGGTGTGGGAACAGCCATTATTCGGCCTTGTTGTTTGGGTGCTGGCATGTGTTGATGTGTTTGCCAAATTTGTTTCAGTACATCTAACACTTGTGGCTGAATAGGCGCAGCAGTTGATGCGTTCATATCTACGTGCAGCAGCATTTGTTCTGTAGTGGCTAATAGGTTGCCGCTTTTTCCATGGTACATATGGTGGAAAAAGTGCAAGCGTTTAGAGTCTAAACCTAGCAGTTGTGTGGTGAAGCGTAATGGTTCGCCTTGGGCCACTTCTTGGTAATAGTTGATGTGGGTTTCTACCGTGTAAAAAGAAGACCCAGATTGACGGTAGGCTTCATTAATACCAATGTATCGAAATAAAGCATCAGAGGCTTCGCCCATAGCATAAAGGTAAAATGACTCACTCATGTGGCCGTTGTAGTCTATCCACTCTTGCCGCACATGATCTGTAAATAAAGCCAGTGGGCAGTCTATTTGCTCACCTTGTTTGTGGGTTCGGAATGTTTTAGTTAGGTAAATATCGTTATCCATAAATAGCTCTTGCTTGGATGCGAACAAGGGTGATCGCTATGATGCTTTAGGTTTATCATATTAAGCCATACTATGCCTTAGTGTTTTAAATCACACTTGATTAAATACGAATATTTTTTAATGAATAGCGAAGACTATGTCCAAAAACATAGATTAATCTTGTTCGTTATTGACCGTGTAAACGGTATGTTAAAAACGTTAAAAATTACAACAAAATGGAGCGCAATAGATGGCTAAGTTTCCTTTTGGAAAGGTGTTTGACGTGTGTTTCTTATAAGCGTCGCAATTAGCGACTTTAGGGTTAACGAAATGTCGTTTTTAAGTATGTGGCAAAGTGACAAAAGCGTATTATTTCCCCCCAATATTCAAGAGGTCCGTTTTGCGTTGGTGTAAAGCGTGCCAAATAACCACAAATTGACGCCCAATCGGCTCAATTTTAATTCCAAGGTAAAATCATGTCTAAGACTTACTTGTCCGACATCGACATTGCTCGCGCTGCCGAGAAACGTCCGATTGCTGAAGTTGCTACAAAGCTGAACATCCATGTTGATGATCTAGAAATGTACGGCAAAATCAAAGCTAAAATTAGCCCTGAGTTCATCAAAAGCGTTTCAAACCGCAAAGATGGCAAGTTGATCTTAGTAACAGCGATCAACCCAACTCCAGCTGGCGAAGGCAAGACGACGACTACTATCGGTTTGGGCGATGCCTTGAATCAAATTGGTAAGCAAGCTTCTGTTTGTTTGCGTGAACCGTCTCTTGGCCCATGTTTTGGTGTTAAGGGTGGTGCAGCTGGCGGCGGTTACGCTCAGGTTGTTCCAATGGAAGACATCAACTTGCACTTCACTGGCGATTTCCATGCCATTGGCCTTGCACACAACTTGTTATCTGCTGCTATCGACAACCACCTTCAGCAAGGTAACGATTTGAACTTAGACCCACGTCGCATCGCTTGGAAGCGCGTAATGGACATGAACGATCGTGCCCTACGTAACGTTACCATCGGTCGTGGCGGCCCAGCTCACGGTGTGCCTCGTGAAACTGGATTCGACATCACTGTAGCGTCTGAAGTAATGGCCATCTTCTGTTTGGCTAACACTCTAGCCGAACTTAAAGAAAAGCTAGGTGACGCGGTTGTTGGTTACACTTACGACCAGAAGCCAGTAACTGCACGTGACCTTAAGGTTCACGGTGCAATGACTGTATTGTTGAAAGACGCATTCAGCCCTAACCTAGTACAAACGCTTGAGCACACGCCAGCATTCGTACACGGTGGCCCATTCGCTAACATCGCTCACGGTTGTAACTCTGTTGTTGCTACTCGTTTGTCTATGAAGCTAAGTGAGTACACAGTAACAGAAGCAGGCTTTGGTGCTGACCTAGGCGCTGAGAAGTTCCTAGACATCAAGTGTCGTAAAGCTGGCATCACGCCAAACGCTGTTGTCATTGTTGCTACTATCCGTGCGCTTAAGCTACATGGTGGTGTTCCTCTTAAGGACGTTAACAACGAAAACCTAGAAGCGGTTGCTAAAGGTGTTGAAAACCTTAAGAAGCACATCGAAAACATCCACCAGTTTGGCCTTCCAGTAGTTGTTGCTGTTAACAAGTTTGTTACCGACACTGACGAAGAAGTGAAGCAAGTTCAAGCTAAGTGTGATTACCTAGGCGTTCAAGTAATTGAAGCTAATCACTGGGCAGACGGCGGCAAAGGCGCTACTGATCTAGCTGAAGCGGTTGTTGAATTGGTAGAAAATCACGAAAACGATTTCCACTACTTGTACGAAGACGACATGCCTCTTTGGGATAAGGTTAAGACCATCGCTCAGAAGATCTACGGCGCTGACGACATCCAAGGTGACCAGAAGCTACGTGACAGCTTTACTGCTTTAGAAACAGCTGGCTACGGTAATTTGCCAATTTGTATGGCTAAGACTCAGTACTCTTTCTCTACTGATCCTGCGCTAAAAGGCCGCCCAACGGGTTTTGATATCACACTTCGTGAAGTGCGTTTGTCTGCCGGTGCTGGTTTTATCGTAGTTCTTGCTGGTGACGTTATGACAATGCCTGGTCTTCCTAAGAAGCCTGCTGCTGAAGTGATTGACATCAACGAAAACGGCGACATCGTTGGCTTGTTCTAAGCTAATCGCTGATTAGAAAAAAAAGCCCCGCTAGGTTCTGCCTAGTGGGGCTTTTTTGCATCTGGGCTAATCGAAATCTTAAATGTGGATCTAAGCCCAGAGTCAATTATTTAGTATTCTTTACCCATACCCTAAGAATGAATAATTCTTTTAAATCAATCAATCCACTGTTAACCCAATTAGGTGTAACCGATTATGAAAATGACCACCGAAGAAGCCTTTGTAAAAACCCTACAAATGCATGGCATTGAACACGCATTTGGTATTATTGGCTCAGCCATGATGCCTATTTCAGACCTGTTTGATAAAGCGGGCATTAACTTCTGGGATTGTGCCCACGAAGGTTCTGGTGGCATGATGGCCGATGGTTATACTCGTGCCACTGGCAAGATGAGCATGATGATTGCTCAAAATGGCCCAGGCATTACCAACTTTGTAACTGCGGTTAAGACCGGTTATTGGAATCACACCCCACTACTGTTAGTAACGCCTCAAGCGGCTAACAAAACCATTGGTCAGGGTGGATTCCAAGAAGTAGAGCAAATGGCTCTATTTAAAGATATGGTTTGTTACCAAGAAGAAGTACGAGACCCTTCACGTATTGCCGAAGTGCTAGATCGCGTTATCGCTAATGCCCATCGTTTTTCTGCACCTGCACAAATCAACGTGCCACGTGACATGTTTACGCAAATTGTTGATATTAACCTACCTACAATGATCGACTTTGAATTACCTTCTGGTGGTGAAATGGCCGTAGCAGAAGCTGCTAAATTACTATCTAGCGCTAAGGCTCCAGTCATTCTAAACGGCGCAGGTGTTGTGCTAGCCGATGGTGGTATTGCCGCTTCTATGGCATTAGCTGAACGTTTAGATGCACCGGTTGTTTGTGGCTACCAACATAATGATGCGTTCCCAGGCTCGCACCCATTATTTGCTGGCCCATTAGGCTACAACGGTTCTAAAGCTGGCATGCAATTGATTAAGGATGCAGACGTCGTATTGGCCTTAGGCACACGCCTTAACCCATTCTCTACATTGCCGGGTTACGGCATGGACTACTGGCCAAAAGATGCCAAAATTATTCAGGTAGACTTAAAGCCAGAGCGGATTGGTTTAACTAAGCCAGTATCTGTAGGTATTGTGGGTGACGCGGCCAAGGTAGCTAACGGTATTCTTGGTCAGCTAACAGCTACGGCCGGCGATGCAAACCGTGCAGAACGTAAAGCCCACATTGCTGCCACTAAAGCTGCATGGGATGTGGAGTTAGAATCCATGACCCACGAAGACGACGATCCGGGTACCACTTGGAACGAACGTGCCCGTGAAGCTAAGCCGGAATGGCTAAGCCCGCGTATGGTGTGGCGTGCTATTTCTGCCGTATTACCAAAAAATGCGATTATTTCTTCTGACATTGGTAACAACTGTGCCATTGGTAATGCTTACCCAACCTTTGAAGAAGGCCGTAAGTATTTAGCTCCGGGCTTATTTGGCCCATGTGGTTACGGTTTGCCAGCGGTTGTGGGCGCTAAAATCGGTTGCCCAAATACCCCAGTGGTTGGTTTCTCTGGTGACGGCGCATTTGGTATCGCAGTAACAGAATTGACAGCCATTGGCCGTGAAGAATGGCCAGCAGTCACCATGATTGTATTGCGTAATTACCAATGGGGCGCAGAGAAGCGGAACTCCACCTTGTGGTTTGACGACAACTTTGTGGGTACGGAGCTAGACGAAAACGTAAACTACGCAGGAATTGCTCAGGCTTGTGGCCTAAAAGGTGTGCAGGCTCGTACTATGAGTGAAGTGAGCTCTGCACTAAGTCAGGCACTCGTTGATCAAGAAGCGGGCAAGACCACGCTAATTGAAGTGTTGATCAACCAAGAACTAGGCGAGCCGTTCCGTCGTGACGCTATGAAGAACCCAGTGCAAGTTGCTGGCATTAGCCGCGATGACATGCGCCCTCAAAAAGGCGCTTAATCTAACGCGTAAGGTATGGCTCCCACGCAGAGCATGGGAGCCAGTAGTTCCAGTATCGCCTAGTTCCCATGCTCCGCGTGGGAATCAGTGCTCTAGATTAACCTAGTTCCCATGCTCCGTGTGGGAATCAGCGCTCTAGATCAACCTAGTTCCCATGCTCCGCGTGGGAATCAGTGCTCTAGATTAACCTAGTTCCCATGCTCCGCGTGGGAACTGATTGTTCTCCCACACCTCCTCCCATATTCAGGTATAATACAGCGGATTTTCACACCCACTGTTAGACCAAAACCATGACTGCTATTCGTACCCGCATTGCCCCATCTCCAACCGGCGACCCACACCTAGGCACTGCCTACATTGCCTTATTTAACTTGGCATTTGCCCGTCAGCACGGTGGCGAATTCATTTTACGTATCGAAGACACAGACCAAGAGCGCAGCACCCCAGAATCCGAGCAAGCGATCCTAGATTCTTTACGTTGGTTAGGCATAGAATGGAGCGAAGGCCCAGATGTGGGTGGTCCCCACGGCCCATACCGCCAAAGCGAGCGGGGCAGTATATACAAAGACTACGCCGATCAACTGGTAAAAGATGGCCATGCCTTCTATTGTTTTGCCACTCCCGATGAGCTAAACGATTTACGTCGTCACCAAACAGAAAACAAATTGCCTATCGGTTACGATGGCCGCGGTTTGGATTTATCTCCTGCAGAAGTGCAGCAATGCCTAGATGATGGTATTCCCTATGTAGTGCGCATGAAAATTCCTCGAGAGGGTGTGTGCGTATTTCAGGACATGCTGCGCGGCAGCATTGAAATTGAATGGTCACAAGTAGACATGCAAGTGCTGCTAAAAGCAGACGGCATGCCTACCTACCATTTAGCCAACGTAGTAGACGACCATCTTATGGGTATTACCCATGTGCTGCGTGGTGAAGAATGGATTAACTCGGCACCTAAACATCAGTTGTTATACCAATACTTTGGTTGGGACATGCCTGAATTATGCCACCTTCCACTGCTGCGTAACCCCGATAAGAGCAAGCTTTCAAAGCGTAAAAACCCCACTAGTATTATGTATTACCAACGTATGGGATACCTACCAGAAGCCTTGCTAAACTACCTAGGCCGCATGGGATGGTCTATGCCAGATGAACGTGAAAAGTTTAGCCTGGCAGAAATGGTTGCAAATTTTGATGTGAACCGTGTATCACTTGGAGGCCCTATTTTCGATCAAGAAAAGCTGTCTTGGTTGAACGGCCTTTGGCTGCGCGAAGACCTTAGTGATGCGCAATTCATGCAGCGTATGCAAGCATGGGCCATCAACAACGATTTTCTAGCCCCCATTGTGCCCCTTATTAAACCCCGGGTGGATAAGTTTAGTGATGTGGTGCCTTTAGCTGGGTTCTTCCTAAGTGGCATGTTAGAGATCACACAGGACGACCTAGCCAGCAATAAACTAGAGCCAGAGCAAGTGCGCAAAGCGCTGCAGTTTGCATTGTGGCGTTTAGAGGCTTTGCGCCATTGGCAAAAAGACGACATTTTTGCTACCTGTAAAAATATGGCAGAAACCCTAGAAATTAAGCCTAAAGACCTGTTCGCCATATTGTTTGTGGCGATTACCGGCACAGCTAACTCGGTGTCTGTATTTAATGCCATGGAAATCTTAGGCCCAGACATGAGTAGGGCGCGTATTCGTCATGCCGTAAATGTTTTAGGCGGCCTGTCTAAGAAAGAAGCAAAACGCTGGGATAAGGAATACCAAACGCTTTAAAGTGTATTAGGCAAGTGCACGGAAGTGATTGATTAAAAACAGCCTTTTTCTACCCAAACGGATAAAAATGGGCTTGCAATATAGCCTCATGTGCCTATAATACGCCTCCATCAAGTCGCAACAGCGGTACCCCAGCGGCTTGATCACCCTCGTGTGGGGCCTTAGCTCAGCTGGGAGAGCGCA
>JAQRMV010000045.1:0-9484 GCA_028598985.1 Gammaproteobacteria bacterium
CAAAAATGCATCCCATGGCATTCAAAGGAGGAACGTCACTATCAAAAATTTTTAACATTATTGACCGCTTTTCTGAAGATGTGGATATTACTTTAGATTACAAATATTTTACGGACATCAACTATCACAAACACCCAGAAAAGTTTGACCCTTTGGCAGACAGCGCCAGTAACAATCAAATCAGCAAGTTTAGCACCCGCCTAAAAGGTTACGTTAAGGCCTATGCAATAGAGGCCGTAATACCACACCTCAATAGTGAGCTTGCAAAACTGCCAACAGCAGACCAAACCAGTGTCAGCATAGACGAATCTGGTGAAAAAATCTGGCTCACCTACCCCTCAGTTATAGAGTCCTCAGATACATATCTTAAAAGCCAAGTACTCATCGAATTAGGTGGCCGGAACGTGATTGACCCTAATGAGATACACACAGTTACGCCATATGTTGCGCAGTTGACACACAATGTGTCCTACCCTACATGCAATGTCGTTGTACTTTCTCCAGAGCGAACATTTTGGGAAAAAGCCACATTAATCCATGTTGAATGCAACCGCGGCACAATTAAACAAAATGCAGATCGGCTTTCCAGGCATTGGTACGATCTTGCCATGCTGGCACAGCATGCATCAGGCCAAACCGCTATCAATAATAGAGTACTTTTTGAAGATGTTGTTCGTCATAAAAAAATCTTTTTTAACAGCAGCTATGCCAATTATGACGACTGCTTATCAGGCCACCTCAAACTTTTACCGGAGGGTGATCAAATACGCGGCTTACAAACCGACTATGAGCAAATGATCAACGCAGGGATGATGAACCATGAGCCGCCAATATTTTTAGAAATAGTCCAAACCATTCAAGACCTCGAAGCCGCAATAAACCATTGGAGGTGA
Source organism: Gammaproteobacteria bacterium (assembly GCA_028598985.1). GTDB lineage: Bacteria > Pseudomonadota > Gammaproteobacteria > Pseudomonadales > Balneatricaceae > Njordibacter. Next base: position 894 of record JAQRMV010000045.1, read on the forward strand.
AGCTTGCTTGGCGGTTAAAAACAGTTGGCAGTTAACAGCCAACCGAGGACTGCTGACTACCAACCGCTGATCGGCGACCTTTTTTATTATTCCAAGAAACGCTAAACTATCGGCCAAAATCACCTTAATCGAATCGAAAAAGGACATTATGAAAGCGATTATTCCAGTAGCGGGTTTGGGTACCCGTATGTTGCCGGCCACTAAGGCCATTCCAAAAGAAATGCTGCCCATTGTGGATAAACCCATGATTCAGTACATTGTGAATGAAATAGCAGCAGCGGGCATTAAGGATATTGTATTAGTCACCCATGGCAGTAAAAATTCCATTGAGAATCATTTTGATACCCAGTTTGAACTGGAATCTACCCTAGAAACACGGGTAAAGCGGCAGCTGCTGGATGAAGTGCGTTCCATTACTCCTGCTGGAGTGAAGATTATGCACATTCGCCAAGGTAAGGCTTTGGGCTTAGGGCATGCCGTTTTAAGTGCAAAACCGGTGATAGGAGATGATGATTTTGTGGTGGTGCTGCCCGATGTGTTAATTGATAATTTGGCCTCTAACCCTGCCCAAGACAACCTTGCGGCGATGGTGCAGCGTTTTGAAGAAACCAAAGCCTGTCAGATAATGGTTAACCCTGTGCCTGATCAGCAAGTATCTAGCTTTGGTGTAGTGGATGTGAATGGTAGTGCTTTGGGCAAGGGAGATTTTGCCCGCATTCAGGCCCTAGTAGAAAAACCAGCCTTAGAACATGCCCCTAGTAATTTAGCTATTACTGGCCGCTATGTGTTGCATCGGGATGTATGGCAGCAATTGGCTTCTACGGCACCCGGTGTGGGTGGTGAAGTTCAACTCACGGATGCCATTGCCGGTTATTTGTCCGCAGGCGGTGAGCTTGAGGCCTACCATATTGCTGATAAAACCTTTGATTGCGGTAACAAGCTAGGCTTGGCCATGGCGTATGTGGAGCATGCCTTACGCCATGAAGGTATTGGGGATGAGTTTGCTGATTTTTTACGGGGCTTGAAGGTTTAGTATCATTGGCGGTTTTTAATAATTTGTATTAAATACTTTACAAAATCACCAATTATTAATAATATGTAAAGTATTCCAACATGTTTGTGCGCGATTTATGGATTATGCAGAGTTAGGCTCCCAATTAGCATCCCTTAGGCGATCGCAAGGTTATAGCCAAGCATGGTTAGCACTCCATGCGGGTGTTTCTCGCGTTACGGTGAATAGCTTTGAAACCAATCGGTCTAACGATGTTGGCTTGCGTAAGGTGCTAAAAATGTTTGCTTGCTTAGGTATGGAGCTTGCCACTAGAGAGCGTTCACCTTTCCCTACGTTAGATGAATTACGCACAGAGCACGCACATGACTAGCCCTCATCTATCGAATAACCCACCGCCCAATACAACTAGGCGCATAGAGGTGCTAGTGAATGGCATCAGCTCTGGGCACTTAGTGCAGGAAGTCGGGCAAATTTTTTACCAATACCATCATCACAGCACACCCATTGCTAATAACCCGCCTGTGTCTTTAACCATGCCTGTACGTATTCAAAGCTACCTAAACGTTCGTTTGCCGCCTATATTTGAAATGCATCTACCCGAAGGCTATTTGGAAGCGGTGATTAAAAAACAATTTGCCAAGTTAGTGACTGTGGATGATTTTGGCATGTTGAATTTAGTGGCTAACACGGTTAAAGGGCGGGTCTCCTTTAATAGCCAAAAACTTATCGATGAAGCCCACTCAAAAGCCACTACTGCAGAGCCAGCATTAACATTAAATCAATTAATAGCTCCCAACAACACTCATTTGTTTGAAGAGCTGGTTGGCCGTTTTGCCTTACAATCCCCCCTTAGCGGGGTTCAACCTAAGGTATTGGTGGGTGTAGAAAATAAAGCCACGCTTAAGTTAGACGATTATATTGTTAAGGCTTGGGGGGATGACTACCCTCAGCTGGCGATTAATGAATTTTTTTGTATGACAGCGGCCCGCTTGGCTGGCTTAAACGTGCCAGAATTTCACTTATCTAACAACGATGCCCTGTTTATCATCAAGCGCTTTGATTTAGGTGATAATGGCGATTGTTATGGTTTTGAAGACTTTTGCGTATTGCAGGGCAAACCTCGTGACCTTAAATACACCGGCAGCTATGAACAGCTAGCCAAAAGCCTTAAACAATTTGTAAGTAGCCATCAGCGCCACCCATCCCTGTGCCAGTTATTTAAACTTATGGTTCTAAACAACGCTCTACAAAATGGCGATGCTCATCTAAAAAACTTTGGCATTCTATATGCCAATATTAATGATATTGCCATGGCGCCAGTTTACGACATAGTAAGCACCACAGCTTATATTACCCACGACGTGCCCGCACTTACCTTTAAAGGCAGTAAGCGGTGGCAAACTAAGCCACAAATGATTCAATTTGGTATTGACCACTGTGCGTTAAGCGAAAAACAGGCCTTACAACACTACCAGCAATGTGAAGAAGCCCTGCGCCTCACCCGCACAAAAATACAGCTTAGGTTACAGCAAGAAATGGGTCTTATCGCGCCCTGCGCTAATAAAGTGAGGGTGATGGAGCACCTTATGGGGTTGATGATTAGCGGTTGACTTAAGTTTTCTTAATCAGTTTTTGCAGTGTCGTTAAGCATTGCCAAAGCTGTATTTTAGGTAAGCTTATAGCCATAGCGGCCATGCACTGTTCTAACCAGCCTTGCCGCTCTAGCAGCTGCTCTATGGCTTGGTGTAAGTCTCTTATAGCTGAGGTGCCGTATGCGGCCAGTACCTTTTTTTGCGCTGCTAACCATTGCTGCTGCATGAGTTGTAACATAGCAAGATCTATCACGTCACGGCTATAATAAATATCGTCTCGCCAACGATCAGAATTAGCTAAAATTTTACTTGCTGCCTGGTCTATTGTTGTTAAACACGTAATGTTGCATATTTGATTAACAGTGGTTGGGAGCTCGAATAGTATACGTCCTTCGCTCACAATCTCAAACTTAATCATATTGTCAGGTGTCGTAATGGCCGTACGAATACCATACTGATCTTTGCGAATTCTTTTGGCCAATGGCAGATTAATACCCGGTTTGCACAGCGGAGAAAGATCCCATTCGTCTTGCAATAGGTTTCTGATATTGCGATAACCCTCACGATCAGACACCATAAAATCAATATCCACCGATTCACGATATTCCCCATGTATTAACGCAATGGCTGTTCCTCCGGCAAAATAGCATTTGTTTTTAAACAATAAATCAGCATTTAAACTGTATAGTATATTCGCGATCAGTTGATGGTGAGAGCGTTGATACATCATTAATGCACCTGTTTTTGCAATAGGGCAATAAGTTGTTTTTCTGCGTGGGTCAGTGTTTCTTGGTCTAGATGGCGGCCGTTGCGTTCATACAGGTCTAAAGCTTGTTGGGGAGTTACGCAGGCATCTGCCTGCAAGTGCCAAGCAAGTTGTTTTAAGCCAGGATACTCTTTTACTGCAATAGTTTTTGGCAATGATTGCTGAACAGGTGCCGAATCAAGCTCATCCTCTAGCTTCAAGGCCATGCCTAATGCGTCCACCGCTGCTAGGTAACTACCTATGGTGATAGACGCCTCGCCTTTTTCTAACCGGTGCCAAGTGTTGCGCGACATACCCGCAGCATCTGCCGCCATTTTTGCAGTCACGTTTAAGTGTTTACGTTTAGCCCTAATTTGAACCCCTAACTGGGATAAAAATTGTACGTTTTTATTGGACTGAAAAACGGATTTAGCTGGCATTTAGTCACTCATTTAGGTCTTTATTACTATAATGTACTATATGAGTTACACAATATCAAGATTTAATGGTGGGCGGTAAACTGAAGACTGCTGACCGACAACTGCAGACTCCGACCGAGGACGGTCGGGTTGGCTTCATCTACTAGAAATACCACTTTTATATCTATATACTAACTGTTAATTTATTAGTATATAGATATAAAAGCATGAGAATTCCAGAAACACCGCCTACTTTTCAAAACATGATGCGTGATGCACTTGAGTCACATGGGGCGGAAAAAACAGTTGCTTTACTTGCCTCAGGCGGAAGCATTACAGACGACAAGGGACGTTACCTTCATTGGGAAAAACTCAAACATCTTTCCCCACCTAAGGATTTAACCCCACAAGAATATTGGCTGAAAATCAAAATGGCTAGGAATTTGGTGCGCATACCCTTGCCCCTGTATGCACTAAACGATCAGCCCTTCGGTTTTTGCATTTCAGAAAGTATGCAACGGGATTTACATTGGTTGGATAAAAATACTGCTGGCACTATTTCTATGGGGCAACCTATTACCAATCCCAACACACGCAACACATACTTAATCACGTCACTCGTAGAGGAGTCTATAAGTTCTAGCCAGTTAGAAGGTGCTTCAACAACACGTAATGACGCTAAAGAAATGCTTAGGGCTAATCGAGCCCCTGCTGACCACAGCGAACAAATGATTTTTAATAATTACCAAGCCATGCAATTAGTACGCGATTTTAAAGATGACGATTTAACACCATCGCTCATTATGCAACTACATCAAGTAATCACCGAAAATACGTTGGATGACCCAAAGAAAGCCGGCTGTTTACGCACGGATGATGACAATATTCATGTTGTAGATTTCAGCCACTCCACCATATTGTATACGCCACCATCTGCAGAAGCCCTGCCTAATCGGCTGCAAATACTATGTGACTTTGCTAATGACACCCAAAGTAAAGTTTTTATACACCCCGTCATTCGGGCCATCATGTTACATTTTATGATTGGTTATGATCACCCGTTTGTAGATGGGAACGGCCGGACAGCTAGAGCCATTTTTTATTGGGCAATGGTAAGAAGTGGATACTGGCTCACGGAATACATTTCTATTTCTAATATTATTAAACAAGCGCCTATACAATATGGCAAGGCCTATTTACACACCGAAACAGATGGTGACGATGCCACTTATTTTTTAATACACCAGCTGGAGGTGCTAAAGCAGGCCGTTTCCTCCTTACACAGCTACCTTAGCCGCAAAGCCTTGGAAATTGAAGAAACAGAAAAATTACTAGACAATACACGCGTTCAAGGGCAACTAAATCATCGACAACTGTCCTTACTAAAACACGCAATAAAAAACCCTAATGCGCTATATAGTATACAAGAACACCAACAAAGCCATGGCATATCTTATCAAACGGCGCGTACGGATTTATTAACACTGGCTGACAAATTCAATTTATTGAGAAAACGTAAGTACGGCAACTCATTTGTGTTTGTAGCGCTGACCAATATACGTGATCTGCTATAACTAACCCCCACCCACATAATTAATCATGATACCCGCCGCCACGGCAGAGCCGATGACGCCAGCTACGTTGGGGCCCATGGCGTGCATGAGTAAGAAGTTTTGGTTATTGGCTTCTAGGCCTACTTTGTTGGATACACGGGCGGCCATGGGCACGGCAGACACACCTGCAGAACCAATGAGCGGATTGATGCCACCGCCGGTGAGTTTGTTCATGATTTTAGCCATGATCACGCCCGATGCAGTGCCTATGGCAAAGGCCACCATGCCTAGGCATAAGATACCTAGGGTAGTGAAATCTAGGAACTTGTCTGCCGATAGCTTAGAACCTACGGCCAAGCCTAAGAAGATGGTCACTACGTTAATGAGGGCATTTTGGGTGGTGTCTGACAAACGATCCACTACGCCCGATTCGCGCATGAGGTTACCAAAGCAGAACATACCCAGTAACGGTGCAGCGTCTGGCAGCATAATAGCCACTAGCAACAACAACAGCAGTGGGAATACGATCTTCTCTACTTTGCCCACGGGGCGTAGCTGCACCATTTTTATTTGGCGCTCTTTTTCTGTGGTGAGGGCCCGCATGATGGGGGGCTGAATCATGGGCACTAGGGCCATGTAAGAATAAGAGGCCACGGCAATGGCGCCTAATAGATCTGGTGCTAATTTACTGGCTACATAGATGGATGTTGGGCCATCTGCACCGCCAATGATACCTATGGCGGCTGCATCGGCTAAACTAAAGTCCATAACACCAAGGACCGAAAGGCCTACGGCACCTAGCAGGGTAACAAAAATACCAAATTGCGCAGCAGCACCTAAGAACAAGGTTTTTGGGTTGGCTAATAGCGGACCAAAATCGGTCATGGCGCCCACCCCCATAAATATAATCAACGGGAATGCGCCGGTTTCTATCCCTACGGAATAGAACATGTACAAAATGCCGCCAGCTTCGGCTAGGCCGGCCCCTGGGATGTTGGCCAAAATGCCACCAAAACCAATGGGTATCAGCAGTAGCGGCTCAAAATTTCGCTTAATAGCCAGGTACAATAACAACATACCCACGGCCATCATCACCGCTTGGCCGGGCTGTATTTGATACAGGCCAGAGCTGTGCCAAATTTGTAATAACTTATCCATGAATTTCTGCCTATGTTCTGACTATATGATGGCTATGCCAAGGTCAACAAGATATCCCCTACGGATACAGCGTCGCCTTCTTTGGTGGTAACAGAACCGATGGTGCCAGCCTTACTGGCCCGTATTTCGGTTTCCATTTTCATGGCTTCTAAAATGAGTAACACATCGCCTTCTTGTACGGCTTGGCCTGGCACTGCATGCACCTTCCAAATGTTGCCGGCTAAGGGTGCCGTTACGGGGTCGCCAGCGGTGAGGGGCGCTGTTGCCGTTGGGGCAGCAGCCGTGGTGGACATGGCTGCTATGGCTACAGGGGCCATGCCTACGGCAGAGATGTCGCCGCCTTCTTCTACTTCTACTACGTAGCTTTGGCCATTTACACCAATGGTGTACACGGTGGCTCCGGCGGCTTTAGGGCCGGTTGTGGATTGGCTGGCTGCTTGTGCAGATTCTAAGGTTGGTACGGGCTCAAAGGCCTCTGGGTTGCCACGGTTCTCTAAGAACTTAAGCCCCACTTGTGGGAATAGTGCGTAGGTGAGTACGTCGTCTATCTCACGGTCACCTTGTGCTAATTGAATGTTCTTTTCTTGGGCTAGGCCACGTAGCTCTGTGGTGAGTTTTTCTAATTCGTCTTCAAGCAAGTCTGCTGGGCGGCAGGTAATGGCTTGTGCGCCATCTAATACACGGGCTTGCAGTTCGGCATTAAACGGAGCCATGGCAGCGCCATATTCACCTTTTAGTACGCCGGCGGTTTCTTTAGTGATGGTTTTGTAGCGCTCCCCCGTTAGCACGTTCAATACCGCTTGAGTGCCTACAATTTGTGATGTGGGGGTCACCAGAGGGATAAAACCTAAATCTTCACGCACCCGTGGAATTTCTTCTAGCACTTCGTCTAAGCGCTCTGCTGCGCCTTGTTCTTTAAGCTGGCTCTCCATGTTGGTTAACATACCGCCTGGCACTTGGGCTACTAAAATGCGAGAGTCTACGCCTTTTAGGGAGCCTTCCCATTGGGCGTATTTTTTACGCACATCACGGAAATAGGCCGCCACTTCTTCTAGGGCGATAATGTCTAGCCCTGTGTCACGGTCGCTACCTTCAAAGATAGACACCACAGATTCTGTAGGTGAATGGCCATAGGTCATGGACATGGAGGAAATGGAGGTGTCTACGTTGTCTATGCCCGCTTCTGCCGCCTTCATGATAGCCGCCGTGGACAGCCCCGTAGTGGCATGGCACTGCATATGCACGGGCATGTTGGTTTCGGCCTTTAGGCGGCTGACTAATTCAAACGCCGTGTAGGGGTTAAGCAAACCAGCCATGTCTTTAATACAAATGGAATCTGCGCCCTGGTCTTCTATGTTTTTGGCTAGGTCTACCCAGTAGTCCACGTTGTGTAGGTCACTTAGGGTATAAGAAATAGTGCCTTGGGCATGTTTGCCCGTTTCTTTTACGGCCGCAATGGCGGTGGATAAGTTGCGTGGGTCGTTCATGGCATCAAACACACGGAACACGTCTACACCATTAATGGCGGCGCGTTCTACAAACTTGCGCACCACGTCGTCTGCATAGTGGCGGTAACCCAAAATATTTTGCGCCCGAAACAACATTTGTTGTGGGGTTTTAGGCATGGCCGCTTTAAGGGTGCGAATGCGCTCCCATGGGTCTTCACCCAAATAGCGAATGCATGAGTCAAAAGTAGCCCCGCCCCATGTTTCTACCGACCAATAACCAATTTGGTCTAGTTTTTCTGCAATGGGCAGCATGTCGGCCAAGCGCATGCGCGTGGCAAATAAAGATTGATGGCCGTCGCGTAATACGACATCGGTAATACCAAGGGGTTGTTTAGCAGCGGTCATGGGTTTACGCCTGTTTTAGTAAAAAATATAAGCAAATAGAATAAGGAGCGGGTGATCAATGATCTTGGCGGTAACGGTGCACTGCTGCGCTTAACACCGCCATAAGCTGGGGGTCGTTAGCAATTTTTTGCGAAGGTGAAACCGTGGCCATGGGGGGCTGCACCATTAATGGCTCAATGGGCGCAATCCGCAATACGGTAGCCGACATGGTTTTGGTGGCCAGCACCAATAAGGTGAGGAAAGTAAATACAAAGCCCAT
>JAQRMV010000045.1:9584-17674 GCA_028598985.1 Gammaproteobacteria bacterium
TCTTTAATGTGTAGCGCGTGCAATTGGCTCATTACGCCCTTTTCACAATACAGTAGATAATTTTTATCTGGATTAAAGTTCACAAACTCTTTGTTAATTTGGAAAAAAGGCACGGTTAATATTTCCACACCGGGCAGGTTGAGTGGCTTCTTTTGTTGTTCGCCGCTGGCACGCACATCCACCACCACATCATTGCCTTGTAGTTGCTGCTTAGGCGCCAGCTGACCATGATCCTTGAGTTCATCTGGCACGGTGTCTATGTTGGTGACGCGGGCGTTGTCTAGGGCTTGCTCTAGCACTTCAAAGTTAAAGTTGTCTTCTTCCTCTTGCACCCGCTTCAATTGGGCTTTTACCGTGGGACGATCGGAGATTACACCGCAATATTCTGGCATACAGGCGGCAAATTCGTAGGCGCCTATTTTAGTGGCAATGTCTATGATGTCTTGTTTGTCGTAGGTAATGAGTGGGCGCAACACCAAACCTTGGGTTACCTTATCGATGACCGCTAGGTTGGTGAGGGTTTGGCTAGACACCTGGGCAATACTTTCCCCGGTAATCATGGCTTCGGCTTTTACTTTCACCGCCACACGTTCTGCGGCCCTTAGCATCATGCGCTTGAGCACCACCCCCATATGGGAGTGATGTACGTTTTGTAATATTTCCCCCACCACTTCTTCAAAAGGCACCGAGACAAACTTAACCCGGGCAGAAGAGCCAAATTTCTTCCACAGGTAATAAGACACCTGCTTTACCCCTGCCTCATGGGCCGCACCACCTAAGTTAAAAAACACAAAGTGGGTTTTAGCACCACGCTTCATGGTAAGGTAGCTGGCCACTATGGAATCAAAGCCGCCGGAAATAAGCGACACCACGGGTTCTTGGCTGCCTTGGGGATAACCTCCAATACCATTGATGCGGCGCTCTACCACAAACACCTTGTCGCCCTTCACTTCTAAGTTAACGGTCACTTCGGGGGTGTGAAGATCCACCTTGAGGGCATCGGTTTGTTGCAACAAACCTCCACCCATATAACGCTCCATGTCATTCGAGGTGAAATCGTGTTGGCCAGAGCGTTTCACCCTTACCACAAACCGTTTGCCTGCTAAGCGTTCGCCCCATACTTGTTTTACAATGCCGAGTATTTGGTCGAAACTTTCTAGGGGGTATTCTTGCACTTCTATAATGTGGGCAATGCCTGGCGTGTCACCAAGGGCCATGACAATGTCTTCATATAACCCATCGGCTTCTGGTGGGCACTCAATGTCCACACGGTCCCATAAACCTTTCACCTTGATTTTTGGCTCAATCCGCTGCAATATAATTTGTAAGTTAGACTGCAATCGCTGAATAAAGCGTTTTCTTACGGGGCGGCTTTTAATGGTAATTTCGGGAAACAGCTTAACTATAAATTTCATGGCTTAAATTTCAAAGGCTTCAAAGGTTTTATACGATAAATTAAACAATCTGATGCCATTATACCAATGAACTGGAGACAAGCTCTATGCCCAATACACAATCAATCAGCGGAAGTTGTTTATGCGGCCAAGTGAGTTATAAGGCCGTTACTGTACCTTTGTTTCAAGCCCACTGTCATTGCCAAGATTGCCGCAAAAACGGTGGCTCGGCCTTTGCAGCATTGGTTTTTGTGCCTATTGAAGATCTTACCTGGAAAGGTGACACCCACACTTTTTGCCACCTTGCGGACTCGGGTGCGGAAATGACCAAGCATTTTTGCCCCAACTGCGGCAGCCAATTATTTGGCACCAATAACAAAAAGCCCAGCCGCATACATATTAAGGTGGGCACTATAGACAACGCCACCTGGTTTCAACCCCAGTGTAATGTGTGGGCTAGCAGCCGCCTGCCTTCTACGCCGGTGAGCCCAGATGTGAAAGATTTTGCCACCATGCCGCAACCGCCCCAAGCCGCAACCCAGCCCCACGGCTCGGATAAGTCACACGGTTCTAGTTAGGGATTGGCGGCTAGCGGCCGGGGGCAAATATTTCCTATAGGCCGTTTTTTCTTGCATTACTTGGCCTTTACCGCGGAATTATCGCATCAGAAACACCGTTTTCATTTAAACCCAACTCATTCTCCCTATGCCATTGACTGATGTCATGTGATGATGCAAATTGTGTTTATCACCTTATACGGACACGCACCATGAGCGAACAAGCGCAACCCAATCTTAACGATTACATCGCCAAACAACGTCAAAAATCCTGCTTTTCAGGTTTTCCCTTAGAAGGAAAGCGTGTCATTGATTTGTCTAGTGTGGTGGCAGCGCCCTATTGCGCTGCTTTGTTGGGCGATGCCGGTGCAGAGATCATTAAAGTAGAAAACCCCATGATGCCAGACGCATTGCGCGGCTGGGGCACCCATGCAGAAACGGGCATAGAGCCTTATCATGCCTACATTGGCCGCAATAAGTTGCCCATTACCTTAAACCTTAAATCTGAGGCCGGAAAACAAGCCTTTCTAGACCTAATTGTCTCTGCCGATGTGCTTATAGAGAACATGCGCTTGGGCGTGATGGACCGACTGGGCCTAAGCCATGATACCTTATTAGAACTCAACCCTGGCCTTATTATTGGCAAGGTGTCGGGCTATGGCATGACAGGCCCCCACGCTCATCAGCCGGGGTTTGGCACCTTAGCCGAGGCCTACAGTGGTTTTTCGTACCTTAATGGTTATGAAAACACCGGCCCCACTAGCCCACCCATGGCCCTTGCCGATTTAACCACGGGCATTCACTTAGCCTACGCCGTGAGTTTGGCTCTGCATCAAAGCAAGCGTAATGAAAGCGGTGGCCAGGTGGTGGATATTTCTTTGTACGAGCCATTGTTTGGTTATTTAGGGGGTGAGTTTATTGGTTACCAGCTTACGGGGGAAATACCCCAGCCCATTGGTAACGAGCTACGGGCTGCAGCACCGCGTAACAATTACCAAACCAGTGATGGTTTGTGGGTGGCCATGTCCTGCTCTAACCAAAAAACCTGGGAACGCTTAGCCGATGTAATGGGCCAGCCAGAGCTGATCCGTGACCCGCGCTTTAAAACCAACAACGATCGCATTCAAGCCGACAGCCGTGTAGCCCTTAATCAAATCATTAAAGCATGGATATTAGGCAAAACTAACCAAGAAGCCCTAGAACTTTTCCGTAAAGAAGGCATTACCGCAGGGCCTATTATGTCTATGAAAGAAATAGATGAAGACCCCCACTACGAAGCCCGTGGCAGCATTATTAAAGTAACGGACCCTGTGTCGGGGGTAGAGCTTAAGATGCCAGATGTGCCGTTTAGAATGGGGAACAATTCGGCCGCCAACAAGAAGTCTAAACTACGCTTCCCGGGCTTACCCATGGGGTCTGCCAACGAAGTGGTGTACCGAGACCTATTGGGCTATAGCCAAGAGCAAATCGATCAGCTTAGCTAATGGAATACACTGCTGCAGAAAAAATGAGCACTGCATTAAGCAATCCACATAGGGCCATGATACGGGCGCCAGAAGCCCAAAGATGCGGCAGTGTTGCCAGAATAGCTGGTACCACGCTTAACACAGCAGCACATAGCCCTATAAGAATCACACCATCTCCGGTGGTATAAAATTCCACCGTCCCAATAGGCACATGGTTGAGTGTTTGCCCACCCATTAATAATGCATATTGCTGATGGATGGGCATCCATGAATCCCCCAACACCAAGGCCATAAAACTACCTACAATCACTAACGCAGAGCCTGCCATGGTGCCCCAATATAAAATATCTCCATAATGCTTGCCCCCGTTCATGGCAGCACTCCAAACCCTTGCAGGCCCCTATGGATTAATTTTATCGACGTTAAACACAGCATCAGGATAAGCAACCGCCTCACTACAGCCACCTTAACCCGAGACAATAAATAGGCGCCAAATATGCCGCCCGTTACCTGCCCTAGCATCCATGGTGCCACCAGCAAAGGCACTAACGCACCGTACACAATGTAGGGCCAAATAGCCGCCGCGTTGCCAAGGGCCAGCAACACCCCACTAGAAGCGGCAGCAGCTTTTAATGGCACAGCCATCACTAGGTTTAACACAGGCACCATGGCCCAACCGCCGCCTAGGCCAAAAAACCCACCCATAAAACCCACCCACAGAAATAGCCCCATGGCCAAGCCTAGGCGTACCACTTGATAACTCACGGTGCGATTTAAAGAGGTTTCAAAATAACTAAACTGCAGGCCTAAATATTTCCCTAAGCCTTTGGCCTCACCCATTTTAGGGTAGTCATTGCGGCCGCCTCCACTAAGGAAGACATAGGCCACGCCCAACAACATTAGCCCTAATAAAAGCCTCACCAATGCATCGCTTTGTGGGCCCATGGCATGTTCTACCTCTATAGCTACCCAAGCGCCCAACACACCGCCCATCACCGTGGGTAAGGCACAGACATATACCAAACGGATGTCTACCAGCCCCTGCCTAAGCAACGGCGCTGCAGAGATTAAACCGCTAAACATTGCCACCACTAAACCTGTGGCACGCACTATCATGGTGTCTATCGATGTGAAGCCTAAAACTATAGGAGTAAAAATAACCCCGCCGCCTATGCCCGCCACCACCGCCACAATGGCAATGATAAACGACAAAACAAAAGAACCCACAACAATACCCATCACAGACGTAGTGGCATATGGAGCCGCTGCAGCCGGCACCATATACACAGCCAAGGCATAGCAGCCTAGAGTGGCGAGTAATAGTATGGATAATTCGGGGATTTTTACCAACAACTTCATAGCCGTACCTAACCACAATGGGTGCATGACTGCTAGTTTACGTCACTTCTGATATAGCCAAAAAGAATATAAAACTATTTTCTTATAACCAAAAAAAGGCAGCCTGGGCTGCCTTTTATAACACAATAAACCATTAACGATAGGTTACTTGCTCACCTTCATGGCTTTCAGGACGGGCAATACCACCAATCATGTCAGCTAAGGTTACCATACCAATCACTTCGCCATCATGGGTGACATTGGCGCTGGTGACATCTGCATTAGACATAGCAGGCATGGCCAGCTCTAAGATAGTATCTGCAGTGAAAGACAAGCCCGTATCCGATGAACCCGGCTCCATTACAGATTTCACGTCCAATACACGGGCGCGGTTAATGTCTTTAATGAAATCACGCACGTAATCGTCTGCAGGGTCTAGCACAATCTCTTGTGGCGAACCTTGCTGAATTACAGCGCCGTCCCTAAGGATAGCAATATTGTCACCAATATTAAGCGCTTCATCTAAATCGTGGGTGATAAAGATAATGGTTTTATGCAGCTCTTCTTGTAAATCCAGCAAAATGTCTTGCATGTCATTACGGATCAATGGATCCAAGGCAGAAAAGGCTTCGTCCATTAGCAGAATTTCTGCATCCGTAGCCAAAGCACGTGCTAAACCTACACGCTGCTGCATACCACCCGACAATTGTGCTGGGTAGTTGTCTTCAAAACCAGACAAACCTACGCGGTCTATCCACTTTTGTGAGCGCTCTCTCATTTCGGCTTTATCAACGCCTTTAATCTTAAGGCCATAACTTACGTTATCAATTACAGTACGATGGGGTAATAAGGCAAATTTCTGGAAAACCATAGACATTTTGTTACGGCGGAATTCACGCAACTCTTGGTCCGACATAGCCAATACGTCTTCACCGTCTACCAACACCTGACCGGCCGTAGGCTCGATCAAACGGTTAAGGTGACGAATTAAAGTAGACTTACCCGAACCCGACAAGCCCATGATCACCTGGATACGGCGAGCAGGAATGTCTATATTGACGTTATTTAAGCCCAGCACGTGCTTATGGTCGGCCTGCAATGATGCCTTAGTGGCACCTTCTTCAACCTTTTGCACCATGCTTTCGCTATTAGGACCAAAAATCTTATATAGATTCTTTATAGAAACCTTAATATCAGGCACCGTGGCCTCCTTGACGGTGCTTCTGCAACCGCTTGCCATATTCTTGTGAAACTCGGTCAAATATTACGGCCAAGGCAACAATGGCCAAACCGTTCATTAAACCTAATGCCAGGTACTGGTTAGATACAGCACGTAGTACTGGTACGCCCAAACCTTTAACGCCGATCATAGAGGCGATAACCACCATGGCCAAAGCCATCATAATGGTTTGGTTAACACCAGCAAAGATATTCGGTAACGCCAATGGAATTTGTACATCAAGTAGTTTTTGTCGATAGCTAGAGCCAAAAGCTTCGGCAGCTTCTAGCACTTCTTTGTCGACCAAACGAATACCTAAATTGGTGAGTCGTACAATAGGCGGAATAGCGTAAATACACACCGCAATAAGGCCAGGCACTTTACCAATGCCCAATAACATTACTACGGGGATTAAGTATACAAAACTGGGGATGGTCTGCATGATATCCAATACAGGCGTAACCACAGCTTGCATTCGATTAGACCGAGACATAATAATGCCCAACGGAATACCAAAGCCAATACAAAGAAAGGTAGCCACAGAAATAATAGCCACGGTGGCCATGGTGTCTTCCCACATGCCAAAAAAGCCGATGGTCAAAAATGATGCTACGGTACCAACCACAACCCAAATACTGCGTGCGCCAAGCCATGCTAGAGCCGCAAATACTAGAATCATAATAGGCCATGGGGTAGCGAGCAATAACTTCTCGAACCACACCATAAAGTGCATTAATGGATCGAAAAAGTTCTCGATGGCTTCACCATTTTCACGAGAAAAATCACGAAAAGCAAAGTCGATGCCTTTTTTTAAATCCCGAAGATCTGTCCGCCCCAAAGAGGGGAAATCGTCAAATAATTCCACAATTAATCCTACAGTCTGAAAATTAAAAAGGCCTACTAACAAGTAGCTAGCAGGCCTTCATTAGAAGTTTTAAATTAGTTTAAAGACTTCTTAATTAGGTTAGCCGCTTGCACGCCAACCCACTGTGACCAAACACTTTCATAGTTAAGCATGAATTCCATAGCAGCATCTTCACCACCCGCTTGGTTATCACCCATGTATACCAACATGGCGCCCATGGCGTCAGATGGGAATACACGCTTGCTGAAGTAAGCAGACGCTTTAGGATCGTTATTCTGCTTGAACGAATCAGTAACGATAGTGTTCACTTCAGAAATATTCCAAGCAGTTTGCTGTGGCTCTGCACACTCTGCTTGAGTGATACAGTTATCCCAGTGATCTTTATCACCAAAAGGAACGCCCCAATCAAGCATCTTTAAGCCGTACTTACCAGCCAACGCTGTTGGAGACCAGTAATAACCTAACCAGTTGTTACCACGGTCGGCAGCCTTAGCAATAGCACCGTCTAGACCTGCAGCAGAACCTGGATCAACTAACAACCAACCTTTAGCTTCCATGTCGAATGCATTAAATAAGTTGTTGTTAGTTAGCTGACAACCCCAACCTGCAGGGCAACCGTAGAAAGCGCCTTTAGAAGGGTCTTCGTGATGTGGGAAAAGCTCTGGATGTTCAATAATATCTAGAACAGTTTTAAGCTCTGGGTGATTCTCAAGGGTGAAATCAGGTACAAACCAACCTTCACCAGCGCCAATAATTGGCATGCCGTTAAGCTTATGTAAGCTACCCGCTGCAAGGGCTTTACCCAAAGGTGCAGTTAGAGAGTTAGTCCATAATTCTGGAGCAACGTCTGGCACACCCTTAGTATCCATAGAAGCGAAGGTAGTCATAGTAGCGCCAGGAATTAGCTCTACGTTACAACCGTAACCTTCTTCTAAGATGATTTTGTCTACGTTAGCCATAAACTCGGCAGACGCCCAGTTCATTTCTGCAATAGTTACGTCGCCACAAGCAGCCACAGCACCTTGTGACATGGCAGCAGCTACACCAGCAGCAGCCAAACCTTTAACAAACTTATTCATTTCAAACTCCGTTATTATAATTAGATAGGATTTATCTTTAAGCGGTGATAAAAAGTAACAAAACAAAACAACAATCACAAGGCCGCAACCTTACTCACCGTGTCTCTGCCGCACATAGATATATACATGCCGCATCAAGTTTACTTTGGTATACCAAAACAAACAACAGTCA
>JAQRMV010000046.1 GCA_028598985.1 Gammaproteobacteria bacterium
ACCACCAAACAAAAATGCCCCGCTAAAAGCGAGGCATTTGAATTTGGTAGGACTAGGCGAATTCGAATCGCCGACCTCACCCATGTCAAGGGTGCGCTCTAACCAACTGAGCTATAGTCCTAGAAAGTATAGAGCGCGAATAATACGGAGTTTAAGCATTGATTTCAAGCTGTTTTTCCGCGTTTAACGCCACTCACCGACTCATAAGCTGACCTTTAAGTTGATGCAACTGATCACGGTATCGGCCTGCTTTCTCAAACTCTAAGCTTTTCGATGCTTCATACATAGCGTCTTCGGTTTTACTAATGAGTTTAGATAATTGTTTCGTATTTAAAGAGGCGCTATCTGTGGTGTAATCCACATTAGATTCTGCAGCTTTATGGCCAGACTTACCATCCCGCTTCTTACCAGAACCCGGTGCATAAGCCCCCTCCATAATGTCTTTTACAGACTTAATTACACCGGTTGGTATGATGTTATTAGCTTCGTTATGCTCTAGTTGTTTGGTACGTCGACGCTCTGTCTCGTCCATAGCACGTTGCATGGAGCCTGTAATTCGCTCGGCATAGAGGATGGCCTTACCGTTCAAGTTACGGGCTGCTCGGCCTATGGTCTGAATAAGAGAACGTTCGGAACGTAAGAAGCCCTCTTTATCGGCATCTAAAATCGCCACAAGGGAAACCTCTGGCATATCTAAGCCTTCACGGAGCAGGTTAATGCCTATCAATACATCGAACACCCCCAGACGTAAATCACGAATTATTTCTACTCGTTCTACCGTGTCGATGTCTGAATGCAAATACCGCACTCGCATGCCATGCTCATGTAAATAATCGGTTAAATCTTCAGCCATTCGTTTGGTGAGCACTGTGGCTAACACGCGTTCATTTTTCGCAGCACGAATAGTAATTTCAGACATTAAATCATCAACTTGCGTGGTAGCCGGTCGTATTTCAATGTATGGATCAACCAAACCCGTAGGCCTTACAACCTGCTCTACCACCCTATCTGCGTGGTCTTGTTCATACACACTGGGTGTGGCCGAAACAAATATTTTTTGTGGCGCTATATCTTCCCACTCTTCAAACTTCATGGGCCGATTATCAAGTGCTGTGGGCAATCTAAAACCATATTGCACTAAGGTTTCCTTGCGAGACCGGTCACCTTTGTACATGGCACCTAACTGAGGTACGGTAACGTGTGATTCGTCCATTACCAACATCGCATCTGCAGGCAAGTAATCAAATAATGTAGGTGGCGGTTCCCCCGGTTTACGACCCGAAAGGTAGTGCGAGTAATTTTCAATGCCTGAACAAAAACCTAACTCACGAATCATCTCAATATCGTAGCGTGTGCGCTGATCAAGTCGCTGTTCTTCCACTAGCTTGTTGTTGTCTCTAAAGTATTGCAAGCGGTCTTTAAGCTCTATCTCAATCTCATCAATGGCCGCTAATAGGGTTTCCCTTGGGGTTACGTAGTGAGTTTTAGGGTAAACAGTGAGGCGTGGCACCTTGCGCAATGTTTGACCTGTAAGCGGGTCGAAATAGCTCAACTGTTCAATTTCGTCATCGAACAACTCTACACGCACAGCTTCTTCGTCTGATTCTGCTGGGAATATGTCAATTACATCACCACGCACACGGTATGTTGCACGGTGGAAATCCACATCATTTCGTTTGTACTGTAGTTCAGCAAGGCGACGGATAAGATCTCGTTGTTCCCATTGATCGCCTCTGTTTAAGTGCAATACCATTTTGTGGTATGACTCAGGATCGCCCAATCCATAAATGGCAGAAACCGTGGCTACGATAATAGTATCTGATCGTTCCAATAACGCTTTAGTCGCCGACAAACGCATTTGTTCAATGTGTTCGTTTACGGAAGAGTCTTTATCAATAAAAGTATCCGATGAAGGTACATAAGCCTCTGGCTGATAATAATCATAATAAGACACGAAGTATTCAACGGAATTATTAGGGAAGAATTCCTTAAACTCCCCGTATAACTGAGCCGCCAGGGTTTTGTTATGCACCATAACAATGGTTGGCCTTTGCACCTTATCAATCACTTGCGCGATGGTGTAGGTTTTACCAGAGCCCGTTACACCCAATAACGTTTGCGCAGCTAGGCCAGCCTCTATGCCTTCTACCAGCTCTTTAATAGCCGTGGGTTGATCCCCCGCAGGCTCAAACTTTGATTTTAATTCAAATGGACGATTCATTATTTGGTTCATTTCGATTCATTATCTAGGGCCCAGCGTGATACCCTATTCAGCAAACCCAATAGTATAACGGAGTTATGCCAGTGACGTGGCCTCTTTCGCAACGAATACAGTCTTTTAAGCCCTCAGCTACGGTAAGCATTAGCAACCTTGCATCACAAATGCGCGCGGATGGAAAAGATGTCATAAATCTCGCCGTAGGAGAACCTGATTTTGATACGCCTGCCCAGGTTATTGATGCGGCTATTAGTGCCATGCAATCGGGCCAAACCCGCTACACCCATGTGGCTGGAACCATAACCTTGCGCCAGGCAATATGTGACAAATATCAGCGAGAAAACCAGCTCACTTATCATCCAGATCAGATACTAGTAAGCAATGGCGCTAAGCAGAGCATCTACAATCTTACCGTTGCCCTGGTGGAAGCTGGAGACGAAGTCATTATTCCAGCACCTTATTGGGTGTCTTACAGTGCAATGGTGGCTATGGCGGGTGCCGAGTCTGTTATTATACCTTGCCACGCCTCTCAAAACTTTAAACTCACCGCAACACAACTGTCAGCTGCCATCACCCCTGTTACCAAGTTATTAATACTCAACAGCCCAAACAACCCTAGTGGCCAAGCCTATAGCCGTGCCGAGTGGCTTGCTATTGGTGAGGTGTTACGCCTACACCCACAAGTAATGATCTTAAGTGATGACATATACGAGCACATTTATTGGGGCCAAGAGCCGCTAGTCAATCTATTAAATGTATGCCCAGATTTAGCGAATCGTTGTGTGTTGGTGAACGGTGTGTCTAAAGCCTATGCTATGACCGGTTGGCGCATTGGTTATGCCGCTGGACCAAAAGAAATTATCAGTGCTATGACCAAAGCTCAGGTGGAATCTAGTTCCTGTGCCAGCAGTATCAGCCAAGCTGCAGCATTGGCCGCATTAGAAGGCCCCCAAGAGTTTTTACAGCCTATGCTTGGTGCTTATCAACAAAGGCACGATGATACGGTTAAGCGGCTAAGTGCTATGAGTGGCCTTAAAGTAATAGCAAGCCAAGGCACTTTCTATAGTTTTGTGGATTGTAGCGCCGCAATAACTCAACTAGGTTATGCAAATGACCTAAGCCTTGTTAAAGATATTTTAACTCATACAGGCGTAGCATTAGTGCCGGGTGAAGCCTTTGGGCTACCAAATCATTTTCGCCTGTCTTATGCCGCGGACAGCGCCATATTGCAACAAGCGTGTGAGCGGTTAGAAAAATTTTTTAACCGCTAGACGTCTGCTGCATCTGCCACAAACGTGCGTAGTGACCATTTTGGGCCAACAACTCTTGGTGGTTTCCCTGCTCTACAAGAGCACCATTATCAATCACTAAAATACGGTCTGCATCCACAATGGTGGATAATCTGTGGGTAATAACTAGGGTGGTTTTGTTGGTGGATATTTTAGCCAGAGCTTTAAGAATGCTACGCTCAGATTCTGAGTCTAAAGCAGAAGTAGCCTCGTCGAATAACAATATTTCAGGATTCTTAAGCAATACCCTAGCAATGGCAATACGCTGTTTTTCACCACCCGATACTTTTAAACCCCTTTCTCCCACAATGGTCTCTACACCATCCGGAATAGACTCTACAAAATTTCGCAGTGAAGCCCTATCGATGGCTTGCCAAATGATTTCGTCGCTGGCTTCTGGGCAACCGTAAGCCACGTTGTTCCATATGGTGTCGTTGAACAGCACAGTGTCTTGGGGTACAACGCCTATGGCTTGGCGCAAGCTGAGTTGTTGTACGTTGCGCAGATCTTGGCCGTCAATGGTAATCGAACCGCTATCTACATCATAAAAACGAAACAATAATCGACCAATAGTTGATTTACCGGAACCACTCGGGCCAACTATGGCAACCTTCTCACCTGCTGCAACTTTAAAACTGAGCTGATTCAGAATCTGCCGCTTATCTTGATAACTAAAATTCACCTCCGTAAATTCGATCTCTGCATTAGGCACCTGTATGTTCGGCGCGTTATCTAGATCTTGTACCGTGGGTTTGCGTTTAAGCAAGCCAAACATATTCTCCACATCAGAAAGCGCACGGCGAATTTCACGATAAATAAAACCAAGGGCATTCAGTGGTATAAATAGCTGCAACAAATACATGTTCACCATCACCAAGTCGCCAATGGTCATGGTTTCTTCTGCCACACCTTTGGCAGCAAGATACATAAGCGCGGTAACGCCTAAACCAATAATCAACGCCTGACCCGAGTTGAGCAATGCCAGGGACAAACGGTTATCCACCCGTGCTTGTTCCCATGCTTTTAGGTTGTCATTGTAATGCTCAGCTTCAAATGCCTCGTTATTAAAGTACTTAACGGTTTCGTAGTTTAAAAGGCTGTCTACAGCGCGGGTACTAGACTTGCTATCTAAACGGTTGGCTTCCTTTACAAAACGGGTGCGCCATTCTGTGGTCTTGATACTAAAAATAACGTAGGCCACCACACACACTAACGTGACGGCCGAAAACCAAACGTTAAAAGCAAACAATAAAATGAGCATAACCAAAATCAGCTCAAGAATGGTAGGAAGAATATTAAACACCATAAAACGCATCATAAAATTGATGCCATTGGTGCCACGATCGATATCGCGAGAGATGCCACCAGTCTGGCGGCTCAGATGAAAATCGAGTTCCAGTTGATGTAAGTGAGCAAATACTTCCAAACCTACTTTGCGCATGGCGCTTTCGGTAACTCGGCTAAAAACCGCGTCCCGCAGTTCACCTAAAAATACCGAACCAAAACGAAGGCCGCCGTATAGTAAAACAAAGCCCACAGGTATCACTAACAGTTGCTCTGGACTGCCGCCTTCAAAGGCATCTACAACCTGTTTAAAGGTCCAAGGGATGATAATAGCTACCCCTTTTGCGCCCACTAACAAAGCCATAGCCACAATCACCCGTATCTTATGAATCATAAGATACGGCCACAGGGTCTTTAAAAGAACCATCAATTCTAGTTCGTTGAGTTCCTTAACTGGGTGCTGACCGAAGCCGCGTTGGGCGCTTGCTTTCAAAGGGAGTGCTTAGCAGCACGAACCCAAATGCAAAATGGCTTCAATTTCCACTTGCACAGCTTTGGGCAAAGCCGCAACGCCCACCGCTGCACGAGCAGGATAAGGTTGGTCAATGTAAGTGGACATGATTTCGTTAATGGTTGGAAAGTTAGTCAAATCGGTCATAGAAATATTTAACTTCACGGCGTCTGCCAAAGAACCACCGCTGGCTTCTGCAACGGCTTTTAGATTTTCAAACACTTGCGTGGCTTGCTCTGCAAAGTCCTGACTGCACACTTCCATAGTTTTTGGATCAAGTGGAATCTGGCCAGAAATATATACTGTATCACCAACTTTAACAGCTTGAGAATAAGTGCCGATGGCGGCTGGAGCTTTGGCTGTTGCGATAATGGTCTTTGCCATGGGGAGTACACCTTAACATTAATTAAATAAACTAAAGCAATCATAGCAGGCCGTGGTCAATTAATGCCATACCAAAAACAGTTAACTACGACCTTTCCATTTAGCTCAGGCAAATAAAGCAGGTAATTGGGAGATGGAATCTAACACTAGGTCTGCTTCGATTTCGAGCTCAGATCTTGAGCTAGTACCCGTGAGCACACCCACATTAAAACCTGCCTCTGCGCTTTGGCCCATATGTATGTCATGGGTATTATCCCCTACAACCATCACTTGTGTTGGCGACAATCCTGTTTGTTGGCAAAAGCCTAGCACCATACCAGGCCCTGGCTTACTGCCAAAACCAGAGTCATAACCCACGGCATAATCAAACAGGTGCAAACAATTAAAGTCTCCTAAGGTGGCTTTAATGCCAGCCTCACTGTCCATTGTGGCTACGCCTAGAATGAGATTTAGATCTACTAGCTTTTGTAAATTTTGGGTTAGGTTGGGCACGGGTATAGTAGCCCCGTGTGCAGGATCCGCAAACATGTGATTAAGCAGGCTTTCTACTTCATCTACAGGTCGACTAACTAAAGGAGCCCATACTTGAGCAATGTCACGATTATTCCCCGCCGCCAGTATAGAACCACCCAACACACGCTTTTGGTCAAAATCGTATCCCGTTGCTTGCAACATAGTCAATGCAAGGGCCGAATCTTTATTCGCTACAGCCATTACTGCAGCTATTGCCCGTGGCACCCAAGTGGCATGGAAATCTAACAAGGTACCGTCTTTATCAAACACAATGCCTTTAATGTTATTGGCATTAAATTGACGCTTTTTTGTGTTCATGAAGGTTTGGTCTCGGCATCCCCTTCTGCTACTTCACTTTCAGAAGCAGATGTTGGTTCGTTGTATCCGCGCCAACGGCTGGTTCGCAGTTCGCCTTCTCGGTTAAGCACTGGATAGGCGATGGCCGTGAAATGTGAATGTAGGCGTTTAATATCACGCATCAAGTCGGTAAATAAAGAATGCGCCAAAGGGTTGGTTTTGTCTGCTTGCATGGCTCGGTGCTGCTGACCATCTAAGTATTGTTGGTGGCTGGTATTAAACTCATGTTTAGCTTGAATAAGGCCACGGGCACTGCTGACGTCTTCGCTCATCATGACTTGGAAAGACATGGGCATCACCTTAAAAATAGCTTTCATATTAGTATCTAAAGCTTCGTGCTCGTATGCAGTAAAATCAATGTGTAAGCTATTTTTCTTTTTCAGCAAGAGGGTCATACTGCGCTCTAAGGTATCACCAGCATGTTCAATATTAGTAATGAACAGCAGTAGATCCTGACATCGGTGACGTTCGTCTTCGGTTAAGTCTTGGCCGCCTAACTCCAATAAATAGGCATTAATTTGCTGATGGAAATCATCAATAATGTCATCACTTTGATGGATTTTTTTCTCTAAGGCGTCATAACGCTCAGTCATGCCTAAATGCACTTCACGGAGCATTTCTTCCAATAACTCCCCCATGGTGAGGGTGTCTCGCACTACGTTCGCCAAGGCTGCAGACGGTGCAGTATCTTGTACATCTTTAAGGTATTTAGGGCTAGGCAAAGGGGCCAATGTTTCTCTGGGTAATCGGGTATCAATCCAACCGGCCAATTGACTCACAATAAGCATACCAAAAGCGGCCACGACCACATTAAACAAACAGTGCATTAACACCACCTGCCAGGCTGGATCCAAGCTCACATAATTAAGCCCAAAATGAACTTCCGACACCCAAGGCGCAAAAGCCATAGCACCAATTGTACGCAGAATTAAGTTCCCCAAGGGGGCTACTCTTTTGGCATTACTCGACTTACGTGATAAGTACACAGGAATCCCCGCACTGCCTATATTTACACCTAATATAAGCAATAAACCAGATTCCACACCTATCACCTGCGCCCCCACAAGGCCCGCTAATAGCAGCACCATCACAAGGCTAGAATGTAATAAAAAGGTGAGTAAAGCAGCAAATACTATAGCCAACCACGGTTCCGCAATAAGGCTGCGAAGCATTTCACTAAACAGGTCAGAACCTTGCAATGGCACAGCTTGTTGACGTAACAAACCTAAGGCCAATAACATTAACCCCAACCCCATGAGTGCTTCACCAATACCATGCTGACGTTTATCTTTAGCGCGCAATTCCATAAACACACCGATAGCCACTAATAAAGGGCTAAGTGCGCTGAGGTCAAAAGATAGAATAAGGGCGACAAGGGTAGTGCCTACATCAGCACCTAGCAACAAGGCTAGGCCCGCTTCGCCTTGCACGCCTAAAGAGGCTGCCAGCAAAGCGGACGCCGTACTGCTTTGAAGAATGAGAGTGAGCATTACACCCAAACCTAGGGCTGACCATACACCAGCAAAACGGTCACGAATAAAATAAGTTAGGCGGCCACCAAAAGCTCGTTTCATTCCCTGTTGCACTCGTTTTAAGCCCCAAATAAGCAAGGCGACTCCACCTGCTAAGCCAATGAGCAGTTGAGTAATACTAGTGTCTGATACAGGGTCGATATGCGCCTCTTAATAACTTAAATTAGATCCTTGGCGGGGGTTGCGTAGGGCATGTTGACAATGCCAAACTGCAAGCTACAGCATAGAGTAACACAAGAACTCAACAATACTAATCATCTGGACTTAGAGTTATGAAAAATAAAGTTATTTTACTCATCTTAGACGGCTTGGGTTACTCTTATGCACGCAAGCTGATGGGTAACTTAGAAGGCTGGGTTGATTCCGGCGAAGCCAGCATTTGGCAGGGCCAATCCGTACTGCCCTCCGGATCTGGCCCATGCTACGCCAGCATCCATACGGGGCTTACACCACAAGAACATGGGGTGACTAGCAACTACCATCGTGGCAAGCTAGAAGATGCTGACATTTTTAGCGCCGTAAAAGCCTCTGGAGGCACCACTGCAGCAGTTGCCCATTCATTTTTTTCCGACTACTTTCAGGCCAGCCCGTTTAGTCATTTGCGAGACATGGAAGTGGATGATATTAATCGGCCCATACAACACGCGCGTTTTTACACCATGGCCGGTGAAAATAAAGCTCAACCTGCTACACCGTCTGACATCGATTTGTTCTGGCAAATGAGTTTATTGATTCAACGCCACCAGCCAGACTACTTCTTATTTCACTCCAGCACGTTAGATAGTTTGGGCCATCATTACGGATTTGACTCCATTGAAATCGATAAAAACTGTTACACCATCGATGCAGCATTAGCTGATTTTATCCCTAGGTGGCAAGCACAAGGTTACGACGTTATTGTGACTGCTGATCATGGCCAAAGTGCCCGTGGCCATCATGGCGGCACAGAGGCCATTATGCGCGACATCCCCATTTATTATTTTGCCAATCCTAATAATCCCATTCAGGGCCCGTCAAAAAACCATGTTATCGACCAAACCGCCATAGCACCCAGTATATTGCAACGCATGGGCGTGGCTATTCCTGAATCTATGCGAACCCAACCTGTTTGGAACTAACATCACAAAGGCCCCACATGTCAAACCACCATTACGATTACATTATTATCGGCGCAGGCTCTTCGGGTTGTGTTTTAGCTAACCGATTAAGTGCAGATTTAAACTGTGAGGTATTGTTACTTGAAGCCGGCCCTCGTGACCGCAACCCTCTCATTCATATGCCCGCAGGAGTGGCGCTTTTACTCGATCACAAAAAGCTCAACTGGCGCTACCAAACAGCCCCACAAGAGGCTATGAATGGCCGCCGAATTCCAATTCCTAGGGGCAAAACTCTAGGAGGCTCTAGTTCCATTAACGCCATGGTTCATATACGAGGCCAACGAGAAGATTATGATGAGTGGCGCGCTTTAGGCAACGCTGGCTGGAGTTATGACGATGTTTTACCCTTTTTCCGCCAATCAGAAACCAACCTTGGGGCTCAATTAGATGAAGGTTATCACGGCAGCCACGGTCCCTTAACAATTAATGATAGGTCCTATACCCATGCCTTAAGTGATCAGTTTGTTGAATCTGCAATAGCCACAGGTTTAGCACACAATCACGATTTTAATGGCCAACACCAAGCCGGCACAGGCCGTTATCAGGTGGCCCAAAAAGATCAAAAACGATGTAGCGCAGCGGTAGCCTATTTACATCCTATTGCCGACCGCCCAAACCTAGCCATTATCACCGGTGCACACGTTAAGCGCATTATCATCAAAGATGGCAAAGCACTTGGGGTTAGTTATCAGGTAGAACATAAAGTACGCCACGCTTTTGCTGACCAAGAGGTGGTATTAAGTGCCGGAGCCATTGGTTCGCCACAGCTACTGATGCTTTCTGGTATAGGCCCAGCCGATGAATTAGCTAAACACAAAATTAAAATGCACTTAAATTTGCCAGGCGTAGGCAAAAATTTGCAAGATCACCTCAATGTATCGGTACTCGCCCGCACCAAAGAGCCCACCAGTTTGTATGGCGTAAACAAAGGCATTGGCGCATTAACCAATGGTATACGCTATTTTTGGAATAAATCGGGCCCTGGGGCCACAAACGGTGCAGAGAGCGGTGCCTTTGCAAGCTCCAGTTTTAGCCCTACTCGTCCCGACATACAGCTGCATTTTTTACCATTAATGATCTTTCCAAAACCAGTTCCAGAGCTCAACGAGCACGGCGTTACTATTCACGCGTGTAACCTTAGGCCCACAGACGTAGGGCAAGTCACCTTGGCAAGCTCCAACCCCAAACACGCCCCCATTATTGACCAGCGTTTTCTACAAACTCAAGGCAATATTGACCGTATGCGTGAAGGCATTAACCTATGCCGGGAAATACTCGCAAGCGGTCCCTTTGCAGATATTATGAGCAGGGAGTATGCCCCCGGAAATGATGTATTGTCTGATCAACAGATCTGCAATTATATAAAAGCCACAGCAGAAACCGAATACCATCCTGTAGGTACTTGTGCCATGGGACAAGGCGAATTGGCCGTAGTGGATGCTGCTTTACGAGTGCATGGTATTAAAAATTTACGCGTAGCCGATGGCTCCATCATGCCCAAACTGATCAGCGGTAACACTAATGCAACTTGTATTATGATTGGAGAAAAAGCTGCCGCTATGATGCTTGCCGATGCTCAGCGTTAATCAATGCTAATGAGTGCTAAACAACTTTGCCCATGACATTAGTTTGCGCAATCACTCGGTCATCACCCAAGGTTTGTAATACAAACAATAGGTCGCGCCAGCCCTCACAATGGCCAGTGCGGAACTTTAATAAAGTTGTGGCGTTAGGGTCTAGCAATAAGAAATCAGCTTCTTTTCCTGCTTCGAAATTGCCGATTTTTTCCGCCATATCCAACGCTTTGGCGCCACCTAAGGTGGCAAGGTAAAAACTTTGTTCTGGGCTCAGGTTATTGCCCTTTAACTGCTGCATTTTGTAGCCGTCGGCTAAGGTTTGAAGCATATTAAAGCTGGTGCCGCCGCCTACGTCGGTGCCCATGCCTATTTTAATGCCGTGATTCTGCAATTTTTGCATGGGGAATAAACCAGAACCAATAAACATATTAGAAGTTGGGCAATGGGCTATGGCCGAATCGGTTTGCGCCAAGCGCTCACATTCTGAGTCGCATAAGTGAATACCATGGGCAAATACACTTCGTTTGCTTAGCAGACCAGCTTGATCGTACACATCTAAATAATTTTTGGCGTTAGGAAACAGTGCTTTTACCCACTCTATTTCATCCACATTTTCGGCAAGGTGCGTGTGCAAATACACCCCTTCATACTCTTCTAATAAACGCCCCGCCGCCGCTAACTGCTCATCCGTAGAAGTAGGTGCAAACCGAGGTGTAACCGCATATTGAAGGCGATCTACACCATGCCAACGTTCTATTAGCTGCTTACTTTGATGATAACTCGTTTGTGCTGTGTCTAATACATTGCTAGGTGCGTTACGATCCATCATTACCTTGCCAGCAATGAGGCGCATATTTTGTTTTTGGGCTTCGGTGAAGAGTGCGTCTACAGACTGTGGGTGTACAGAACAAAACACCAGTGCTGTGGTGGTGCCGTTATTAAGCAATTGATCGATAAACACCTTAGACACTGCCGCAGCTTTTGCGGGGTCTTTAAAACTAGATTCAACGGGGAAGGTATAGGTGTTTAACCACTCCAACAATTGAGTGCCATAAGCGGCAATCATTTCTGTTTGTGGGTAATGAATATGGCAATCCACAAACCCAGGTACCATAAGATACTGGCTGCAATCTTCTACTTTAGCCAACTGATCAGCCGATAGTTCCTTAGCAAAAGACGGATAAGGGCCCATTTTATGAACTAAGCCATTTTGCAACCACAGTAAGGCATCTGGCTGATAATCAACCGCGGTTTCGCTTTGGTCGGGCTCGGCTAAACAGTGCAGCAGTGGGCCCCGTAATAGTCGTTCAGACATGCTCTAGAATCTCTTTAGTAAGATTGGCAGGCTTTTCTTCCGCAACAACTGCATGCTCATTAATGTGAATATTTTGATACAACTCCATCACCTGTGCTGCAATAGCAATGGCCACTTCCATGGGTTGTTTACCACTGATTCCCACTTTACCCATTGGACAATTTAAACCATCAATAGTTTGCTGGGAATAGTCTTTTGACACCAATCTTTGGCGAAACTTGCGTCCCTTAGTAACTGAGCCAATCACACCCAAATAGCCGGCGTCACCACGATTTAACACTGCCTGAGCAAGGGCAAAATCTACCCCATGGTGATGGGTCATAATTAAATAACAACTACCAGCCACGCAATCTTCAACATGGTCTTGGGGGTGCTCTTCATGCACCCCTACCACCCCTGCTGGTAGCGCTTTAGGCAGCATGTCATAACGACTATCAACCCACGTCACCGCTACAGGTAATTGCGCCAGTAGGGGCACTAATGCGCGGCCCACATGTCCCGCACCAAACACAACCACTGGCATTTTAGTGGCACTAAACACTTCAAACATTACACTCACTTTACCACCACAACATTGGCCTAAGCTTGCCCCAAGAGGGTAATCAATCAATTGTGTTTCACCTCCTTCGGCCAATAGCTCACGCGCTTGGGCAATCGCTTTGTACTCTAAATGGCCTCCGCCAATGGAATCGAATTGCTCATTTGCAGTGACTAAAATTTTACTACCTATACCACGTGGAGATGACCCTTTCAGCGCTACAATACTTACCAGTACATAGGCACTATTTTGTTGTTCACATTGCCATTGGGCGGCCAACCAGGCTTTCATGATGCATGCCCCGCTTTTGCAGTTTGAAGTGCCCACAGAACGCGCTCTGGTGTAGCCGGCGTGTCTAGTTGTGGGTTTACTGTTTCGCCACCGGCTGCCCAAATAGCATCCCGCAGTGCACACCAAACCGAAATGCCATGCATAAAGGGGGGCTCACCCACTGCTTTAGAATGGTAGATAGTGGCTTCACGGTTTTTACTATTCTGCAACAAAGCCACGTTAAACTGTTTAGGTGTATCGCCTACGGCAGGAATTTTGTAACTAGCGCCACCGTTGGTTTGGAGTCGACCATCTTGGCTCCAAACCAGCTCTTCTGTAGTTAACCAGCCCATGCCTTGAATAAAACCACCCTCCACTTGGCCCAAGTCGATGGCCGGGTTAATACTTTCACCCACGTCGTGGAGAATATCTACCCTAGGCACCGTATAGGTACCGGTGAAGGTGTCCACTTCCACTTCGCTCACAGAAGCACCACAAGAATAATAGAAGAACGGATTCCCCTTAGCCTGCGCACGATCGTAGTGGATCTTAGGCGTGCGATAATAACCCGTGGCCGACATAGAGATTCGTGCCATATAAGCCTGTTGAGTGAGCTGGGCAAAAGAAATTTGATGCTTAGGCCAAGACACTTTACCGTTGTTAAAGGTGATGTCTAGCGCCTCAACTTGATAGGTTTCTACAATATACTCAACTAAACGCTGTTTAATAGTCAGCGCCGCATTACGCGCTGCTTGTCCATTTAGGTCTGTACCGCTTGAAGCCGCAGTGGGCGAGGTGTTTGGCACTTTGTCTGTGCGGGTTGATGTCACTTGAATATGGTCTAACGGCAGCCCTAGTTCAACCGCTACAATTTGAGCAATTTTGGTATATAGGCCTTGTCCCATTTCCGTGCCGCCATGGCTCACCTGTACTGTGCCATCAGTATAAATGTGTACTAACGCACCCGCTTGGTTAAGGAACATTGCAGTAAAGGAAATACCAAATTTTACGGGGGTTAAAGCCAAGCCTTTAATGTAACGCCCGCCGCTTTTTAAAGACGCCTGATTAAATACTCTAATTGCTTTTCGCCGAGCCCAATAATCACTGGACTCAACCACTTCGTTGATAATTCGTTCTAAGTCTACACCTGTTACTGTTTGATGGTATGGAGTGATATTACGATCGTTTTGGCCGTATAAATTGGCTTGTCTTACCACTAGGGGATCTTTGCCTAAACTACGGGCAATATCATCCATTATTTGTTCGCCCAATATCATACCCTGCGGCCCACCAAAGCCTCGGTATGCTGTATTAGATGCCGTGTTTTGGAACCACCGATGGCCGGTAATTGTTGCCGCTGGTAAATAATAGGCATTATCGGTGTGAAACATGGCCCGATCAACAATGGCGTCGGACAAATCTGGACTACAACCACATAAGCCGTTAAGTTCGGCATTGACTGCCGATATACGACCTTCTTGGTCAAAACCTACTTGAGCTTGGTTTACAAATGGGTGACGTTTTCCTGTGAGAGTCATATCGTCACTGCGCGCAAGGCGTAACTTTACGGCCTTTTGATTTCGCACCGCTAACAAAGCAGCAAGACAAGCCCACTGTGCGGCTTGGGTTTCTTTGCCACCAAAACCACCGCCCATACGCCGCATATCTACCACCACCTTATGCATGGGTAATGCTAATACTTCGGCCACCAACTTTTGAACTTCGCTTGGGTGTTGACTAGAACTGTGCACCAGCACACCGCCATTATCTTGAGGAATAGCAAGGGATACCTGACCTTCAAGATAAAAGTGTTCTTGACCGCCCACCCGTTGATTGATAGTGAGGGTATTGACCGCCTCGGCCAATGCCGTAGCACTGTCACCTTTCACTAAACTGTGACTTGGCCGCACTTGTTTATTGTGTGTTTGTGCTTGCTCTAGGGTTAACCAGGGTTCTGTAGGCGATATATCTGCACACCCCAGAAGAGCGGCTCTACGCGCAGCCTCACGACTATTTGCCGCAACAGCAAATAAAGGTTGGCCAAAGTAGCTAATGGTGCTTTCTACCAACAGAGGATCGCCGGCAAATACAGGCCCAATGTCCACGTGGCCTGGAATGTCTGCGGCAGTGATTATATCAACCACACCGTTTGCATCAGCCACTGCGCTTAAGTCTTGGCTGTTCAGCACACCGCAGGCCACGTTTGCCATGCCTACGTAGGCATGTAAACATCCTTGTGGTGCCACTATGTCGTCTATATAAAGCGCTTTACCTTTAAGATGTAGCTGGGCGCTCTCATGGGGCGTAGCTTTGCCTATTTCACTTGACCCAGCAGTTAGCTTTTTATCTTTGATTTCAGGCAGCTTTCTCATGCTATAGCCTCCTGCAAAAAACCTTGAATAAGGTTAGCAGTCACCTGCTGGCGATAGTTCGCACTCGCTCGCATGTCATCAATAGGCTGGTAGTCTTGAGCAAGCCAAACCGGCACTTTTTTAATCAGCTCCAAGGTTAAAACCTGACCTAACAAATGACTCTGGGTAACATCGGCCATTTTAGGAATCGCTGCCATACCGCCACAGGCAATATTAATTTGGGTGATTAAACCCTGCTCCTGTGTGATGCTCATAGCCACACAAGTGGCGGAGATATCATCCTCTGCCCGCTTGCTCACTTTTTCTACAAATACACGCTGACCTATTTTAGGCAAAGGCAATATTACGCTGTGAATCAATTCACCTGCTTGTAGCGCTGTTTGTTTGTACCCCAAGTTAAACTCTTTTAACGCAATAGTGCGCTCATTTTGGCCCTGTAGGAGCACCAGCTTGGCATCCAATACTAGTAATAGCGGAGGCGTGTCTGCAATCGGTGAACTGTTAGCGATATTACCTACCAAAGTGCCACGATTACGCACTTGCCGTGATGCAAAACGACCTAGAAAATCACTCATTAGTGGCAAGTCTTTTTGGCAAAAACACTCTACCTCGCTAAGGCTCACGCCTGCACCAATGTGAATGTCGTTGCCTTGTTGCTTAATAGACCGTAGCTCCTCCACACCAGTAACATCAATCAGGCGATCCATGGTTTTAAGGCCATGGGTGATGTCTAAGGCTAAGTCTGTAGAACCTGCCACCAGACGAGCTTCTGGAAACGCTTCATAGGCCAAGGCCAAGTCAACCAGGTTTGACGGAGCAAGATAAGCTTGAGCAGCTTCATTGCGTGGCTTAGATGCCATGTCTTGCAATAGTTTTAAACACTTCTCATAACCACCCAATTGATCAAACAAAGGGGCTGCTGTGCGATCCATAGGTGCCAACTGATCAGCAGCCAATAATATGGGTAAGTAACCCGTACACCGACATAAATTTCCCGAAAGGGCCAGTTCAACACCATGGCGGTGCTGAGCAAAAGCAGCAGGTGTAGCCAAACCATTGGCAGGTGTATTCAGCCACCAAACCACAAGTGACATAACAAATCCTGGGCTACAAAAACCACATTGGCTTGAATGGCAATCCACCATAGCCTGTTGAACTGGATGTAATTTAGGGCCTTGTAACGCGTCAAGAGTCACCACATGACAAGCATTGAGACTACCCAGCAAAGCAATACAAGCATTCACACTGCGATATACTATTTTGCCTTGCTCTAATTCACCTACAAGCACAGTACAAGCACCACAATCGCCTACGGCGCAACCTTCTTTGGTAGCGGTTAAGTACTGGGATTCTCTTAACCAGTGCAATAAGGTGGTGTCTGCTGCCGGATCCACTAATTCAATAGTGGTTTCATTTAATAACAGGTGCATATGCGCTACTCTACATAATTATGGTGCCATGTTCTCAATAGCTGTCTAATTAGTCAACTTTTCATTTGGTGTAATATTATCTACAATAAATACCTACACTGTTTAATACCACGGGATTTGTCATGACCACAAGCCTCTCAAGAGGGCCTTATAAACCTGGCCGCATTAGAGAACAAAGCCGCGACTTAATTCTACAAGCTGCCGAAGCGGAATTTGCCTGCCATGGCTTTCGTGGTGCAACTATGCAGCGCATTGCCGAATCCGCCCAAGTGCCCAAAGCCAACATTCATTATTATTTTTCCAACAAACTAAGCCTTTATGGCTCAGTGTTAGAAAACACCCTTAACCTTTGGGATACGGTATTCAATGAACTGTCTAGCCATGACGAACCTGCCGATGTGCTCAGCCGATACATTGATGCAAAAATAAATTTCTCCCGCACCCATCCCACCGCTTCACGCTTGTTTGCAAAGGAAATGATTAGTGGCGCACCCCACTTGAGTGCCTATTTGCAACAAGATTATCGTCTTTGGTTTAAGCAACGCATGAGTGTTTTTGAAAGCTGGATAGCTCAAGGGAAAATGGATAACATAGACCCCGCCCACGTAATCTTTATGATCTGGGCGAGCACCCAATACTACGCCGACTTTGAGCCACAAATCCTGATTGCTACGCAAACAGAACAGTTAACTGAACAAGCCTTTATTAATGCCGCCTCCTCTATTAAACAAATCATACTTAAAGGCTGCGGCATTAAATATTAACCTTAACCCTACTCTTTTGGTTTTTTTTGAACTACACTTGAAATGCACTATGTAATTTCAGGTTAACCTATGGAGGTTTTATGAACGATACTAGTTTACCATCGAAGTATCAGATTGGGCAGGA
>JAQRMV010000047.1 GCA_028598985.1 Gammaproteobacteria bacterium
TGCATAAAATCGTATTCTAATGTTTTGTCGCTTGCAATCACTTAGTGTTCCTCATGTGGTGCAGTACTAAAAAATCGGTAATAGCACATTATGCAATAAGCGCGCGCCCAACAAAAGCCGGCAAACGTCTAAATATGGAGTTTCTGCGACAGCGGAGGGAAATATTCGTCCGTATCACCGTCAGAAAACTCTTGTTGACAAACATAACCAGTCGCATCTTCATCTTCAACAAATCGTTAATCGTTAATCGGCACCGCTGTGGTTTGTTTGATAGCCCTTAAACTAAAGTTAGATTTTACCTGAGACACACTGGGCAAGGTGAATATCTTATCCGTAAGAAACCGATCATAAGTGGCCATGTCTGGCATTAGCACCCTCAACATATAGTCTGCATCGCCTGTGACTGCATAAAACTGCAATACTTGTGAATAAGAGCCCACGGCGTCCTCAAACGCCTGCGTAGTTTGACCACTGTGCCGAGTTAAGCTGACCATCAAAAACACACACAACTGGTAACCCACCGCTTCTGGCTGAACTAAGCTATACGTGCCTTGTAATACACCGTATTCAGTTAAAGTCTTCACCCGCCGCCAACAGGCCGCAGCCGACAATCCCACCTGTTCGGCCAATGCTTGGTTAGCCATACGACCATCGGTCTGCAGGAGAGTCAATAACTGCCTATCGAATTTATCTAAATCCATAAAAATTACCGATATTAATATAACATTTCAAATTTATATACTTTTTAGAAACAACCTTTCACATTATGATATATTTAAGATGATAACGAAAGCACCTTTCACGCCTTGATCGTTACAATAGTAACTATTAATAAGACACCAATGGCCTAATCATGACAACCAACAACACCCCATATAGCCTTAAAGACCGATATCTTAAACAGTCGGGCCGGGTATTTTTAACAGGCACACAAACGTTGGTTAAGCTGCCCTTAATGCAGCGCCAAATGGACCAGCGAGACGGCATTAATAGTGCAGGTTTTATTAGTGGCTATAGAGGTTCTCCATTAGGCGGTTACGACCAAGCCCTGTGGCAAGCTAAAGATGTATTGCAGGCCGCTCAGGTGGATTTTCAACCGGCTATTAATGAAGATTTGGCCGCCACCATGATGTTAGGCACTCAACAAGTTGAGCTCGATGAAGACAAGAATGTAGATGGTGTATTTGGCCTTTGGTACGGCAAAGGGCCCGGCGTAGACCGCGCTGGCGACGCCATTAAACATGGCACTACCTACGGCAGCTCACCCAAGGGCGGCGTGCTGGTTATTGCCGGTGATGACCATGGCTGTGTGTCTTCGAGCATGCCCCATCAATCGGACGTGGCCTTTATGGCGTGGTTCATGCCTACCATCAATCCTGCCACCCTGCAGGAGTATTTGGAATTTGGTTTGTGGGGCATTGCCTTATCTCGGTACGCCGGCGTATGGACCGGTTTCAAAGCCATTTCTGAAACGGTAGAAAGCGCTGCTTCCGTAGAGCTGCCTGAGCTACCGGTATTTAACCAACCCACAGACTTCACACCTCCAGCGGGCGGCTTGCATTACCGCTGGCCCGATTTACCTGGGCCACAGTTAGAAACTCGTATTGAGCATAAACTTAAAGCAGTGGCCGCTTTTGCTAGAGCCAACCCCATCGACAAGCGTATCTATAATTTACAAGACGCCCGTTTTGGCATTGTCACCACCGGCAAAGCCTATCTAGATTTATTAGAAGCCTTGCGTTTGCTCAATATCGATGCGGCTAAAGCCAAACAACTAGGCATAGATATCTACAAGGTGGGTATGGTCTGGCCCCTAGAACGCCAAGGTGCTATGGCTTTTGTGCATAATAAACAAGAAGTATTGGTGGTTGAAGAAAAGCGCGGCATTATTGAGAGCCAAATTAAAGAACACATGGCCGAGCCAGACCACCCGGGCCGAGTACTCATCACCGGTAAACAGGATGAAAGCGGTGCCCCACTCATCCCTTACGTAGGCGAACTTACACCTTTGATGTTGGCGCAATTCATTGCTCAACGCCTAAATCGATTATGGGGGAACTCGGCAGATGACGGCCTAGATTTTGCACCGCTATTACTACAACTAAGTGGCCAATGCAGCCTCGCTACAGACCCTGGCGGTGTAAGGCGCATGCCTTATTTTTGTTCTGGTTGTCCGCATAACTCATCAACCAAGGTACCTGAAGGCAGCCGCGCACAAGCAGGTATAGGGTGCCACTTTATGGCGTCGTGGATGGGCCGAAAAACCGAATCTTTGGTGCAAATGGGAGGAGAAGGGGTCAATTGGGTTGCCAAATCACGCTATATTACCAGAGCGCACGTGTTTCAAAACCTTGGTGAAGGCACCTATTTTCATTCTGGTTCCTTAGCCATACGCCAAGCCATTGCAGCAGGCACCAACATCACCTACAAAATCCTCTACAACGATGCCGTCGCTATGACCGGCGGTCAGCCAGTGGATGGTGTTATTAGTGTGAGTGCCATCGCCCAACAAATGCGCGCAGAAGGCGTACAGCGTATTGCTTTAGTTACCGATAACACCGACGCCTACAAAGACCTCGGAGCCTTTCCAAAAGGTATGACCCTGCATCACCGCAGCGACATGGACTCTTTACAAAGGGAATTACGAGAAGTGGATGGGGTCAGTGTGCTGATTTACGAACAGACCTGTGCTGCCGAAAAACGCCGCCGACGTAAACGAGGTTTAATGGCCGAGCCTACACGACGAATTATCATCAACGACCAGGTCTGTGAAGCCTGTGGCGACTGCTCCAAACAATCCAATTGCTTATCCGTTACCCCAAAGGCCACCAGTCTAGGTAATAAACGCCAAATAGAGCAATCTAGCTGTAACAAGGACTACGCCTGTGTGGACGGGTTTTGCCCAAGTTTTGTTAGTGTTATAGGCGGCCAGTTACGCCGTAGTCAGGGTGTACCTACTAATGACCCATGGCGTGCCCAAATAGCAGCACTACCCACTGTAAAACTAGCCAATTTAGACCCCGTATATAACCTGCTCATCGTCGGTGTGGGCGGTACCGGTGTAGTGACTATAGGCGCCATAATTACCATGGCCGCGCATATAGAAAACAAAGGTGCTAGCGTACTGGATTTTATGGGTTTTGCACAAAAAGGTGGCAGCGTATTGAGTTACCTACGTTTAGCCAATAACCCCAGCGATATTCACCAAGTCAGGATTGATGCCGGGCAAACCGACGCACTCATTGCAGGCGATTTAATTGTTGCCAGTGCTGAAAAAACCTTATCCACCCTCAGACCAAATCATACCCGTGCAGTGCTAAACACAGCGCCTATGGTTACGGCTGATGAAGTACTTTATAGAGACGCAGACCCTAAATCAAACCAGCGCCAACAACTATTAAAAGATACCTTAGGTGCCGACAACTTAGATAGCTTAGACGCTAACCAGCTGGCCCTTAATCTATTAGGGGATACTGTGTTTTCTAATATGCTTATGTTGGGTATGGCATGGCAAA
Source organism: Gammaproteobacteria bacterium (assembly GCA_028598985.1). Classification (GTDB taxonomy): domain Bacteria; phylum Pseudomonadota; class Gammaproteobacteria; order Pseudomonadales; family Balneatricaceae; genus Njordibacter. The sequence goes on from JAQRMV010000047.1 coordinate 3,516, forward strand.
AAGGTTTGGTGCCGGTTTCTTTAGAGGCCTTAAAAGAAGCCATTAACCTCAACGGGGTGGCCGTAGAGAAAAATTTGGAGGCGTTTAACTGGGGGCGTTTGGCCGCTCACGACATGAGCCAAGTGACAGCTTATTTTCAGCCCAAAACAAACCCCCAAATGAGCCTTGAAGAACGTATCACAGGCTATGCAAAACACCTAAAAGACTATCAGAACCAAGCCTATGCCGATGCTTATTTACAGCAAGTAAAAAGTCTCCAACAAGCCGAAGCTAAAGTTGCTCTAGATCAGTTGCCCTTAACTCAAGCCGTTGCCACACAACTGTATCGCTTAATGTCCTACAAAGACGAATACGAGGTGGCACGTTTATATTCAAACGGTGCTTTTGCAAAACAGCTGAACGACAGTTTTACCGGTAACTATAAGCTCCAGTTTCATCTAGCACCGCCTTTATTAGCCTTCCGTAAAGATGCCCAAGGTCGGCCTAAAAAAATCACCTTTGGCTCATGGATGCTGCCCGTGTTTGAACAGTTAGCCAAATTCAAGTTCTTACGCGGCACACCATGGGATCTATTTGGCTACCATGCCGATAGGAAGCTCGAGCGCCGTTTGCTCAAACAATATCAGCAAAAATTGCTATCCATCAGTAGCCAGTTAACCAGTGCAAACTACCCCGCTGCTATTGCTTGGGCCAAAGCACCGGATCAAATACGTGGCTTTGGTCCGGTTAAAGCCGCTGCGGCTCAGGCAATAGAGGTATAACGATCAATAACCGCCTTTCTTACCTACGCCCGTGTACACAAAGTCCCACTCTAGATCGAAGGGCACCCACCACTTGCCTACACCCGTTTCTTTGTCTGTGTGGCGGTAAAAGCCATTTATTGGTGGTGGCACTATGTGATAGCTCAGGTGGTAAGCACCCACTCCATCTAGTTTTATGTTGGAGGCATAGTGTGGGCCATCAGATGCCACCATAGGCATAAAGGTACCAAAGGTAGACCAATCCGAATCATCTTTAGTAATCAGGTAGGAAACCTGCAAATACGGCATCCACTCGCCTTCTCCAAAGCCGATATTATTGCCTTTAAGTGCATGAATATCAGCTTCTAGGTGAATATCGGTAGGCGTCATCATGCCTGGCAGCATGGGTTCCATTTTAGTAGGCTGCAAGTAAACCGCGGCGATTTCCATGCCATTTATTTCGGCAGGCTCGCCGATAGGAAATTCTCCGGCTTGTGCCAAGCCAGAGATGCCCGATAAAAGCACTGCTGCAGCAATGTTGTGTGCCTGATAGCTATTTTTCATTAATTTTTCCTTTCTCTTTTTACAATATAAATAATAATGCGACTTATTCGCATTATTGGCTTAAAAAAAATACAATTCTGTTTAACTAATACTCGGCCACCATGCCGCTGCCATTAACAGACTACCTAGGGTACTGGGCAATAGCGGCAAATAAATTTTCCAACCCATAAGCCCTTGCTCCATTAAAATACGCCAACCCAGCCATACGCTCCAAATGATGCTCGCCAGGAACAACCCAATTTTTATGCCGCTAGCTAATATCTGGCTAACCTGCTCAATAGGCACAAACAAACTCCCGCCTAAACCTATAATAAGAGATACCATCGCCACAGGCGCATACTGATACCCTAACTCTACCCAGCGCTGTTTAAAATTCCGCTGTCCTCCTAACTTACCTGCCACCCATGCTGATACTGCACTTGTGCTAGTTAATGTAGCTGTCATCAGTACCATCACCGAGATCATAAAGCTCACTATGGCGATAAAATCTAGCCAATAAAATACCTCTCTGCGCTGGGGATGCACACTCATCAACCAAGACGGCCCCACGTCACCCACCCAATACCAACCATTAGTAATAAACCACACGCCTAAGGTCTGACGAAACTCTTGGTATTGGGGTAATACCAGCCATAAAAACCCACCTAGTGCTACGCCTGCGCCTAGCAACAAAAATAACACTTCATAGGCATTCGCATTGTGTTTGCTGATCTGCTCGATTTCCTCTCCAGGCCTACGTAAACGTACAAACAGGCCACCTCTTGCCCGAGGCTGTACACAACGAAAACACTCTATACAATGACGTGATTCTTGTTTGCGCTGAATGTCTATCATTGTAGGACATAACGTTTTTTCCGTTTGGCGGTCGCCTCCAGGTTTTAAGCGTTTAGGCATAAATTGCACTATACCTAAGCGTGAATAAACCCCCAACAACAGCCCAATAGGACAAGCATGGCGGCACCATGCGCGCTTCTTTTTGCCGTAAATGTAACCCATCACAATAGCAGCCAACATTGTGCCACCAAAAATTTCTGCAATGGCTTCAGGATGATCCCGAACACCTACGGTCTGTCCCAATATGGTAATAACCAAGAAACTTACAATAGGCGTACCCTGCCAACTTAACCATTTAGGAATGGCGCGTTGCAGGCCTTTATTGTTAGCCCATTCTGATGCCGCACCCATAGGGCATAATAATCCGCACCAGCTACGGCCAGTAAAGATAACCGACAAAAACACCAGTGGAAACCACAAACCCCACATGGCAAAGTTTGCAAACCGAGTGAAGTTATTCAGCGCCGTGGCGTTTTCTGATGCTTCTGGCAGCGCCAATGGCAAAAAAATAAACGTTATAAACACAACAAACATCACGCTATGAACCCACACTAAAAGATCTCTGTAGCGCACAAAAAACGATTCGATTTTTGCTGATACCTTAGGCCATAATCCAGGTCTAGGCATCCCATTAACTAGTGGAATCCTATTCATTTGCGTTTCATCGCCCACCAGCCAACGGACAATACAAGCGGCAGCAATAGTGATAATTGAGCGGTCACCGTTTCTACAGAAGGATAAAGTCCTAACCAGCTGGCTCTAGGCACCCAGTTTAAAGGGGTAATTGTTATCCAGCCTGCTTCTTGTAGTTCTAACACACCGGTACCCGCGAAAGACAAAGCTAAATAGAATAGTAAAATGGCCGTAATCCCAAAAAACAACCCTAAGGGCAGCTTTTGGGCTATATGTTTCATGACGAAATAAAGGCCCAACAAGGCAATACTTGCAGCTATAAAACCAAAGCCTATTGATGTCACTTGGCCTGCAGACTGAGCCAGCAATGCTTGGTAAAACAGCACGGTTTCTGCCCCTTCTCGGTACACTGCTAAGAAACCCGTTAGACCTAAAGTCAACACATTGCCCTTGCTAAGTGCGTGGCCAACTTGCCCCTCTATCCACTGTTGCCAACGGGCCGCATCACGCTTACTGAGCAACCAAAAGCTCACGTAAAAAAGTAATGCCGCAGCCACTAACATCGTCACACCCTCAAGGGCTTCTTGTTCTGTACCGGCTAATGAAAGCACGTGATTTAACAACCATGCCGTAACCGCGCTGGCTATTAGTGCTAATACCACACCCAAATAAATGACATTTTGCTGCTTTTGCGCGCCTTGGCGCTGCAGGTAAGTGGTGAGCGCCATCACCACTAACATGGCTTCAAAACCCTCTCTTAATAAAATAAAAAAACTTTGCAAAAAACCACCCCAAAACCCCAGCTCACCTTGTTGTTTATTGGCCTGTACTTGGGCCTTTGCCGCTGCGTTGAGTTGGGTTGCTAAAGATTGCCATGCTTGCACTACTTGTTCCTTAGGGTAACCATTAGATGCCGCACCAATGACGCTAGCAAACAGAGATTCCAATTCGGTTTTAAGGGCTGGGTCATTAACTCCAATAGCCATTTCCATGCCACTTGCTTCAAACACGTCAAAATAAATATCTGAAATTTGTGTCGCCGTGTACAAGCCTGATTGTGGTTTATAATTGGCAATGGCAGACTCTGCTTGCAGCGTGATATCTTCTACAACTTGAGTAAAGTCCACTGTGCTGTTAGCACTAACGGGACCAGACAAACCACACACCAATAACAAAGCACATAGCCATGTGGAACATTTAGGGCCGACACCCAACATTATTGGTTCACCCTAAAAACTTCCGGCGGAATACCTGCCTTATCTAATATGCTGGCATCATCAACTAACACTTGGGTCATCGCCGTAATCATGCGTGCAATCTCTGCTGCGCTGTCCTCCTTTTTGGTGAGTTTACGCAGCTGACCAAACATTCTTTCAACACCATAGGTATGTTTAGCTCCAATCTCCATACGCATTGCAGCTTCCATTTTTTTGCCTTCAAAGACTCCGAAATAACCTTTAATAATTGAATTTTGAGCCGCTTTAATATCACCTAATTGATAGGCTTGTTGCACATCTTTAAGGTCACTCACGATGACCTTGGCCAACTCACTCCAATGTTGGTCATTTGATTGGGCGGGGGTAGACCACAATAAACATGACAATAAACAAACGAGAAAACCTCGATAGGCTGTTATATTGAGTAGCTGGGGATAATAAAATTTCATAATTTACATGCAATTAATAATGATAATGATTCTTATTATCGATAATAGCATTGGAAAACAAATTGCGCCATGTCCCTTGTCAATAATTTTTTGATTTATTCTAATGTCCAGGTTTTTGCTTATCGCGGCGTAACAAGTCGCATAAAGGTCAGCAGATCATGCTAATGTTTGGGATACTCCCTGAAAGAGCGTTCAATCTTATACTGACAGGCTATTCATGTTTCAACTTATTAAAAATGCCAACTTGTTTGCACCAGAAGCCATGGGGCTGTGTCATGTATTGGTGGCAGCAGAAAAAATAATTTATATTGGTGCCCACGAGCCTGTTTTAGATGACATATTAGATGTAGAAGTGGTGGATTTAGCCGGCGCCAGCCTAGTACCAGGATTTATAGATGGCCATGCACACATTACTGGCGGCGGAGGTGAAACGGGCCCGGCCAGTAGAGTTCCACCTGTATTCCTGTCTCAGTTCACTCAATCTGGCGTTACCAGTGTTGTGGGGGTATTGGGCACCGACGACCTTACTCGCAATACCCAAAGCATTGTTACCCAAGCTTACGGCTTACGCGAAGAAGGCCTGTCGGCATGGTGTCATACTGGCGGTTATCATTTGCCGTTAACTACGCTCACCGAGAGCGCACGCGCAGACATTGTCTTTATAGACCCTGTAATTGGTGTAGGGGAACTGGCCATTAGTGATCACCGATCCAGCCAACCCACCCTAGATGAATTTTTACGCATTGCTAGCGAGGCGCATGTAGCAGGATTAATGACAGGTAAAGCAGGGATCTTGCACATCCACATGGGCGACGGCAAGCGTGGTTTAGAGCTTGTACGTGAAGCCTTAGACCATTCAGAAATTCCAGCTCGAGTATTTAACCCCACCCATATCAACCGTAATAAATCGCTCTTTGAAGAAGCCCTTCCCTTATCGCTACGCGGTGTTCGGTTAGACGTAACCGCCTTCCCAGAAGGCCACAGCGATCCAGGCTGGTCTGCCGCAGAAGCATTTTTACAATATACAAAGGGTGGTTTTCCAGCCGACAAACTAACCATTAGCTCCGATGGGGGCGGCTGTTTACCGCATTTTAACGAAGAAGGTGAGCCTGTACGGATGGGAGTAGGGTGTGCCTCTACCTTGCCAGAAACCCTACGTGAGATACTAAGCCACAAGGTTCCTATGGCCCAAGCATTAGCCCCTTTTACCGCCAACGTGGCTGATTTATTGAAACTTTCTCATAAAGGCCGGTTGCAACAAGGCAAAGACGCGGATATGGTAGTTTTAGACAAAAACAATAATATTACCGATGTAATGGCCCGTGGCCGTTGGCATAAGCGTAACGGACAAACCCAAATTTTCGGCACTTATGAGCAATCATAAGGCTATTATTTTTCATCATTAGTTAATAGAGAAGTTATTTACACCTATGTGCCCAGCACCCGTTTCAGACCACTCCCAGCGTGGCTTTATTATCCCCATTGGTGGCGGTGAAGACCGTCAAAAAGAAATGCACATCCACAGTAAATTTGTGGAATTATCTGGCGGCGCAAGCGCCGACATTGTGGTGGTGCCAACTGCGTCACAACTGGATTCCACGGGCCCAGACTACAATGATATCTTCCGTGGTTTAGGTGCTGGGAAAGTGGAATTTTTACCCATTACCAGCCGTGAAGATTGCGACAATCCAGAATATGCTGCCATGCTAGATAGAGCCACGGGCATCTTTATGACTGGCGGCAATCAGTTACGTTTATCCACTATATTGGGTGGCACCTTGGTGGCACAAAAAATTCGCCGCCGTAATGCAGCAGGAATTCCGGTTGCCGGCACGTCTGCTGGGGCATCTATTATGTCCGAGCATATGGTGGCAAGCGGCAATGGCAACTCTGCCCCTTCTGGTGACGGCGTAAGTCTTGCGCCGGGCATGGGTTTAACTAATGCGGTTATTATTGACCAACATTTCACCCAACGTAATCGCTTAGGTCGCCTATTAAGTGCTTCTTCTTACAACCCTTTTTTAATCGGGCTAGGTGTTGATGAAGATACAGCGGCATTTATTGGGCCCGATGATATTTTAGAAGTGGTGGGTAGTGGCACGGTGACCGTTGTCGATGCTGGAACAATGACTTATTCTTCAATGTGGCAAGCTGGCCGCAATGATGCTTTAAGCTTGTTAGGCCTTAAGCTCGACGTATTAGGGGAAGGCTGTCGTTATGACCTAAAAAACCGCCATGCCTACCCTCCTAGTGATGATAAAAACGGCTTTTGTAGCCTTGCGGACCTTCAAGACAGGTAAAACAAACCCTACAACAGCTTGAAATAATACTAATAATAAAAGGAAGTTTTGCAGATGAAAATTCTTTCAACAAATGTATACGTAGGCCCTAACACTTGGGCTAGGTTTCCCGTTATTCGCCATGTTATTGACCTTGGCGTTCTTGAGCAATGGCCTTCGGCAAAAATAGGCGATTCATTCATAAATACATTAGTGGAAGCCCTTCCCGGCTTACAAGAACACGGTTGTTCTTACCGGGAATCGGGCGGCTTTGTACGCCGCCTCAAAGAGGATGAAGGCACATGGCTAGGCCACGTTTGGGAACACTGCGCATTAGAAATTCAATGCATGGCTGGCGCAGAAGTTAGCTTTGGCCGAACCCGATCTACGGGCAGTCTTGGCCAATACAACATGGTATACGCCTACAAACAACGCAACGTAGGCCTTGATGCAGGCGAGCTTGCATTACGTTTGTTGATGCATCTTTTACCTCAACAAATACAAACACAAGTTGACTATCGTTTTGATGATGAATTTGAGTGGAAAGATGAACTTAATGAATTTATTTTAAGCGCCCAAAAACGAGAATTTGGCCCCAGTACCGGCTCTTTAGTTAAAGCTGCAGAAGATCGCAACATCCCTTGGATGCGCTTAAACGATAATAGTTTAGTGCAATTTGGCCATGGCAAATATCAACAACGCATTCAAGCCACCATCACCAGCCAAACTAAACACATTGCCGTAGAAATTTCCTGTGACAAAGAAGACACTCACAACCTACTACACAAATTAGGCTTGCCTGTACCTCAACAACGCATGATTTACAGTGACCGAGCTGCCATAAGAGCTGCCCGTTCCATAGGTTATCCTGTGGTCCTTAAGCCGCTCAATGCCAACCATGGCCGTGGTGTCTCTATCAACTTAACTACTGATGATCAGGTGATCACTGCTTTTCAATTCGCCAAAGAGCAAGGCACTAGTCGCGCAGTATTAGTAGAGAGTTTTATCACCGGATTCGACCATCGTATGCTGGTGGTTAACAATGAATTAGTGGCTGTGGCTAAACGTGTACCTGGCCATGTAAAGGGCGACGGCAAGCTTACCATTGAGCAACTGATAGAAATAGTAAACAGCGATCCTCGCCGCGGTGTTGGCCACGAAAAAGTACTCACCAAACTGATGCTAGATAAACAGGCCACTCGCCTAATGGAAGAAGGCAATGTATCAAAAGATACCGTATTACCTAAGGACGAAATATTTTATTTAAGGGACACAGCCAACCTTTCTACCGGCGGTACCGCGATTGATTTAACTGACCTAGTCCATCCGGATAACCGAGATATGGCCGTGAGGGCGATTATGTCTGTTGGCCTTGACGTTGGCGGAGTGGATTTCCTTACGGATGATATTAGCCGCTCCTACAAAGAAATTGGCGGTGCCATTGTGGAGGTTAACGCAGCGCCTGGTTTCCGCATGCACGTGGCCCCAAGTGAAGGCACGCCACGAGACGTGTCAGGCAAAGTGATCGACATGTTATTCCCGCCTAGCGCCCTCACCCAAATCCCCATTGCGGCTATTACCGGCACCAACGGCAAAACCACCACTTCTCGTATGTTGGGCCACATCATGAAAGCCAGCGGACATACCGTAGGTATGACTTCTACGGATGGTGTATATGTAGACGGCAAGCTTAGTGTGAAGGGGGATATGACCGGGCCAACATCTGCACAGATTGTATTACGCGACCCTACGGTGGACTTTGCCGTAATGGAAACTGCTCGGGGTGGTTTATTGCGCAGCGGTTTGGGTTATCAAACCTCCAATGTTGCAGCTTGCCTTAACGTAACCGCAGACCACTTAGGTTTAGGTGGCATTGATACAGTAGAACAACTGGCTACAGTCAAGCGCGTGGTTGTAGAATCTGCTACCGGCACAGCGGTATTAAATGCCGACGATATCCATTGCTTAAGAATGGCCGACTTTGCCAACGCAGAACGTATTTGTTACGTCACTATGAACTCTGATCACAGTTTAGTTAAAGAGCATATTCGTGCCGGGGGTCGTGCCCTAGTGCTTGAGAAAGGCATGAATGGTGACATGATTGCCATTTACGATAAAGGCACTCATATTCCAGTGCTGTGGTCCCACCTAATTCCTGCCACCATGGAAGGAAAAGCCATGCACAACGTGCAAAATGCCATGTTTGCAGTGGCTATGGCCTACAGCTTTGATGTGGAGCTGGACAATATTCGTCACGGTTTACGCACCTTCGACACCAACTTTTTCCAAGCCCCAGGCCGTACCAACGTATTTGATGAACACCCGTTCAAAGTGATTCTAGATTATGCCCACAACCCCGCGGCGTTCCGCGCTATGGCAGACTTAGTCAGCCGTTTAGAGGTGAAGGGGCGTCGCATTGCAGTAGTCTCTGCACCAGGTGATCGGCGCGACCAAGACATCTTTGAGGCTGCAGAAATTCTAGCGGGCCATTTTGATCATTACATCTGCAAGGCGGATGATAACCGCCGCAAACGTGGCCACGATGAAGTGCCTCTATTGTTACAGCAAGGCCTGCTTAATAACGGCGTGGATGCCAACAAAATTTCTATTATTGTCTCAGAGCAAGAAGCCGTAGATACCGCATTAAACATGGCCAATGAAGGCGACCTTGTGATGGTGTTTGGGGACAATATCACCCGCTGTTGGAAACAAATAATTTACCTAAAAAATGAACAAAAACCAGATTTAGACTTACATCCCACCATGGATGACAATAATGACGCCGGCCTAGAAGAGTTACTTGGGGAAGGCGACACCATCATCCGAGATGAACGTGGTGTGCGCTTAGCCCGAAATAATGACGAAGATGGCGATTAACTAATGGTTGAAGCGGCAGACACGATTGAAGCAGCCCTAGATATTCGCTGTAGTTCAAGTGACGACCTAATCCTTGATGATTTTCGAAGGCTTACGGGTCCCGGTTTATTATGGAGCCATGTGGGTGCAAATTTAGATGTACTATGCCCTACTGACCACCTTGATAAAGTAATTAAAGTTTGGCAGCAACAAGCTAGGCGTGTGCTTGATGCCATTGGCTGGCAGGATGAACACATCACAGAACGACGTTTTGATGGTGGCGCCAACCTTGCTGTGTCTGCGCCAATGGACCAACTTTACAGTGCCATGTTCGCCTGCCAAACCGCATGGCATTTTGCCGCTGCACAATTGCTTAACCAAACCGCCAACAACTTTGACATCATGATCGATGACCTTAAAAATGTCATGGCCAGAGAAGCTAATCCGGCGTTAATCACCTTAATCACCGCGGCTAACGACCACGGCATTGACGTATTGTGTGACGATGATGATTTATCCTTAGGTCATGGTGAAGGCTCACAAACCTGGTCTGTTTTTGACTTACCGCAACCCACTGAAGTTGACTGGCAAAGTTTGCATGACGTGCCCGTTGCCTTGATCACAGGTACCAATGGCAAAACCACCAGCACACGACTCTGCTCGGCTATTGGCACCGCCGCTAACTTAATCGCTGGCATCACCTCCACCGAATTTGTGCGTGTAGGCGATGATATTTTAGATTATGGAGATTATTCTGGCCCCGGTGGCGCCCGTATGTTACTGCGGGATAAGCGCTTACAGGTGGCTTTTCTAGAAGTGGCTAGAGGCGGTATATTGCGCCGCGGTTTGCCGTTACGCCAAGCGCGAGCGGCCTTAGTGACTAATGTGGCTGCTGATCATTTAGGTCAATACGGAGTAAATACCGTAGAAGAGCTTGCAGTGGCTAAGTTTGCTGTACACCGCACCTTAGCAGCCGATGGCGTGCTAGTGCTCAATGCGGACGACCAATATGTACGGGAAGAAGCTGCTAGAACCCAAGCCCTCTTATGCTGGTTTTCCCTAAACCCCACTCACCCACTCATAACCCAGGCCAAAAACAATGGCCATAGTTGTGCCTGGCAAGAGGGTGATGACCTAGTGTATTTTGACGGTACCAAAGCTCACCCCATTGTTAGTGTTCAAGATATTCCTTTAGCGATGGGTGGCGCCGCCGGTTACAATATTCGTAATGCTTTAGGCGCCCTGTGTTTAGCCAAGGCCATGAACATTGATAATAAAGCTATTGCCGCAGGTTTATGTAACTTTAAAAACGACGCTAAGGACAACCCCGGCCGCTGTAATGAGTTTGCTATAAAAGGCGCCCGAATATTTGTAGATTTTGCCCACAATCCCCATTCAATTTCTGCGGTAACGGAGGCCATGGCAGGCATTCCCGCCAAACGCCGTTTTGTGATGATAAGCCATGCAGGCGATCGATCTGATCAAGATATTTTAGACGCCACCCAAAGCGCGTTGGCGCTTAATCCGGATTTTTTAATGGCTGCCGAATTACCCCAGTATTTGCGAGGCCGCGAACTGGGCGACACTGTACGCCTTACGCACCAACAAGCAATAAAGCATGGCCTTAAAGCACATCAACTGTTGGTGGCCCATGGCCCTGCAGCGGGGGTTAAACAAATACTAAACCAATTACAAGAAGGTGACCTAGCATTGCTATTGGTGCTTTCAGAGCGAGATCAAGTGTTCGCCATGTTAGAAGCCTAACTCATTAAGGACACCCTAAGTAGGCACCTCTGGCTCTATTTGCAGCGCTTGAGGCACATCGTTACTTTGCCAATAGCCAATCAAAATACCCTGTTGGTCCGATTTTCCTTTGCGCTGTTCCGCCATAGATTCACTGCCTGTAACTCTATTTTTAAGCCCCGCAGACCAATCCACCATTTGCTCCGTTAATTGGCTACGAACCACGCTGTAGTCTTGGTCTCGCCCTAGATCTACCCGCTCTTGCGGATCTTCTTGTAGGTCATACAGCATAGGGCTAAAACCTAGACAATGAATGTATTTATAACGGCCATCAAACAGCATCGTCATACGTGAATTGTAGCTATTACGGCCTAGTTCACTAGCAAAATCCATGGCTGAATAATCGCACTCTGCTACTACATAAGGCCGTATAAGCTGGGTGTTGGTGGCTGCATTTTTCGGGCTCGGGCCATGTAGAATAGGCACTAAAGATTGCCCTTCTAGCCATTGCCATTGGGGTGTTCCACCCGCCCACTCTACCAATGTGGGCACTAGGTCAATAGCACAAACAAGCTCATCACACGTGGTGCCACGGCTGCCATCTGCCGCAGGCGTGGGATCCATAACAATCAACGGCACACGGGTTACAGGATCATGGAAAAGATCCTTTTCTCCCAACCAGTGATCACCAAAATAATCACCATGATCTGAGGATAGAACAATAAGGGTGTTATCACTTTCACCGCATTTGTCTAAGCTTTCAAACAGCCGGCCTAGGTTGTCGTCTATTTCTTTGACTAGCCCATAATAGGTAGGTAAAGCATGGTCTCTACGGCTGTCTTGAGCATAGGTTTTACTGTGGGTTTGCTGCATAAAGGCATGGTAAAGAGGGTGTGGGTTTTGTTTTTCTGCTGCGCATTTATTCACTTTAGGTAAATCCATGCCTCGATACATTTGATGGTAGGGCGCGGGGGCTGCCAATGGCCAGTGCGGCTTAATGTAAGACACATGTAAACACCAACTGTCAGCTCCCATTTGGCTAATCATATCGATGGCACGATCCGTGGTATAAGCAGTTTCCGAATGGATTTTGTCGACTCGTGCGGGCAAGTGGCCATGTTTTAAAAACATGCCATTACGCAGTACCCCTGCTTCATCTTCCATGGCGTTGGCATATTGAGCCCATGGATTAGAAGCGTGATAGCCTTGCCGCCTAAGGTAATCGAAATAAGCAGGCTCTACGCCTCCATAACCACCGCCACTGCCCACCGTATGTAACCCGTCGTCACGTTCACCTTGGCTAAACCCTGCATTGCTAATGAAACGACCCAGTTCGGACTGAGGCTCTATACCCAGTCGATCCATGCCAGCTAAGTCTGGTTTCATATGGGTTTTACCCATCAAATAGGTGTTTAAACCACAGGCACCAAGGTGATCTGCCAGGGTTAATTCATCGGTACGGGTGGCCCAACCGTTCCAACTTGCCCCATGGGAGCGAACATGCCTGCCGGTGTAATAGGATGCACGGGAATTGCCGCAACTGGTGCCTTGAATATAACAGCGGCTAAACTTTACACCCCTTGTAGCTAGACGATCTATGTGTGGAGTATCCACTAATGAATTGCCGTAACACGACAAGGCATCTGCACGTAACTGATCTAACATGATGAAAAGTATATTCTTTTTCGTCACCATTATGACTCCACACAGGACCCCACAGGCTTAGGCTTACCAACGTCATCCACCGCCACAAAGGTAAACATCCCTTCGGTTACCTTTTCTACTGTGTCACTGTGGTGACGCCTAACCCACGCCTCCACATGCACAGTAATGGAGGTATTACCCCGCTTTGCTTCGCTACAATAACAACTTACATCATCACCAACATAAACGGGCTTGTGAAAAGTCATGGCATCCACCGCCACCGTTACTACACGCCCTTTAGCCACATGCGCCGCAAACCCGCCACTGGAAATATCCATTTGCGACATGATCCAGCCACCAAATATATCACCATCTGGGTTGGCATCAGCAGGCATGGCGATGGTTCTTAATGAAGGAATCCCTTCTGGCATATTAGACGTATAAGTGACAGTCACTGTGGTTATACCTTTTCTAGCGCTTGTTCAATGTCAGCAATGATATCACTCGCGTGCTCGATACCTACAGAAATTCGCACCAGATCTTCCGACACACCCGCCGTTGCAAGCTCTTCTTCATTCAACTGACGATGTGTGGTGGTAGCGGGATGACAGGCCAAAGACTTAGCATCACCGATATTCACTAAACGTAAGATCATTTGCAAAGCGTCTATAAAACGGCTACCCGCTGCACGGCCACCCGTCACACCAAAACTTAAAATACCTGAGGCTTTACCGCCGCAAATCTTTTCGCAAGCAGCTTTATAAGGGCTATTCGCTAAACCCGCATAATTCACCCACTCTACCTTAGGGTGATTTTGTAGAAATTCAGCAACGGTTTGTGCATTTTCACAATGACGTTCCATACGTAAGCACAGGGTTTCTAAACCCTGCATTAACATAAATGAACTATGGGGAGAAATGGC
>JAQRMV010000048.1 GCA_028598985.1 Gammaproteobacteria bacterium
CGTTAGGTGATGTAGCGGGTGTGCCGAAAGGTAAAACGGCCGCATCGGTGAAATTCCAAGTACCTGTCGTGGTAGATGGCATTGTTAGTCAGATAGAAGGCCGCGAGCTAAAAGAGCATTACAATGGCTACACTTCCTGTCCAATGATCACCAAGATAGGCAGAGCTATGCTGATCGAATTTGATTACAACAATGACTTAACGCCTTCTTTTCCTGGCATCATCGCCCCACTTGAAGAATTATGGATAAGCTGGCTGATGAAAGAAGTTGCCTTAAAGCCCACCTACAATGCCATGTTACGTGGCCTTGCCTAAAGGAGAATCAATATGAAAGATTTAACATTTGGCACCATATTGGCCGTGCTAGAAGAAATTTTTGGCCGTGGCCTATTTTGGTTAATGGTGGTTACAGCGGGTATCATTAGCGTAGGCTATATCTATGTGCTGATTCGCGACCGTCATATCAGCTGGCGCAAGTTCCTATGGGCCCAAGTATCCATGCCTTTTGGCGCTGTTGCTGCGGTATGGTTTGTTCTGGCAGTTACCGATTCCAGTATTGGTGACATGGGTGGTCCGATAGATTTGATTGTCTTTATTAGTGTTGCAGTTGCCGGTGCCATAGGCATTGCGGTACTTGTATATACGGTGAAATCGCTCTTGTCGCCACCTGAAAAATAGGCAATCCTGACAGGGTGCAGACTGGTGCTGCAAGAAGCGTTCTTGTAGCTTCGCCATGCTCATAAACTGAACATTGTTGGCCACAAGGGTCAGCAGATTTAATCCTCTAATCCGCTGTTTCTAGTGGCTTTTAAACCATTGCTAGACTGGTTTCTCTGGTTGTACTAACTGGCGTGCTCATCATTATGCCCGCATTTATCAACCCAGACCAGTTGTGGACTACTACAGTAAATAGCCCTACTTACCAAAATATAGAAAGGGCTAACGGTATACTTAGTGATGATCGTTTTGCAAAAAAGTTGGGCGACGTCTGCATCAACCAGAAAACCGGCTCTTGTGGCCGGTTTTTTTATGGCTAAAAAAAGCTAAACTAGTTATATTGATAGTGACTAAATTGCATCCCCTTAGGATATTGGAATGATTGAAATCAACAACTTAGGCAAGCGCTACGCTAGCGGTTTTGTGGCCTTAGATAATATATGTTTGAGTGTTAAAAAAGGCGAAATATTGGCCTTGCTAGGGCCTAACGGTGCCGGTAAAACCACGCTTATTTCCACTATTTGTGGCATCGTCAATCCAACCTCTGGTAGTGTCACTGTGGGTGGCTTTGACATTATTAAAGACTATCGCCAAACCCGCAGCTTGATTGGGCTAGTGCCGCAGGAGCTGACTACGGATGCGTTTGAAACGCCATGGGATAATCTCACATTTTCTAGGGGGTTGTTTGGGTTGCCTAAAAACCCGGAAATAGTAGAAAAAGTTTTGAGGGATTTGTCTTTATGGGATAAGAAAGATGACCGTATTATGACCCTTTCTGGCGGCATGAAACGCCGCTTGTTGATCGCTAAGGCGCTGGTTCACGAACCTCAAGTGCTGTTCTTAGATGAGCCTACAGCTGGCGTAGATGTGGGGCTTCGGCAAGACATGTGGCGTATGGTGGATGGGTTGCGCAACCAAGGGGTCACTATTGTCTTAACCACCCATTATATTGAAGAGGCCGAGGCCATTGCCGACCGTATAGGTGTAATCAATGGGGGTAAGTTGTTATTGGTAGAAGATAAAGACGTATTGATGGCTCGTATGGGCCAAAAGCAACTTAAAGTTGAATTGATGGAAAGTTTAGAAAACCTTCCATCCGCATTGGCCGAGCAGGGCTTTTGCCTAGCTGAAGGTGGGTTGAGTATTGTTTATCATTACGACAAAGATGCAGAAGAAATAGACATTGGTGGGTTGCTACAAGCCGTGACCGGGGCAGGACTTGGAGTAAAAGATATACATACTCAGCAAAGTAGTCTCGAGGAAATTTTTGTGGACTTAGTGGAGGATGCAGCATGAATCTAAGAGCCATGTGGGCCATATACAGTTTTGAGATGTCGCGTACCAAGCGTACCGTCACCCAAAGCATTGTGTCGCCGGTGTTATCCACCGTGTTGTATTTTGTGGTGTTTGGCGGTGCCATTGGATCACGTATAGAATCTGTAGATGGCATTAGCTATGGCGCCTTTATTGTGCCGGGTTTAATTATGTTGTCTATTATGACTCAAAGCTTGTCTAACGCTTCTTTTGGTATCTACTTCCCACGTTTTTCTGGCACCATTTATGAAGTGCTTTCTGCACCGGTATCTTTTTGGGAAGCCACTGTAGGTTATGTCGGCGCAGCGGCAAGTAAGTCATTGATTATTGGATTGATTATTCTGGCAACGGCTGGCTTGTTTGTGCCTATTCAGATTGCTCATCCGTTTTGGATGCTGGCTTTTTTAATTTTAACCACGATCACCTTTAGCCTATTTGGTTTTCTTATTGGTATTTGGGCAGATGGCTTTGAAAAGTTGCAGCTTATCCCTCTTTTAGTAGTGACACCTATGGTGTTTCTAGGGGGGGCTTTTTACTCTATCGACATGTTGCCAAGTGCATGGCAAACCGTAACCATGTTTAACCCCGTAGTGTATTTAATTAGTGGTTTTCGTTGGAGTTTTTACGAAATCTCTGATGTCAGCATTGGTGTGAGTTTGGCTATGGTGATGTTATTTATGGGCTTGTGTTTAGCATTGATTGGTTGGATTTTTAAAACCGGTTATCGATTGAAGCAGTAGTCGCTGTATGGCTTTAATGTGGTTGTGAAATTTTTACAATAACGGAGTGATAATGTTTAGCACGGCAATAAAAGATACTTTTAATTTTTTTAAAACCCATTGGTTGATGCTGGCGTTGATTTCGGTACCCTTGGTATTGCTGAGTGAGGCTATTAAATATTCGGTTGGTCCCGTCGGTGCGAGTGGCGCAAGCCTAGGCGACCTTTGGTTCTATTTCGGTGAAATTGTTTTTGTATTCAGCTTGCTCCAAGTGTCCGTCATTCTCTATATCCATGCCGCGGTAAACGGCCCTAGTTTAGGCGTGATGCAGTCTTGGCGGTTGGGTTTTAGCTGGTTATTGCCTTATCTTGGTCTGAGTTTGTTAACTTTATTGCCGGTGGCGTTAGGTCTTCTGCTGTTTATCATTCCAGGCATTATTGTGATGGTGAGGCTAATGCTGGCGCCTTACATATTTTTGTTGGAAAACTTGGGAGCTAAGGCATCGCTAATGGCTAGTTGGGAGCGCACCAAAGGCCACTTTGGAGATCTTGTTATGGGAGGTATAGTCATTATGTTGCCGATCACTATCATCAGCCGCCTTGTTGCCAGTTCTCAAGAAATGATGACGTCCAGTATCAAAGTGGCCGCCGTGGCTTCTATAGAAACGTTTTTCGGCCTTATTCTGTCGGTGTATTTATATCGCATATATAGCTTAATTAAAGCCAAGCAGTGAGCTGATAACAGCCGTTTATTCGGGCATAAGTAATTCGTGGCCCACCACTTGATCCATTAACCCATAGGGCACTTTATAGGTCTTGCCATCAAGCTTAATGACAGCATAGTCTTTACACATTTTCATGACCGTGCAATTGAGGATGTTGCCGTGGTCATTAACGCGAACTATATTGTAGTTGTGTAAGGAAATGGCGGCGGTTGTCACGCTGTTTTACTCGGCATGGGCGGCAAACTTTGCAGCAATGGATGGTGGGATGACGCAGCTACGCAGGGCCTTGTAATCGTAATACACGCCTAAGCCTTGGCCCTGGGCTACCAACTTGTTTTGTTGTTGGCTCCAGATTTTGTGGTCTAGTTGGATCTTTTTAGGCCCAGTTTGGTGAGCCTTGGTAAATACCAAAAGAGTATCTGGGTAAGTTACAGGTGCCAAATAGTCACATTGTACCGAGGCTAGAATCGGCCCTATGCCGAGGTCTTTCATGTCGCTGGACATGCCAATCTTTTCAAATAGATCAATGCGGCCATCTTCTAAGTAACGAATAAAAATGGTGTTGTTAAGGTGTTGGAAGGCATCCATTTCACCCCATTTAACTTTGATTTCGGTACAGGTGGTGTATTGCTTGTCTAGTGTGTCTAAATCCATCTTCTAATCTCCTAGGTAACTTCAAAGCCATGGGCGTAGGGGTCTTGTGGGTCGACCAGTATTTTATTGTAGCCCGTAACTTGAGCCCAGCCCTGAACGCTGGGCATGATGGCCCCATAACTGCCCACCTGAGTGGTGGATTCAATACGGCCAACAAATTGGCTGCCGATAATGCTCTCGTGCACAAATTCTTGTCCGGGCTTAAGTTGCCCCTTAGCGTGCAGTTGTGCCATGCGGGCGCTGGTACCGGTTCCGCAAGGTGAACGGTCGATGGCGCCACTGCCATAAAATACGGCGTTAGCGGCATGGGAACCTTTTTGTTGTGCGGTTCCGGTCCACATGACGTGGCTTATGCCATTGACGCTAGGGTCGTTGGGGTGAACGCAAGTAGCCACCTTGTTAATGGCATCACGCACGAGGGGGCTGTACCTTAATACTTGGGCAGCGCTAAATTCTTGTAGCCCTGCAAAGTTTTCTTGGGGCTCAATAATGGCGTAGTAATTGCCTCCATAGGCCACATCGATGGTGAGGTGGCCTAAATCTGGACAGTCGATCTCGAGGCCTTGATGGGCTAAGTAGCTGGCAACATTATATATCTTTACGTGTTCTACTTGGCCCTGTGGATTCTGTTTGTACTCCACCTGGATCAAACCTGCGGGCACTTCTAAATTGAGTTGTCCAAGCTGTTTGGGTTGCCATAAGCCTTCTTGAAGGGCTGTGGTCACGGTGCCGATGGTGCCGTGGCCACACATGGGCAAGCAACCACTGGTTTCAATAAATAAAATAGCACCATCGTGTGCAGGGTCATTGGGAGGGTACAAAATGGAGCCAGACATCATGGCATGGCCACGGGGCTCAAACATTAATGAGGTGCGCACCCAGTCATGGTGTTGTATAAAGTCTTGTCGTTTTTCGCTCATGCTGGTGCCATGAAGCGTAGGACCGCCTTTAGCCACTAAGCGCACAGGATTGCCGCAGGTATGGGCATCAATACAGTGAAATGTGTGTATAGTCATAGTGCTCAGAAAATGAGAAGTCCGTATTACTGCATGGTACAATGATCACGCTTAAATATCCTAAAATTTTGTGTCCACTGGCTAGTCAGTCACACCGCTGGCGAACATGCTTGTGTACCCAACCAAGAGATCTTCAATACATGAAATTGTTAGTCGACTTTTTACCCATCGTTATTTTCTTTATCGTTTATAAAATGACAGGTGATCTCATATTAGCTACTGCAATTTTGATTCCTGCTACCATGTTACAAATGGCCTACACATGGTGGACCACCAAGAAAATTGAAAAAATGCAGCTGATCACCTTAATATTTGTGGTGGTGCTCGGTGGGCTGACCGTTGCGCTTCAAGATGGGCAGTTTATTAAATGGAAGCCAACCATTGTTAACTGGTTGTTTGGTTTGGGTTTTTTAGGTAGCCAGTACATCGGCAAAAAGCCGGTGGTGCAGCGATTAATGGAAAAAGGCGTAGAGCTCCCAAGCCGCATTTGGCGGCAGCTTAATGTGGCATGGGTAGTATTTTTTGCCACTATGGGCGGCATTAATTTATATGTCGCGTTTAACTTCAGCGAAGCGGCTTGGGTGGATTTTAAATTGTTTGGCATGTTAGGCCTTACCTTTGTATTTATTATTGCTCAAGGCGTTTATATGTCTCGATTTATGCCTAAAGACAAGGGCGCAGAGGACTAACTTATGTTGTTTGCCATTATCGCCCAA
Organism: Gammaproteobacteria bacterium; assembly: GCA_028598985.1. Taxonomy (GTDB): domain Bacteria; phylum Pseudomonadota; class Gammaproteobacteria; order Pseudomonadales; family Balneatricaceae; genus Njordibacter. The sequence goes on from JAQRMV010000048.1 coordinate 5,860, forward strand.
GATGTTGAAAATAGTTTATCTGCAAGGCTTGAAGCTCGCCCTGCTCACGTAGAACGACTGAAGGCGTTGGATATCCAGAATCGCCTTACCCTAGCTGGCCCACACCCCCACGCTACTGCCGAAGGCTTTACTGGTAGCCTAGTGGTGGCAGAATTTGCAGACCTCACAGAAGCGCAGGAGTGGGCAAATCAGGATCCATATATTGCTGCGGGTGTCTATGCTCATGTTACGGTAAAACCGTTTAAACAAGTTTTTCCAACTTAAGGTCTACTTCCATGAAGCTATTATCAACGGCTCTTTTTTCCCTGATCGCTTTATGTTTTGGTGTGAGTGTTTTAGCGGGGAATCCTCAAGTTAAACTTGAGACAGTTCATGGGCATATTATAATTGAACTGGACAGACAGGCCGCACCTATCAGTGTAGATAATTTTTTATCTTACGTAAGCAGCGGCTATTACAACGGCACAATTTTCCATCGTGTGATCCCTGGTTTTATGGTTCAAGGTGGCGGCTTTGGTGTGAATGAAAAAGCTAAAGCGGGCACACAAGCCCCCATTATGAATGAAGCCATTAATGGGTTGTCTAATCAGAGAGGCACCATTTCTATGGCCCGTACTAGCAATCCACACAGTGCCACAGCACAGTTTTTCATTAACCACCAAGACAACTTGTTTTTAGATAAAAGCACCACTAGTGCAGGTTATGCTGTGTTTGGCAGGGTGATTGAAGGGATGAACGTTGTAGACCGTATTGCTGAAGTACCAACTCAGACTAAGCGTGGGCACCAAAACTGGCCGAGGGAGCCGGTTTATTTATATAAAGCTTACTCGCTTACTCAATGATTTCAGGATATGAAAACCAGCCCCAAAAAAGCTTTTTCTGACCCCCAACACTTGCTTCTAACTTCGCAGTTGGTGGGCTTATTATCAGTTAAGTTCCATAGAAGCACACTCCAAGTTGGGCAGCGGCTAGAAGAGCTTAGAACTCTATTTTCAAACGATAAATTTTTTCTTGGTGCTGATCATTCTTTGGCTGAAAGCCCTCACGGCCAGGTTCAAGTACTAGATCATCAATTCGATGCAGGCTTAGATTTTTTACTGACATGGGCATTGTGGCAACAATCACAAACGGCATTAACATCACAGCTTTGCTACGTTGCTATTTGTGAGCAACCTTTACCACTAGATGCCCTCAAGGCGCTTCATCAGGAGTGGCCAAACCTAGGCAGTTTAAGCTTACAACTACAAACACAATATCCAGTTGCCATAAAAGGATTTCACCAGCTCGATTTTGGCAATGTGAAGCTGATTCTTATACAAGCTTCACCAGATGAGGCCTTAGCCCAGCTTCAAGGCCCTTTTGATGTGGTGCTAAACGGTAAAAAACCTCAACAAAGTACAGTTTATCAACCGCCATGGCAGCGGCCATTATCAGGTGTTTCATGCCGCAGTAAGGTGGCTGTTATTGGTGCGGGTATAAGCGGTGTATCTACCGCCTATAGTTTATCTAAAAGGGGCTTTGAAGTTACCCTAATAGAGCAGGGGCCAACCTTAGCTAGTGGTGCTTCAGGCAATCGGCAAGGTATGCTTTATGCCAAGTTACCAGACAACGCCACCATTGCAGGACAGTTTTATCAACAAGGCTTACAGCACAGTATGGGATTGTTGCAGCGTAGCTTAAGCCCAGATTTTTGGCAGTCCTGTGGATTATTGCAGTTAGCTAACAATCCCAAACAAGTAGCTCAAATGCAAGGGGTGATGAAGCGGCAGTATCCGCCTTCTTGGTTGCAGTGGTTAAGCCAGCCCCAAGCTGAACAGTTGGCCCAGCAGCCTGTATGTGCTGGTGGCTTATACTTCCCTAATAGCGGGTGGGTATCGCCTGCGCACTGGTGCGACGCTTTGTATACTCAAAGTGGTGCGTATCTATGGCTTAATACCCGCGTATTAGCCCTGCAGCGAACACAAAGTCAGAACTGGCAGTTAGAATTAAAAGGCGATCGCTCAGGTTACTATGGGTTTGACGCAGTGGTGATCGCTAACGCCAACGGTGCAAAAAGCCTATTATCTGAGCACTGCGTTGCATTAAAGTCTATTCGTGGCCAGGTGAGCTATGTTGAATCACCGCAAAGCCCTGCACTAGTGGTGTGTGGAGAGGGCTATGTCACACCATCACAGAATCATATGTTTGCAGTGGGTGCGAGTTATAACTTACACACGGCAGGTGCAGAATTATCAGAACAAGATCATATGGGCAATTTGGGGCGTTTAAGTGAAGTTTTACCACAGCACAAAGAACTAGGGCTCAACGCAATTAAGGGCGGAAGAGTAGGGTTTAGGGCAGTTACTCCGGATTATTTGCCTATGGTTGGCCAACTTGCTGATGAATCGCTAGGGTTGAGTCGATTTGCCAAGCTAAGGCAAGATGCTAATTATAAATTTACACATGACATGCCTTACGTGGAAGGGTTATACATTAATGCAGGTCATGGCTCTAAAGGGTTAATCAGCGCCCCTTTAAGTGCCGAAATATTGGCCTCTTCAATGGCAAATCAAAGCTTGCCTGTGGCACAATGTGTGGCTTGGGCGCTAGACCCTAACCGTTTTTTTATTCGCGACTTAATTCGCCGTAAACGTTAATCGAGATCTATACAGTGAATCCAACAAAAATCAAGCTGCATAAAAGCAGCAATACCTTAGAGCTGACGTATCCCTTAGAATCTGAAGTTATCAGTGCAAGTACTAGCAATGAAGCTAGTTATACCTTAACGGCGGAATACCTGCGTATCTCTTCACCTAGTGCAGAAGTTCGAGGCCATAGCCCAGACCAAGCTGTGCTGCAAGTAGGCAAGAGCAAGGTGAAGCTTATCGGTATTGAAGGAGTGGGCCACTACGCGCTAAAGTTAGAATTTGATGATGGCCATGATTCGGGTTTATATACTTGGAATTATCTTCACGATCTATGTATCAATCAACAACGGCATTGGGAAGATTATCTACAGCAGTTAAACCAAGCCAAAAAGAGCCGAGACCCCCATACCAGCGTAGTTCAGCTCGTTTAAGCAGGTAGCACCGCAAGGGCGTTAATTATAACCCTTGCTGATCTGTTGAAGAGCAATGTTTCCAGCAGCTTGTACGTGGGCAACACAGGCCTTGCGAGCTGCTTCTGCGTCACGCTTAGAAATAGCTTCCATGATAGCCTGCATTTCCTTGAGGCTGTCTTTCCATCGACCTGCTTGGGCAATGGTTCCAGCTCGTAACACCATGATACGAGCTAACAGCCGGTTAAGTGCATTAGCCACTTCGGCATTGCCACTGCCTTCTAACAATTGATCATAGAAGTCTTTAGTGCATGCCAAAATCTCACTCACCTCAGACTGATCAAAAGCGGTTTTTAAGGCATGAGTTGTTTCTTGAAGTAGTCGTACTTGTTCATTGTTGGCACGAATACAAAATAGCTCGCCGGCTAGGCCCTCTAAGGCCGCCCTTAGTTCGTAAATATTTTTAATATCTAAGGCATTAAGTACGGTAACACTAGGGCCACGCTGGCCTGCGTACTGCACTAAGCCTTCGGATTCTAAATGGCGTAGGGCTTCTCGGACCGATGTTCGGCTTACGTCCAATACCTTGCACAATTCTCGCTCCACTAGGCGTTGGCCCGGTTTAAGTTGAGTGCTGATGATCGCATCACGCAGCTTATCCAAAACGATTTGGCGTAAAGTAATGGTGTTGCGAGTAACTTTAAGGTCCGCAAGGTCCGAGATCATAATTTAGGCCTCTGCAGCCATGTCTGCCAACACTTCACGGGCACAACGAAAGGCGTCGATAGAAGCTGGGACCCCACAATAGATAGCGCTTTGTAGCAGAACTTCGCGTACTTCGTCTTGGGTGCAGCCATTGTTGAATGCGCCGCGGATGTGGAGTTTGAGTTCATGTGGGCGGTTTAACGCCGTAATCATGCCTAGGTTAATTAAGCTGCGGGTTTTACGTGGTAATCCGTCCCTGTTCCAAACGCTATCCCAGCAGTACTCAGTGACGAGTTCTTGTAATGGCCATGTGAAATCATCGGCGGCGGCAAGGGAAGCATCTACGTAGGCATCTCCTAATACAGCTTTACGGGTTTTGAGCCCTGCCTCAAATTTTTCTGACCTGTGTTTTGTGTCTGACATTACAAACCGCCCATCAACATATATTTAATTTCTAAAAAGTCATCAATACCATAGTGTGAACCTTCCCGGCCCATGCCCGATTCTTTTACGCCACCAAAAGGAGCAACTTCGGTAGAGATAATGCCTTCGTTAATACCCACAATACCATATTCCAAACCTTCACCTACACGCCATACTCGACCAATATCACGAGTGTAAAAATATGCGGCTAGGCCAAACTCGGTATCGTTCGCCATGGCAATGGCTTGGGCTTCATCTTTAAATTTAAAGACGGGTGCCAAGGGCCCAAATGTTTCTTCTGTGGCTACTTTCATGTTGGTGGTGGCATTGCCAATAATGGTCGGTGCAAAGAAGCTACCGCCTAATGCATGGCTTTCGCCGCCACAGACTAAGTCACCACCTTTACTTAGGGCATCGTCTATGTGTTCTTTAACTTTATCAATGGCGCCCTGGTTAATCATAGGGCCTTGAGTGACCCCTTCGTCCATGCCATTGCCCACTTGAAGCTCGGCCACCTTGGCGGCAAATTTAGCGATAAAGGCATCATATACACCTTCTTGTACAATAAAGCGGTTTACACAAACACAAGTTTGTCCGGCATTACGGTATTTTCCAGCAATGGCTCCAGTCACTGCTGAGTCAAGGTCGGCATCATCAAACACAATAAACGGCGCATTGCCGCCGAGCTCTAAAGACACTTTTTTCAAGGTAGGTGCGCACTGCTGCATTAATAACTTGCCCACAGGGGTAGAGCCTGTAAAGGTAAGTTTTCGCACCGTAGGGTTGCTAGTAAGCTCTGCGCCAATAGGCCGCGACTGCCCAGTAATGACGTTAAATACACCTGCAGGAATACCTGCTTCTTCAGCTAACACGGCTAAAGCCAAGGCCGAAAATGGCGTTTCTGCCGCTGGACGCACTACAAAACCACAACCTGCGGCTAATGCTGGCCCACATTTACGCGTGATCATGGCAGAAGGGAAGTTCCATGGGGTGATGGCAGCAACCACACCAATCGGCTCTTTAGTCACAACAATGCGGGCATCGGCCTTATGGGTTGGGATAATGTCACCGTAAGTACGCTTGCCTTCTTCTGCAAACCATTCAATAAAACTAGCTGCATAAGCAATTTCGCCTTTGGCTTCGGCTAAGGGCTTGCCTTGCTCCAAGGTCATGATTTTACCAAGATCATCTTGGTTGGCCATGATGAGGTCAAACCAACGGCGTAGAATAACAGCCCGTTGTTTGGCTGTCTGTTTGCGCCAGCCAATCATGGCCACACGTGCTCCTTCAATAGAGCGGGCCGTCTCTACGCCGTTCATGTCTGGAATGCTTCCTATAACCTCATCGTTGGCAGGGTTAGTGACCGTAATGGTATGTCCTGTATCAGCGTCTAACCATGTGCCGTTAATGTAGGCTTGTTGGCGAAATAAAGCAGGGTTGTTGAGTTGCATGCGTAGTGTCCTTGGTAAAAGCGTAGTATTCATATGTGTTGTATATTCTACGTCAATTTGTTTAACATATTAAACAAATTTCAGTGGCAATAATGTCATTATTGACTATCAACGCATCACAAATGGGTCGGCCATAGGATGGTTTGATGTATTGATCCATACGGTTTTTAGTTGAGTATAATCTTTAACTCCATCAATACCACTTTCACGGCCATAGCCGCTGGCTTTAAAACCACCGATAGCGCCCATTGGAGATACGGCGCGGTAGGTATTGACCCAAATGATACCCGCTTGTACAGATTTACTCATGCGATGTACTCGGCCATTGTCGCGGGTCCAAATACCTGCTGCTAACCCAAATTCACTGTCGTTGGCCAATTCCAAGGCATGAGCTTCGTCTTTAAAGCGCATAATACTGGCTACGGGGCCAAATACTTCGTCTTGCATAATGGCGCATTGATTTGAATCTACGGCTAGAATTGTGGGCTGGTAATACCAACCCTCGCCAGGTACGGAGGCGCGTTTGCCGCCGTGAATTAAGACGGCACCGTCTGCTTGAGCGGCGGCGACCATGCGTTCAACTAAAGCTAATTGTGGTAGTGTTGCCATAGGTCCCATTTCTGACTTGGGATCCATAGGGTCACCAATAACAATGGTTGCAGCACGGGCTTTAAGGGCGGCTAAAAACTCATCGTATACAGACTCTTGTATCAATAGACGACTACCCGCTACACAGCTTTGGCCACTGGCTGCAAAAATCCCAGCAATTACGCCATTCACGGCGCTGCCAATATCGGCATCATCAAATACGATATTGGGGGACTTGCCACCTAGCTCTAGGCTGAGCTGAGCGAGATTTTCTGCACTGTTTTTAACCACGGCTTTAGCGCCTTGCTCACCACCGGTAAAGGCAATGCGACGTACTAATGGGTGTTTGGTGAGGGCACAACCCGTGTCAGCACCAAAGCCGGTGACCACGTTAACTACGCCGTCTGGAAAACCGGCTTCTTTTACCAAGTGCATGAGCTCTACAATAGTGGCGGACGCATGTTCTGAAGGTTTAAGTACCACGGTGTTGCCGGCTGCTAGTGCGGGAGCTAGCTTAACCGCCGTGAGGTACATGGGCGAGTTCCAGGGAATAATGGCAGCCACCACACCCAATGGTTCGTGGGTGGTGTAGGCAAACATGTCGGCTTTGTCTAGGGGTAAGGTTTGGCCTTCTAGTTTGTCGGCTTGGCCTGCATAATAATAAAAAAACTCTGGCATATAGCCAATTTGGCCCATAGTTTCACGGATCAGCTTGCCGTTGTCGTTGGTTTCTAATTGTGCCAAACGTTGTTTGTTGGCTGCGATTAAGTCGCCTAGTTTACGTAATAATTTGCCCCTAGCTGTGGCGTGTAAGTTGCCCCATGCTGGGTTTTCAAAGGCGTTTTGTGCCGCTTCAACCGCTGCATGTACATCGGCTTCTTTGGCGTGCGGAAAGCTAGCCCATGTTTGAGCATTAGCAGGGTTTAAACTGTCAAAACGGCCACCGTCTTGGGCCTCAACCCACTGACCATTGATAAACATTTGATATTGGCTAATAGACATTGGGTGCTCCTTTGCTACTGACTAACGATTCACGTTAATAAATTGCTTTAATAATTGGTTAACTTCTCGGGCTTTCTCAATGGGCATCATGTGCCTAGCATTGGGCAAAATAGCCACCTGTGCCGAACTAATATGGGCAGCTAAAGCATGGCTCATGGCAGGCGTAGAGCCAGGGTCTAGTTCGCCGGTGGTGATCAGGGTAGGGCAACTTATATTGCCCAACTGATTACGTGCGACATTATCGCCTTCGCCAAATAAGCGGTAACAACGGCTGTAGCTTGGGCCATGGTTGGCCAGTACTTTTGCTTTAAGCTGGCCTAGGTAATGGCTATTATTTTGAGTATATAGGGGGCTAAACCAGCGGGTTAGGGCCTGATCTATATTCGCACTAGGGCCATGGTTTTCAACCTCTTTAACCCGTAACAAAATGGCTTGGCGTAGGGCATCATCACGATCAAATACCGAATTCATAATGGTGAGCGACTTGAGCCGATGGTGATGTTGGGTGGCAAATACACGGGCCACCAAGCCACCTAACGAGAAACCCACTAAGTGTATTTGGTGGAGTTGTAAATGGTCTATAAGCGCCACTAGCTGATGGCTTAAAGTGTTTAAACTAATGCCTGCTTCAGCATTGGGACTTAAACCATGGCCTAGCATGTCATAGGTGATGACATGATAATGGGATTCAAAGGCTTGGGTTTGATTTTGCCATAGGTTTAAATCTAAACCTACGCCGTGGATAAATACCACGGCGGAGTTATCGGTTTGGATGCCCGTTAAGGGCTTACCCAATGTTTGGTAATGGGTGCCTGCTGGGCAAAATAGAGCCATTAAACTTGAGCTTCTGCGGCGGCATTTTCTGCTGCAATTTCTTCCAAGTCCATGTAACGGTTACCAATGCGCGGGTGGGCACGACCGCCGTCTGAGCCGCCTAATACAACGATGATTTCATCGGCACTAGGCGCGTCTTCAATGTGCATTTCTAAAGTGATGTAGTGGGAACGAAAGCCCGCATCATCCTTATGCATCATTGGGATTTGAATAGAAGTGCCGGCTGGGCCGCGTTTATTGGTGAAGCTCAAATAGCTCTTGGCGTTAACGGCATCACGAAAGTGATTGCCAAAACGCAAGGTGTGGATAATGCCTGAAGCATGTTCAATTTCACCGTTCAACCCAATCACAGCCGCTTTACCATAGGCCTCTATGGCATCGCCACTAGGGAAGTGAGACAGGATAGATGCCACCATTTCTTCACCTAACTCAGAACAACCGGCGGTGATTTCTGGGCGTAGGTTTTCGACAAAACCTTGGCCTGCCCATGGGTTTTTAATTACATAGGCTACTCCCACCATTTTAATAGGGGTAGCGGCTGTTTTGCCGCCTTCAATGCGGGTTTCTTCTATGTGGGTAACGACTTTACGTACTTCAAAATGCATGGTTTTGTTCCTAGTTAAAGCGAGCCATAGCCCTTAATTAAAATTAGGTATAACTTTGTCTATAAACAACTGCAGCGACTTTTTCTTTTCGGCGTGGGGTAGGCCGTTGTCACTCCAAAAGCTAAATTGGGTAATGCCCAAGGACTCGTAATGTTTAATACGCTTGGTGACTTGAGTGGGGGTGCCAATCAACAAATTATCGTGTAATTCGTCTAGGCCAAAGCCGGGCATTTCACTCATCTGTTGATCTGTAAGTGGTTTTACAAAACCATCTACTGGCTGTTGGTCATTCTTAAACCAAGCATAAAAATAAGCATACCAATCGCGTAGCGCTTGAGCACCTTTACGCCAATCTTCGTCTTCTTCATGCACCCATGTGTGACGTAAAGCCAACAATTGCGGTACGGGTTTGTCGGGGTTGTTTTTACATGCTTGCTTAAACCGTTCGCTGGCCATTTCAATCACAGCATCGCCTGCGATAAGCGGTGTTACCATCACATTACAATCACTGCTCACAGCATAATCGTGGGACTCTTGTTCACGGGCTGCAACCCACATCGGTGGGTAAGGTTTTTGCGTAACGCGTGGAATGGCTGTCGAGGTTGGAAACGAGTAGTGTTCGCCATCGTGAGCATAGTCGCCTTGCCATAGTTTTTGTAACGCTGGAATCATTTCTCGCAGTGGGCCGCCGCCTTCTTTGGCCGCCATACCATTGGCCATGCGGTCAAATTCAGACTGATAAGCGCCACGGGCGATACCAAAGTCAAGCCGCCCGTTGCTCATCATGTCTACAAGGGATGCTTCACTCGCAAGGCGCACAGGGTTCCAAAAGGGCGCTACAATAGTGCCTAAACCTAAACGAATGGTTTTAGTAATAGGGGCAAGATAGGCCATGAAGTTCAGGGGGTTGGGAGAAATGGTAAATTCCATCATATGATGTTCACCAATCCAGACCGTTTCAAAACCTGCTTTTTCTGCCATTAGTGTGAGCTCAACTAACTCATCAAATAGCTCCTTGTGAGATTTGGCCGGATCGAATCGCTCCATGTGGAGAAATAAAGAAAACTTCATGCTAACAACTCCCTAAACTAAGTATTAACGACATATTTTTCTATGCTTTGGTTATCCGTAAATTTGATGTTTGTATTATGGTATACCAAAAACATGAGGGGCATTCTTCCATTGCATAGGAAAGATGTCAAGGATACAAATCAGGTAGATATTGTTGCTTAAACTGTCTAATCTAAGAATCTATTAATAACGGTTTACGAAAGGGCCTGTATGTTCCAATCATTTTTTCCTAATCCTCGTTGGTTTTTCTTGTCTTTAATATTATGGGCGAGCTTATGTATTGGTGTTTGGTATGGTTGGGGAGACCCAATAGGTACATGGGTGGGCTTTGAACTGCCGCCAGAGGATATGGAACCTGTGCTTGGTTTAGGGCACTTCATTACCACTGACTTTATATGGTTTTACCTCTACTTTTTTTCAACACTAATGGCATTCGGTGGAGCATGGATGTGGTTTTCACCCCATGAGAAACAAATGTGGTCTATTTTTGGCACGGCGCTGATATTGTTTAGTACTTATTTTTCAGTGCAGGTGTCGGTTGCAATCAACACTTGGAGGCGGCCGTTTTTTGACAGTATCCAGGCCGCGTTTTCCGAGCAAGGAAGTGTTACTGCAGATGAGTTATACAGTCTAATATTGGTATTTGCAGAGATCGCATTTTTAGCGGTAGTGGTGTTTGTATTAACTCGCTTCTTTGTGAGTCACTATATTTTCCGCTGGCGTATGGCGATGAATGAATATTATGCCTCTCAATGGACTCAATTGAGGCGCGTTGAAGGCGCAGCGCAACGAGTTCAGGAAGACACCATGCGGTTCGCTGGTATTATGGAAGGACTAGGCGTGTCTTTAGTCGATGCATTTATGACGTTGGTGGCTTTTTTGCCTGTGCTTTGGTCACTGTCTCAATATGTTACTGAATTGCCTATTATTGGCAGTATTGCGTCACCGTTATTTTACGCTGCCATTTTTTGGTCTATTTTTGGGACCGTGCTTATGGCTGTTGTGGGAATCAAATTGCCTGGTTTAGAATTTCGTAATCAAAGAGTGGAAGCTGCTTATCGTAAAGAACTGGTCTACGGTGAAGATCATGACGATCGAGCAGAACCATTAACCTTAACCGAACTATTTGGCAATGTGAGGAAAAATTACTTCCGGCTGTATTTTCACTATATGTATTTTAAT
>JAQRMV010000049.1:0-1666 GCA_028598985.1 Gammaproteobacteria bacterium
AGGTAGAATCATCGTAAGCCTTGTCTGTATCACCCATTGGGTGTTGGTGCGTTTTGTCACAAACCATTATACAGCCAAGGCTTCCTGAGTTTTAGTGTTTTCTATCTAGAGATTAGGGAGACTGGCTCACTGTACACCCAAAACTGGACTCTATGCCTCGCAGGCAAGTACACTGAAGCATACCGTGTATGGATTAATTTACACCTAAATATTAGAGAACTAAACATGCTCAACATTTTAATAAAAAGTATTAAATGGATCACCATTAGTTTGGTGGTATTAGTGGCTGCTTTAGCGGCATTAATATGGAGCATTACCTTTCACCCACCGGCGCTACAAACAGAGCCCGTGGTCAACCAAATCAATGCGCCAATTTTAAAATCTGGCCAACAGGTTAAGGTGCTTAGCTGGAACCTACAGTATATGTCTGGCAAAAATTACGAATTTTGGTATGACCGCCTAGACGGTGACGGCCCAGATATTCGTGCTACTAAAGCAGACATAGACCAAACTTTTGAGCAAGTTGCTCAACTTATTATTGCGCAAAATCCAGATGTAATTTTGTTACAAGAGCTGCACGACAACGCCAAGCGTACAGACTATGAAGACCAACTACAGCGTTTATTAACCCTACTTCCAGCTGCATACGGCAACTACAGTGAAGCCTTGTATTGGCAGGCAGGTTTTGTACCACTGCCACAAATTATGGGGTCCGTAGGCATGAAGCTTGCGGTGATTTCTAAGTACAAGTTGAGTGATGCACTACGCCACCAGCTGGCCACCATTAAAACCGATCCGGTGAGTGACCAGTTCAATTTCCGTCGCGCTATACAAGAAGTGAACTTACCTATTGAAGGGGGTGGCCGCTTATCCTTAATGAACACTCATTTCGACGCCTTTGCCCAAGGTTCAGACACTATGCAACAGCAGGTATCTTATTTAGAAAATTTGCTCGCAGAAAAAAACTCAGCAGGTGAAGCTTGGCTTATTGCTGGCGATTTTAACTTATTACCACCCGGCCAATACCAAAATATGGATGCCATGGCTCGTACATACTACCAACCCAATAGTGAGTTCGCCCGCATTTACCACCAGTTTAATGTCATCCCTAGTATTGAACAGGCCAATGGCCCAAATGCTAAAGCATGGTTTACCCACTTCCCTAACCGCAAAGAAGTGACGGCTCCAGACCGCACCATCGATTACTTCGTATACAGCGATCATCTATCGGTCAGCAAAACTCAAGTTCTACAAGATAACACTTGGCATATTTCCGACCATTTACCCATGATCGGCACTATCGCTATACCTTAAGCGGTCTAATGAGGCAGCTAAGGACATTAGCGCCATAAACTGCTATATTGCGCGCCATGGAACAGTCTGAACTATTTGAAGCCCCAAACCCCTGTATAGGCGTATGCGAAAATAGCCCCAAGGGTTATTGCAAGGGTTGCATGCGCTCGCGAGATGAGCGCTTTGAGTGGCAAACCATGACTACCACGCAAAAACTTCAGGTAATGAAGCTGTGCTCTAGGCGCTATCAACGTGTGTTAGACAGGCGTAAAGCTAAGGCTGAAGGTGATGAAAATTTAGAATTGGATTTTTCGGAACTAAAAACACCTCAATTCGACCTCATATAGCCCTCATATAGCCCTCATATAGCCCT
>JAQRMV010000049.1:1766-16451 GCA_028598985.1 Gammaproteobacteria bacterium
CCTCATATAGCCCTCATATAGCCCTCATATAGCCCTGCCCCATCGATACGATTAAAGCACTGGGCTCATGTGCTGTACCATCAACTGTAAACTCTGGCGACCCCTAAATTCATTCACATCTAAGCGATACACTAAATCTGCCTGCTCACAGGGGTTCGGCCAAACTGCAACATCTATATTGAAATAAATAGCATCGACCAACTCGCCGGTTTGAGGGTGTGCTAACACTAGCTTTAAATGCTTCTCCCCCACAATACGCTGCTGCACCAACATAAAGCGGCCATGGAAAGTGGGCTCTTCAAACCCTTGCCCCCAAGGCCCTGCCTGTTGCAAAGCAAAGGCTTGGTTTAGCTGCAATTCGTGGGCATTAAGTTCACCGTCGGAACGCCATTCGCGGGCTAATAGCTGTTCCGGCAAATGCTCCAGTGTATAGGTGTTTAAAGCTTGTTCAAAAACACTTAAATTGTCGGCATGGATAGTTAAGCCGGCCGCCATGGCGTGGCCACCAAATTTAATGATTAAACCCGGGTTTAAGGCATCTACCGCAGCCAAGGCATCACGCAAATGAAAGCCTGCAATACTACGGCAAGAACCTTTTAGTGTGTCGTCATCGCCTTGGGCAAAAACCAGCGCCGGACGGTGCCATTTTTCTTTAATACGTGACGCCACTATACCCACTACGCCCTGATGCCAATCGGGGTGATACAAACACACACATTTAGGCATTACTTCGTCTTGCGAGGTTTCTAAACGCGCCAGAATATTAATCGCTTGCTGCTGCATGTCGGCTTCTATATTGCGCCGCTGACCATTGAGTTCATCTAATTCTTGAGCCAACGAGGCGGCGATCTGCGGGTTGTCACTCAACAAACATTCTATGCCTAAACTCATGTCATCAAGACGCCCTGCGGCATTAAGCCGCGGGCCTACGCTAAAGCCTAAATCTGATGCCTGTATATGATGATGTTGACGTTTAGCTATGTTGAGCAAAGCCAACAACCCCGGCCGCGCTTTGCCGTGGCGAATGCGTGCCACTCCCTGAGACACCAAAATGCGGTTATTGTGCTCCAAAGGCACCAAGTCTGCCACGGTACCAAGGGCTACTAAATCTAGATACTGTCCCATATTGGGCGGTGTGATTTGTTGTTTTTCAAACCAACCTTGAGTTTGTAACTCACGCCGTAAAGCAGACATAACATAAAAAATAACCCCTACGCCAGCCGTAGATTTAAACGGAAATTCGCAGCCAGGCTGATTGGGGTTAACAATGGCATCTGCAGCTGGCAAGGTGTCTGCCGCTAAATGATGGTCTGTGACTAACACTTTAATACCAAGTTCGTGGGCTCGCTCTACCCCTGCGTGACTGGAAATACCATTGTCTACAGTGACAATTAAGTGGGGCTTACTGGCTTGTGCATAATCCACTAAGGCGGAGCTTAATCCATAACCAAAATCAAATCGGTTAGGCACCAGGTAGCTTATATTTTGGCCCCCCATAGCCCCTAGGGCTAGCATGGCTAAGCTTGTGCTGGTTGCACCGTCGCAATCGAAGTCACCCACTATAACAATGTGCTGTTGCGCCTCGAGCGCTTGCACCAACAAAGCCACCGCGCAATTAATGCCTTTAAGCTGATGGTACGGCAAGAGTTGTTTAAGCTGATAGTCAACCTGTGCAGGCTCAGTAATGCCTCGGTGGGCAAAAACACGGGCTACAAGGGGGTCAAAAGCGGCGTCTAAGGCAGCGTTAGAACTGCCCAAACGCAAGCGGACTGACATATTGACGATGCTCTTAGAGCTGGCTCATCATGTACGACTGAACCGTAGCAAGGTTGTTATCCAACACTTTGCAACGCTCTGGACGGTCTAACAGATCAGTAAGGTGGCTAGGCAAGTGTGGCGCAGCTTGGCCTGCTTTAATCACAGCATCTGGAAATTTAACCGGGTGGGCTGTCGCCAACGTGATCATCGGTAGTTCTGGATGTTGGTTACATACACGCCCTGCTTCCACACCGATAGCGCTGTGGGGGTCGAGCAAGTAATTATGTTCTTGTGCCACTTGGCGAATGACATCACAGGTATTGTTGTCATCTACACGATGACTAGAAAACAGTTCCCGCGCCTGCTGCCAGCGTTGTGGCTCTAAGCTGTTGGCGGTGCCATTATTGAGGCCGGTAACCAGTTCGTTTAAAGCGGCGCCATCACGATCGTATAAGTCGAACAATAAACGTTCAAAGTTGCTAGACACCATAATGTCCATGCTTGGCGACAAGGTCTGTACTAAACCCTGTTTTTCATATTGGTTAGCGCTGATACAGCGGTGCAAAATATCATTTTCATTGGTGGCTACAATGAGTTGCTTAATAGGCAAACCCATTTTTTTGGCTAAATAACCCGCGTAAATGTCTCCAAAATTACCCGTAGGCACACTAAAAGACACGGGGCGGTGTGGGCCACCTAAGGCTACGGCAGCATAGAAGTAGTAAACAATTTGAGCCATGATACGGGCCCAATTAATCGAGTTTACAGCACCTAACTGGCCGCCATTCAAGAAAGACTGATCAGCAAAACTTTGCTTTACCATTTGTTGGCAATCGTCAAAATTACCGCGCACGGCAATATTATGAATATTGCCACCCATTAAGGTGGTCATTTGGCGACGCTGCACTTCGGATACGCGCCCATGGGGGTGCAAAATAAACAGCTGTACCCGCTTACTGTGGCGGCAACCTTCAATGGCCGCAGAACCCGTATCACCCGACGTAGCCCCCATAATCACTAAGCGTTTGTCGCGCTTAATAAGCGCATGATCCATTAAGCGGCCTAATAATTGTAGGGCAAAATCTTTAAAGGCTAAGGTGGGGCCATGGAATAATTCCAATACCCATTCGTTTTGATCTAGCTGAATTAACGGTGCTACCGCCTTATGGTTAAATCCGGCGTAGGTTTCATCCACCATGATTTTAAGTTCGCTACTGCTGATGTCTTCTTCAACAAACGGCAGCAAAATCTTATGGGCCAAATCGGCATAGTTGAGTTTAGACCAAGAGGCTATCTCTTCATGACTAAATTGAGGCAAAGACTCGGGCACATAAAGGCCGCCATCGCTGGCCAAACCAGTGAGCAATACATCTTCAAAACTAAGGCTGGGGGCCTGACCACGGGTACTGATATAACGCATGTTTATTCCTAGCCGTCTAAGTTTTCTACGCGAATACGAGTCACTTCGCCATTCACATCAGCCAAAGCTTCGATGGCGGCAATAGCATTATTCATATGGCCTTCTTGTACCGGGCGGGTGAGTATAATAACAGGCACTTGCGAAGACTCATGGGTTTGCTGACGAATGGCTTCTATGCTAATGCCTGCATCCCCTAAAATTTGAGTGATTTGAGCCAATACTCCCGGTTTTTCAGAAACCGTCATGCGTAAGTAAAAGGCGGTCACCACTTGATCCATAGGCAACACTGGGCTGTCTGACATGGCATCTTGCTGGAAGGCCAAGGATGGCATACGCACATTCTGATTTACAACCATGTCACGCACTACGTCTACTAAGTCTGCCACCACCGAAGACGCCGTAGGCTCGGCACCGGCGCCAGCGCCGTAATACATGGTAGGACCAACGGCATCGCCTTCTACCAACACAGCATTCATTACGCCATGCACGTTAGCGATCAATCGTTTCTCTGGAATCATGGTGGGATGCACACGCAGCTCTATACCTGCTTTTGTGCGGCGGGTAAGGCCTAGGTGCTTAATGCGATAACCTAACGATTCGGCATTTGCTACGTCTTGTGCAGATACTTTGCTGATACCTTCGGTGTAACATTGTTCAAACTGCAAAGGAATACCAAACGCTACCGAAGAAAGAATAGTGAGCTTGTGAGCTGCGTCTATGCCTTCTACATCAAAGGTGGGGTCTGCTTCTGCATAACCTAGTTCTTGAGCCTCTTTGAGTACGTCTGTAAATGCACGGCCTTTATCACGCATCTCCGTAAGAATAAAGTTACCAGTGCCGTTGATAATGCCTGCTAGCCAGTTAATATTATTGGCTGCCAGCCCTTCCCGTATGGCCTTAACAATAGGGATGCCACCCGCAATGGCGGCTTCATAAGCCACAGTGACGTTATGCTTTCGAGCCGCTTCAAAAATCTCATTACCGTGTACAGCGATTAACGCTTTGTTAGCCGTAACCACGTGCTTACCATTACGAATGGCCGTAAGCACTAGCTCTTTGGCTGGTTCGTGGCCACCAATAAGTTCTACTAATACGTCTACATTAGGATTGTTGGCTACCGCAAAGATATCGTCGGTAATGGCTGTGTCACCGGTATCACAATTGACGTTAGGGCGCCGCTGGGCAATATGCTCAACCACAATGGCACGGCCCGTACGGCGAGTAATCTCGTCGCTGTTACGCTCTAACACGTTAAACGTACCGCCACCGACGGTGCCAAATCCACAAATACCAACTCTTACCGGTTTCAAGGTAAACCCCATTGCGCTAGTTACGCGTATCTAATTAATGAATGTATAAAAATAAGCCGAACATTGTAGCCTAACAGGCCTTGCCTGTCAGCTTATAAGCGGCCAGACCAAGCCATTCTTTGAAGGCTTGATTAAGGTTGCTTAAGTGCCTAGAAAAATCCCAATCTATACGTAACAAATTACCTTTTTGAGAGCGATAATCCACGGGGTATGCCTGCATTGGCCAATGTGCCTTACAAAACACCGCCAAGGACCTGGGCATATGAAAAGCACTGGTCACTAGCAACCAATGTTGGCCATCTTGGGGCTGCATCAATTGTTTGCTCAGAACTGCATTTTCTACGGTATTACGGGATTTAGACTCAAGGATGATGCGTCCCTTGGACAGCCCCATAGATAAAGCAAAATCTTCAGCTACTTTAGCGCCCGTAGTACCTTGTTTAATCATACGTCCAGAGCCGCCGGTAAATAGGATGGGAACTTCGGGATAGACATTTGCTAACATCACCATGGCCGTTAGGCGTTCGCCGCCATCTCCTAGTGCTGTTTGCTGCCAGGCATGGGTCAAACCCACCTGCTCACCACCGCCCAGCACTACAATACCATTAATATGAGTTGGCAATGCCGCCGGAAGATTTTGCTTTTCTAGGGGGTAAAACAACCACTCGCCAACGGGAAACAAAGCAATCATTAAGCTAACCAAGGTTAAGCTAACCAACAGCCTTTTTGCCGCTTTAAACCAGCCAAAATATAAACAAAATACACCCAAGCAAAGCCACAATAGCAGCAGGCTATCTAAGGCTACTAACAGCCAGGCCAATTTGGCGACATAAAAAAACCCAGAATCCATAGCCATAGTCTCAGATTAGAGTAGGCCTAAACGTTTAGCCAATTCATTGGCTGGCAAATAACCAGGCCATAGCTCGCCATTGTCTAATATAATTGCGGGAGTCCCCGTTACGCCTATTTGTTGACCCAGGTTATAGTGAGCTGCCACAGGGTTGTTACAAGCCACAGGGGAATTTAAAGGCGCCTGCTTATTGTGAGAACGTAGCTTGGCTTGGGTTAAGAATTCATTGGGGTTTTCCGCACACCAGGAATCTGCCAGCTGCTGATAGCTGCTCGAACCTAAACCCGCCCGGGGAAAAGCCAAGTATCGAACTTCAATACCTAGTGCATTAATGGCTGCCATTTCAGAGTGTAGTTTTTGACAGTAATAACAATCGATGTCAGTGAATACACTAATAGACGCTTTAGTTGACCCAACGGCAGGAAATACCCATACCTGTTGTGCAGCTGGGCTTTGCATAGCTACCATACGGTTTTTAACCGCCCCTTGCTCAGTTAAGTTAACCAGCCCTTGACCTGAGGCATTTTGATACATGGTTCCAGCAAAGAAAAACTCACCATCTTCGCTCATGTAAATACGATCACCAGACGTTAACAACACATCATACATACCCAACATGGGCGTTACCGCAATACTGCTGGCTTTTAAGTCTGGATTAATACGAGCCAAACTAGATTCGACTCCTGAGTAATCTGCAGCCCACGCATTAGACGCTAAAAGCGTAACAGCAAGCGCTGCTATAGAGATGAATTTTGAAACCAGTAAACGCATGATAATACTTAACCCCTAGGGTGATGTTGTGAATGTAAATTCTGTAAACGCTGGGTAGCTACGTGAGTATATATCTGCGTTGTAGATAAATCACTATGCCCTAACAGCATTTGTATCACTCTGAGGTCTGCACCGTGGTTTAGTAGGTGCGTTGCAAAGGCATGGCGTAATACGTGGGGTGATAATGGTTTTTCTATACCCGCCGTTAAACCATGTTGTTTGATTCGGTGCCAAAACGTTTGCCGGGTCATATGCTGGCCACGGTTGCTTGGAAACAGCACACTGCTTGAGGTTTTGTTTAATAGCTGAGGGCGAGCTTGTTTTATGTATTTTAGCAGCCAATCTTGGGCTACTTCGCCCATGGGCACTAGTCGCTCTTTAGAGCCTTTGCCCAATACCTTAACAATACCTGCAGATAAATTGAGCTGTCCCATTTCCAGGTCAACCAACTCACTAACTCGTAAACCACAAGCGTACAACAATTCCAACATAGCCCGGTCTCTAAGGCCTAAATCTGTATCCACATTAGGCGCAGCTAACAGATCTTCTACATCGGCTTCGGTGAGAGATTTTGGGATCGGCCGGCCTTGTTTAGGCGCATCAATGAGTGACGCCGGGTTAACCGTTATGTGGTTTTCCCGCACCAAGTACTGGTAAAAACCTTTAATGCTAGACAAAAACCGTGCTAACGAGCGTGGTTTAATACCACCTTGAGAGCGGTTGGCCAGAAAATCCATTACATCAATATTTTGAGCCGTTAGTAAGCTGCGCCTATTAGCATGCAAATATTGTTCGAGCTGCCGTAAGTCTCTGTCATAACTAGCAAGAGTATTTTTGCTCAGGCCTTTTTCTAACCATAGGGCATCAACATATTTGCTAATCAATTCAATACCATTATCTGATGACAAAAAGGTCCCCAAACTTATCTACCTAATATTAGTATTGGACAGTATAAACCTTACGCAAATAACTTGTGACCAAATTTAGGTGGCCACTAAAAACCTACACACTAAAACCACAGCTATCTTAAGGCCTTTGAGGCGCCTAGAATTAGAAACTATAATGCATTTCCATAAACACCTTATCGTTATTTGATAATGCGTTATAGGTAGCGTTAGTGCCACCATAGTAGTTAATGAGGCCGCCACTGAGCTTCCATGCTTGGCTAACTTCATGTTCTAGCCACACTTTTCCCATGCCACCACCTTGCAGCTCTGCGCCATTGGCTGTGTATACCAAATTGGCATTGGTTTGGTCGTGATTGAAGTTATATTTTATATTAAGCGCAAGCTGCATGTCTTTGGCTAATTGCAGGTCTGGTGCTTGAGCCATACTGGCCTCAAAATCGTGTATTTGGCGCCGAGCCCACTCTAGCGTTACGCCAGTATCACTCCAGCCATTATAATCAAACCCCAGCATAACATCGGTACGGCTTTTGCTAGTGGTGGCATTACTGTAGGCCAACCCTGTAAAGCGTGCCGCTTCTAGCTTCCACAGCCAGCTTCCTTGGGCCATACTTAATGCTGTTCCCGCTTGGTCAATTAGGCCGTAAACTCTAGCCGCAGTGGGCGTGACTTGTTTGTGCCAACGCTGGTCTAACACTCGGCCATAATAGAAACTACTGTCAACGCCCAATAGCTGCCCTGTTGCAGCGAGCATAAAAGGGCTGTCGCTGCTGTTATATTGTGGTGTTTGTAAGCTAGGCAAACTAGACAGTAAGTCACTAGAAAAGGCACTTGATGGAAACGCATCAACACCTAATGTGGCAATTTTTGGAGCCCTTACTTCATGCTGCATGGCTGCGGTTAGCTGCCAATCTTGTAGGTAATAATCTAACCGAGTAAGAGCAACTGGCAAACGTAAGTCTTCTAGCTGCGTGAGCCCAGGGTAACGGTTGTCTAAGTTATTAACGGTGTCATTAATACGCAACATATCGGCACTGCCTTGCACCATATTTTGGCGGCCTATCTTAATGTCTAAATCAGGCGTTAAGCTGGATTGCCACCAAAAACCACCCAGCTCAATGCTGGATTCGTACTCATCTAAAGCCGCCGTAGGGTAATTACCACGCCCATTGAGCCCGTAGGCTAAATCATAATCAACACTTACATCAGCATGTGCACGGCTGGCGCTTGATGCTTGATAATCCACGTCTATCCTAGTTTTAGCTTGCAACCGAGACCAGTTATTTTGCCAAGGTAGTGCTTTGTCGGTGCCATGATCGTATGCATAATTAGCGTACAAGGACACCTCCCCCGAAACTTGCCAGGGAGATAGATCACCCTCTTCTGGCGGCACTATTTCCTGCACAATATCTTGTATTATCACCACCTCATCGGCTTCAAAACCACCGAGCAAGTCATCCAAGTCGTCGGCCATTAGTAACGGGCTGGCTAGCAACCCAGCAACTAAAGGCATTAAGGCTAATTTTTTCATAGCACTTACAGCCCTTTCACTAATTCACGCAAACTAAATATTTGGTCGTCTATGGGCTGGTTATTGGTGATATTCGACAATATGAGCAGGGTGCTGTGTTGGCGAGTTTTGCCCAGTGTGGTTTTCATTTCAATCTCTGTGGGCACCCATATACCATCAATCTGCGCCAGCTGTTTTACACTCATGTACTTACGGTAATTATCCGGCATCATATGAATGGCCTGCACCACAACGAAGTTGTCTTGGCGCACAAATAGGTAGGATTTCAGATAGCCTGTTTCATCAATCACTGATTGAGATTTTGGTGTGCTTTCAATCACCCAAGTCGCTTTGCCATCCACTTCCTTTTCCTGCAACAATTTATAGGTGTAGTCATCCAAATTACGCTGTGTCATATCGGCGTAGGTAAAATCTGAGCCCATAAAGCTACCGCTTTTATCAGCTGCCGCAATACGTTTGGCCTTACCCAAAGCCGGCAAGTATAGCCACTGATCGTCCTCCTTATCACTTGCATAATCGTAGGTTAAGAAGCCGGTGCCTTTAACGTTTGCAGGAGCAGCAAAAAACAGCAATTTATATTCATCATCACCCATCATTTTGCTTTGGCTGGTCATAGTGCGGGAACGTTGTTTGCCTTTTTTATCCACCAAAATCATCTGCATTGTGGATTTGCTGGTATTAGCCTCTTCCAAAGCATCCACTTGCGCTACAATTTCTTGCGCAGTTAAACTTGCCGTCGCTAGGGGACTTATTGCCACCAAGGCCATCAATACAAGCCTTTTAAATAATTGGTTTTTCATCATCTATCCTTTACGTTATACCGTATTATTTCTTACTGTGAAGCCAAACCATGAGTGCTGGGGCCACCAAAAAATCAGCCAATAAAGCCATCACAATGGCGAAGCTGGTGAGCACACCAAAGGCCATTAAATTGCTCATGGCAGAGAAGAAGTAGGCAAAAAAGCCTGCGCACAACACAATAGTTGTCACCAACATGGCACGGCCTGCACCTTGCAAGGTTTGCTCTATGGCTAAAGCGGTGTCGCCATGTTGGTCAAAATAACGTTTGAAATTGTGCATAAAGTGCACCGTGTCATCCACCGCAAGGCCAATAACGATGGCGCCAATAAGCATGCTGTACATGTCTAATGGCAAATTCAATAACCACATCAATGCTAATACTGCGATCACCGGCAACAGGTTAGGAATCATACTGATGAGGCCTAACTTCACACTCCCAAGCATTATCACCATCATGACGGCAATGGCGGCAAAGGCAATGCCATAACTCACAGCTGTGCTAACGATGGCACTGGTCACGGTTTTCACTAACATGGCAATCATGCCTGTACTGCTCACCTGCACTTGATCATCAAATAGCTCACTGCTCTTGGCCATGACTTGGTCCAACAAGCCCACATACTCAACGGCATCAACCCACGGCACTTTAATGGTCATGCGCGCTATACTGAATTGAGAATCCACTAAGTCTTCTAAATCATCTGAGCCGGAGTTTTCGAACAACAGAACTTCCTGGGCAATCAATTCTTCATTATCTGCAATCACATAATAATCTGGATCATTTTCATTGAGTGCTTGGTGAATTTCTTTCACCACATCAGCAACGGAGACCACCTTACCTACAAAATAGGTATCACCGGTGAGCGTGTTTGCATACTGGGCAAGTTCATCCATAGCCTGCAAGCGCGCCGGCTGTATAACACCATTCTCTTCACCCGTATCAATGATGATTTCCATGGTAATTGAGCCTTTCATTTCTGCATCCACCACTTCTGTGGCGATACGTCCGGTGTTGTCTGGTGGCAACCATGTGAGAGGGTTATGGGAGAATTCAATTTGCGTTATCGCTGCCAATCCCGCAACCACTAACACCCCCGTGCCCACCAAAATGCTGCGGTAATACTGCACGGACACCTTGCTAAATGTATGCAATACAGTCTCCATCACATCTTTCTTTGCAGCGACGGCAGCGTCTTTTTGCGATTTATTTTTTATCGGCAAAAGTTTAATTAACGACGGCAGCATAAGCAGCACATAGGCCAATAACAATAAAACACCCGCACTAGCAAATACACCCAAACGAGCCACCGCAGAGACTTCTGAACTGGCAAAAGAGGCAAGGCCCGCTGCCGTGGTTAAAGACGTCACCGCAATGGCAAAACCCGAATGTTGGTAGGTGTAAATAATGGCATTTCTCTTGTCTTCGGCTGTACCCTCACTGCAGTCATATTGTTTAAAGAAAATAGCCAATACATGGATGGCTGCACCCACACCCACCGCTAGTAAAAACGAAGGGATGATTTGAGTGATGGTTTGAATCGGAATGGACAAGTGTCCCATTAACCCCATGGTAGATGTCACTGCCATTAGCACGGTTAACATAGGTAGCATGATGCCTGGCAGCCTTCTAAACAGAATGCCTAGGAATAAAATAATGGTAATCAGTACCATGGCTACAAAAAACACCATGTCATCAGCCATCATGGTTTGCAGGGAATCAGTCACTTGGGGTGAACCCGCCACATAGATGGTGAATTCTGCCGAGTCATAACCGGCAACCACACTAGTGACCGCGTCAATTATTTTGGCCTTTTGCGCATCACTTAACGGAATTTCCGGCAATGGCTCAGAAGACTCCGAATCACCCAAATCAAGCAAATCGTCGATTGAGGCATTCTGGTTAATAGGCTGCTGATCAAACGCCTGCATCTGCAGCATAATATTGGTAAAGCTACCCTGCTCATTAACCAGTAAGTTGGTTAATAGCGGGTTATGCAAAGCCGTAGATTTAAGCTGAGCATATTCTGCGCTGGTAGTGGGCCAAGGGTCAAAAAGCTCATTCACTATGAGGCTTTCGGCATCTCCCGTAGTCACCCTAGAGGTGATTAAACTATCCACTGCGACTAAATAGGGCACTTGATCGGCCAGAGCATTATGCAGCGACTCCAACTTCTTTAAATTTTCAGGTGCAAACAAATCATCTGTATGCACCGCAACTAAAATACGATCGTCTTGGCCAAATTGTTGTTTAAACTCGTTATACGCTACCCGTACTGGGTCGCCCGCGTGTAAAAAACCTTCTGTGGAGGTGTCTAATTTTGTGTATTGCAAACCACTGGCTAGCAATACAAACAGCGCCAACATCAATACTAAAAAGCTTTTGGCATGATCAAAGACAAAAGCTGCCAATCGGCCAAAACCCTCTTCTAAATAGGCACGCATCATTTATCCTCTATAGACCATGGGGCAGGGTTATTCGCCAACAAGGCCTGCATATAATACCCATACAAGGCTTGCCCTTCGGCTTGTAATTCAAAATTGTAGTCATGAATAGACCAACGCATTAGGGTGCCTTGCATGGTGCTCACCACCAATTTAGCCATAACCTGTGCACTTTGTTGGTTAGCAAACACTCCACTGTCCATGCCGTCTTGGATGAGCTGAGTGAACGCTTCCGTCATACGTGCCATCACTTGTTGCACAATGCCTTTAAGCACACTAGAGTCGCTGTGTAGCCGGTCGCTGAATAGGATACGGGGCAAGGCTTTATGCTTACTAGCAAACTCAAGCTGTTTACAAATAATGTTCTGTAGCCGGACATCCGCGCTCGCTTCCGACTTAAACATAGGTTCTACGGCTTTAAACATACGCCCAGACAACCAACGCAACACCGCTTCAAATACGTGGTCGCGGGTTTTAAAATGTTTGAAAATTGTCGCCTGCGCCACGCCAACGCGATCAGCAATAACTTGGGTGGTGATTTTATTAACCCCTTGCTCAGCACATAGATCTATAGTGCTGATGACAATTTCTTCTTGCCGTTGTTCGCTTGGTTTGCCCATGAATGATCTCGCGTATTATTAACTTTATAAATAAAAGTAATTAATTACTTACTTTTAAACAACAAGAGAATAATACACACGAGCAATATTAGCAATTACTTTTTAGTACGCCTTTAAATTAACTTCAGACCAAAAAAAACCGCACCTAACTCAAATCAGACAAGAGTTAGGTGCGGTTTTTTAAATCAGCTTAAGCTTATCGCTTAGCCAACTTTTCCTTGATACGCGCTGCCTTACCAGACAAATCGCGCAAGTAGTACAACTTGGCTTGGCGTACATCACCACGGCGCTTCACAGCTACGCTGTCAACCTGGTGGCTAAAGGCTTGGAAAGTACGCTCAACGCCCACACCGTGGGAGATTTTGCGTACTGTAAAGGCAGAGTTAAGGCCACGGTTACGCTTACCGATAACCACACCCTCGTAAGCCTGTAAACGCTCACGGGTACCTTCTTTTACCTTAACTTGAACCACAACGGTGTCGCCGGGGCCAAATTCTGGCATTTCTTTGTTCATTTGTTCAGCTTCAATACGCTGAATAATCAAGTTTTTGCTGCTCATGGCACGCTCCTGTTCTTCACTTTTCAGATTGATCCGTCAAGCGAATAAATTCTGCTAAAGACTGCTCTTGTTCCTGCGTTAGTGTCACCTGTTCTAGTAAATCCGGTCGCTTCAGCCAAGTTTTACCTAACTGTTGCTGCATACGCCAACGGGCAATGGCGGCATGGTCCCCACTTAACAGCACCTTAGGTACTGGCAACCCTGCAACCATTTCTGGGCGGGTATAGTGAGGGCAATCCAACAAGCCCTGAGCAAACGAATCTTCTTGCGCCGATTCTGCGTGCCCTAATACACCAGGTAACAAACGTGAAACTGCATCGATAAAGGTCATGGCTGCAAGTTCACCGCCACTTAACACGAAGTCTCCAAGAGACCACTCTTCATCTATGTCGGTACCAATTAAGCGTTCATCAATTCCTTCGTAACGCCCTGCTACCAATACCAAGCTTTCCTGCTTAGCCAGTTCTACTACACCTGCTTGGTCTAACCTACGCCCTTGGGGTGATAAATAAATCACCTTAGGCTGGCCCAGTTCGGTTTTAGCTTGGCTTATGGCATCTTGTAAAGGCTGTACCTTCATCAACATACCAGGCCCGCCACCGTATGGCCGGTCATCCACTGTGCGGTGTTTGTCCTGGGTAAAGTCGCGTGGGTTATACCCAGTAACTTGCAACAATCCTTGCTGCGTTGCTCTTCCTACTACACCAAAATCCGTTAAAGATTTAAGCATTTCTGGAAATAGCGTTACTACGCCTACTTTCACCTAAAACTCCGGATCCCAATCGACCCGAATAACACCTCCGAGGAGGTCAATCTTTGTAATCACTTGATCTGGCAAATAAGGTATTAGACGCTCGTTACGATCAATACTTTCTTCATTGCCTTTTACAACTAGCACATCATTTGAGCCAGTGGCGATCAGGTGGTCGACCTTGCCGAGTTTTACCCCTGCTACAGTCTCTACATTCAGCCCAGTCAGTTGTTGCCAATAATAATCACCATCCCCAAGGTCTGGCAATATGGCACGATCTACCGAAATATCCAATCCGCAATATTCGCGAGCTTGATCTCGGTCTTCACAACCTTCTAGTAATGCAATTAATCCTTTGCCGTGGGCCTTGCCCTGCTTGATTTTCAATTCTTGCCAAACACCGTCTATACAGGCTTGCCATGGTTGATAATCAAAGATGTTAGCCATGGGTTCGGTGCTAGAAAACACTTTTACCCAGCCCTTCACTCCGTAAACGGTAGTGATACGACCCAGCTTTACGCGTTGGTCTTGAGCCATGTTAACAATCCTTACAACAAGTGAGTTAAATGCAAATGCTTAGTCAGCTATTATTGCGCTGCTTTGCGGGCTGCTTTAATCAGTCCTGCTACACGTTCAGTTGGCTGAGCACCTTGCTCCATCCAAAAATCAACGCGCTGCATGTCAATCCGAGTTACTTCTTCTTGGCCACGAGCAACTGGGTTATGAAAACCCACACGCTCAATAAAGCGACCGTCACGCGGATTGCGCTGATCAGCTACAGTTAAATGATAGAAAGGGCGCTTTTTAGAGCCCCCACGAGCTAAACGAATGGTTACCATTGCGTTAGATCCCTTTACGTCGTGTAAGTTTTGAAATCACTTACTATTCATCAATGCGATATGCCATTATTGGCGATATCACGGAAATGGGCATTACCCCGCCTGACCTAGATGCTATAAAGCAGCAT
>JAQRMV010000005.1:0-15461 GCA_028598985.1 Gammaproteobacteria bacterium
AAAAAACCCCCGCTAGGAAACTAACGGGGGTTTTTTTGTGGCTTGTTTATCTCACCTTCAATCACTAAGCCGCGGTTTTTGAATTGCCACGGCTGGTGATCATCTTTACGCTCATAGACCAATACCATGTTGGGCCATGGGTCTGCCGTCACGCGTAACCAAAGTTCGCTATAAACGATAGGCTGAGGCTCACAATAGTGCCTTGGGCCACCAATCCAGTGCCATTTAGGTAAGATGATAAAAGCCCTTTGTGCACCGTATATGTGCTGTAATAATTCCAGCTCTTGATGTGTTAGCCACCAACCACGTTGGTGTTGAGGATTAACATTAAGACCTTCTATAGTCGTGGTTTGCCAGTTTTCGTAGGCATAGAATAACATGCCCGTTAATAACAGTTGCCTATGGGTGGGTAAGGGGATTTTTTGCTGTGTTAAAAAATTCACCACCTCTTCATTTTGGCTTAAGGGTAGCTGGTGGTGACGTAATCGATCCCACTTTAGGTCTAAACGGTCATGCCCAGCAGGCCCGATGAAATCGGCCAGTTGTGTGCCTTTTTTGCGCAGTAAATAGAACTTAATTGCCAGTTCTAAATGCACCACTTGTTGGCGTGGATTTTGGTAAATGAGGTCTAGCTCGCCAATAGTTCGTGCGGGCGTTTGAATAACCAAATTACGGTGCTCAATGTGATAGTTCTCTGCGCCTTGAAGCAGGCAGGCTACACAATCTTCAAACTGCTTGCCAAGACGATAAGCGGGTTGCGCAGGGTAGGTGTAACTCTGGTTGCAGGTATTTCCCATCTTAAAGCCCACGCTTTTTGGTTCAAATAGGGTTATCTCTTGTGTAGCGTTCATGAGCGGCTGGCTTTCTAAAAGCCAAGTGAGGTCTGGTTGCATATCCACTGTAATCTGTGTTCCAGATTGGTGGTTTTGTTGGTCTTGCTGGCCCAATATATACCATCCTAGGTTCCCATTTGATTAGTGAGTATAATAGTAGCTATGAACGATGCACAACTACAATCCTATTACGATCAAGCACCTAGCGCCCGACGTATGGTGTTAGTCAGTGTGGGCTTGGTAATGATGCTCTGCTCATTGGCCCTTTCTTCTGTGAACATAGCGGTGCCTAATATAGCGGAAGATTTGCAGGCTTCAGCAATGGCTGTGAGTTGGATTCCCGTAGCCATGTTATGGGGTAATGTGGTGTTTCTGTTACCTATTGGACGGCTAGCAGATATGGTTGGACGCAAACGTATGTTTGTTACGGGCATGGTGTTATTCATCCTGAGTTCATTGTGTATATTGTTGCCTCAGTCTATAAACTCTTTGCTGTTGATTCGCGTAGCGCAAGGGATTTCTAGCTCCATGGTTTATGGTACCAGCATGGCCATTATTGGTGTGGTTTATGCTAATTCAAACCGAGGCCAAGCCTTGGGTATCGGTGCTTCTTCTGTGTATTTTGGTTTAACTTTAGGCCCATTGGTAGGGGGGTGGTTAACAGAACACTGGGGTTGGGCCAGTGTCTTTTGGGCACCTATTCCGGTTTTAGTGTTGTGTTTAGTGGTGCTTTTTGTGTTTGTAAAAGGCGATTGGAAGTCTTCAGTTAAAGCTCAGTTCGATTGGCAGGGCAGCTTGATATTCGCCGCTTGGGTCACAGCTTTCATGTTAGGTTTGTCGCGTCTAACCGATTGGCGCTTCGCCTTGCTGGCTGTTTTTGGGTTGCTTTTATTGGTCGCCTTTGTTTGGCATCAATCTAAGGTAGAGTCGCCATTGTTACGTTTGTCTGCTTTACGCGCCAATCGTATTTTTAATCGTTCTTTGTTGTCGGCTTTCTTTATTTATGGATCAAGCTTCTCTATGATTTTTTTACTGAGCTTGTATTTGCAATACATCCATAATTTGAGCCCTAGTGAAGCAGGCCAGATCATATTAATCCAAACCCTAATCATGATGGTGTTAGCTCCAATAACTGGACGCCTTTCAGATCGCTTCGAACCAAGAGTGTTATCCACCTTTGGCTGTTTATTGTTTGTGATGGGTTATGCTATGTTGTTTCGGTTGGATATGAACACATCGCTGCATTACGTTATGTTGGCGTTAGTGCTTTTAGGCTTAGGTTTTGGTTTTTTTTCTTCGCCTAATAATAATGCAGCGATAGGATCGGTGCCGGCGGATAAATTAAGCATTGCTGCCGCACTACTCAATTTGGCGCGTACCATGGGTAATATGGTGAGTTCAGCTATTGTAATGACCTTATTCAGTGTCACCATGGGCGGAGCGGCGATTACTGCAGAAATTTACCCTCAGCTATTGCTAGTGATAAAAATCACCATGGGGTTATCCGTGTGTTATGCCTTTATTGCAGCAGTATTCTCATACCGTCGAGGCACTATCCACTAGTTGCTTAGGTAGTCGATAGCGATAATATCGTAACCTTTATCTAAATCGTTCAATTCCACGCGATCATCCAGCCCTTTGCCAATCAGTGCTAAAGCTAGGGGTGAGTCTATGCTGATATTGCCTTGGCTAGGGTTGAGTTCGTCGGGCCCCACAATACGGTAGCGTCGTTCATTGTCATCGTCATCAATAAGTGTGACCCAAGCGCCAAAATACACTTTGTTAGGGTCTGCAGGTAAGCCACTTACCACTTTTACATGATCAAGGCGCCTTTGTAAGTAGAGAATACGGCTGTCTATTTCCCGGAGCATTTTTTTGCCATAGATGTATTCAGCATTTTCAGAACGGTCTCCTAAGGCTGCAGCTTCTTTTACTGCCTGTGTAATCACAGGGCGTTTGTTCAGCCATAGCTCATTGAGTTCTGTTTTAAGGTCAGCGGCGCCTTCTGGGGTGATGAGCGGCGAACGTTTTGGGCCAGGCGGACGGTAACGTCCAGCAAAGCGTTGGTGAGCAGGCTTCATAGGGCACACAACCTTGATATAGCAACGGGAATGGCTGTTTCTACTCGCATTATGCGTGGCCCTAGAGAGAACGGCGTAAACCCTTGTTGGGTTAGCATATCCACTTCGTAATCCGTAAACCCTCCTTCTGGGCCAATGGCTAAAGTAGTGGCTAGATGGTTTGCGTTAGGGCAATGTTGAGCATTACGTGGATGTGCCACAAGACGCCTGCCGCTATCGGCCCATAAGTCTAGTTGGTCTTCTACAAACGGTTTAAACAGGTGGGCTTTGTGGACCAAAGGCAATTGAGTAGTGCCTGCTTGCTCTAGGCCTAAGAGCAAATTTTCATGGATTTTTTGTGGCTGTAAAAAAGGCGTTTGCCAATAACTTTTCTCTACTTTCGCGCTGTTTAGTAAGGTGATTTCGCTCACCCCAAGGGTGGCGCAAGTTTGTAATATACGGCGCATCATTTTTGGTCTAGGTACTGCTAATAACAGTTTTAGGGCCAAGGGTGTGGGGCTGGGTTGATCAAAAACAACCTGAAGCTGGGTTTCCATGTCATTGTGAAACATCACTTTACCAAAACCAATGGTCCCGTTAATTTGGCCAACTCTTAGGTGATCGCCGATCGCTGGTTTAATGACTTTGTGAAGGTGGGTTTGACGACGTGGATCTTTAATAAGGACAAATCCCTTATTTGATATCTCGTCGGCGTTAAAAAGTAGTATATTCATAGTTGCACAGTATAATGTCTCATTAGATGTAATTGTTGGAGTTTTTGTGGTTATTATTGGAATTGCTGGGGCTTCGGCTTCAGGTAAAAGCCTGTTGGCTAAACATGTTATTGAAGGGTTTAACAATGGTGACGTGGTGATGATGTCGGAAGACAGTTACTACAAAGACCAGCGTAACCTATCGAAGGAACAAAGAAACCTTACCAATTACGATCACCCAGACGCAATGGACCATGAACTAATGGCCAACCATTTGCTAGCACTGTCTGCGGGACAAACCATAGAGCAGCCGCTGTATAGTTTTTATGAGCATTTGCGCGAATCAAAAACAATTACAATGAAGCCTTGTAAGGTTTTGATTGTTGAGGGTATTCTACTGTTTACACAAGAGCGCTTAAGGTCTTTGTTAGACTTGCGAATTTTTATGGATGTACCGTTAGATATTTGTTTAATTAGGCGTTTAGAAAGAGATGTGAATGAGCGGGGGCGTGACTTGCAGTCGGTATTGACCCAGTACCAAGCCACAGTACGACCCGGTTTCTTTAATCATGTATCGCCTTCACGTGAATATGCAGATTTAATTGTGCCCGAAGGTGGCGAGAACCCTGCCGCTATAGAATTATTGAAAGCGCGTGTAGCACAAATGCTCACACAAGCTTAACGAGGAGAGAAATAATGAATAAAACATTAGTACTTACAGCCATTTGTGCAGACCGCCCAGGCCTTATTCAAATGCTTTCCGAAGTTATTTATAAGCATGAAGCCAGTTGGGAAGAATCAAGTATGGCACATTTGTCTGGCCAGTTTGCCGGTATTCTTACGGTTAACGTTGATGAAAATGTGATACCAGCTTTAGAAAAAGATCTGCGTGCCTTAAGCGATCACGGTATGGCTGTAACCCTTAATGAAAGCACTAGCGACGAAGACGCCGCTAACCAGCAATCCATTTGGCTAGACCTAACTTGCCATGACAAGCCTGGCATCATGCGTGAAGTGTCTAATGTGTTTGTAGCGCAGGGTGTAAGTGTTCAGAGCTTGGATACTGAAGTGGTTAGTGCATCAATGTCTGGTGGCGATATGTTTGTTGCTGGGGCGCAGTTATTGGTGTCTAAAGAGTTTGATATTGAAAACTTACAAGATGCTCTTGAGGGGTTGTCCGATGACTTAATGGTGGATTTGGCTCTCGCTGACGAGGAATAGCTGAGCGTATTGCATGTCATCCTGAGCCTAGCCGAAGGGTCTAATATGCCTCGGCTAGGCTCAGTGACAGATGACTAGCAAAGGGCGTCTAGCTTCTTCTTAAGTAAGCCATTCACTTGCCCAGGGTTAGCAGACCCCTGGGAGGCTTTCATCACTTGGCCCATAAAAAAGCCCAGCATCTTGCCACGTTTTTCTACTTCGGCATCAACATACTGCTGCACCTGCTTGGAATTAGCAGCAATAACATCGTCCACCATGTTCTCGATAGCGCCTATGTCGCTGACCTGCTTTAGGCCTTTAGTTGCTATAATAGTGTCTACTTCACCGGCCTGATTCCACAGTTCATCCAGCACTGTCTTGGCACCTTTGCCATTGATTGTGTCATCCTTAATACGGTTAATAAGCTGGCCAAGCTGAGTGGCACTGACAGGCGCGGCATCAATTTCTAGGTTATGTTGATTCATGTACCTAGCAAGCTCGCCGGTCACCCAATTGGCGCTGAGCTTGGCATCGTTACAAACCGCTACTACGGCTTCAAAGTAGTCGGCTAACGTGCGGCTAGAAGAAAGTACTTCAGCATCATACTGGCTAAGGCCTAGCTGGCTCATGAAACGAGCGCTTCGCTGGTCTGGTAGTTCTGGCAAAGTGTGGCGGATCGCTTCAATGTAGGCGTCGTCAATTTTGATTGGCAACAAGTCTGGGCAAGGGAAATAGCGATAATCGTTAGCTTCTTCTTTGCTGCGCATAGGCCGGGTTTCGTTCTTATCGGCGTCGTACAGGCGGGTTTCTTGTGCAATTTTACCGCCATCTTCCAAAATGTCGATCTGGCGTTCCACTTCTACATTAATCGCGCGCTCAATAAAGCGAAAGGAGTTAATGTTCTTTAATTCGGCGCGGGTTCCTAGCTTTTGTTGGCCTTTAGGGCGAATAGATACGTTTGCATCACAACGCATAGAACCTTCGGCCATATTGCCGTCGGAAATGCCAATGGTGGTGACAATAGCATGCATTTTACGCATATAAGCTACGGCTTCCTTGGCGCTTCTCATGTCTGGTTCAGACACAATTTCCAATAAAGGGGTGCTTGAGCGGTTAAGATCGATGCCCGTCATGCCATCAAAGTCGTCGTGTAAAGACTTTCCCGCATCCTCTTCTAGATGTGCGCGAGTGACGCCGATGCGCTTTGTGCTACCATCTTCTAACTGAATGTCTAAGTGGCCCATACCCACAATTGGATGGTCCATTTGGCTAGTTTGGTAGCCTTTTGGAGAATCTGGATAGAAATAGTTCTTGCGAGCAAATACTGAATGCTTGCCAATTTCCGCATCAATGGCGGTACCAAAGGTTACGGCCATACGCAAAGCTTCTTCGTTGAATACGGGTAATGACCCAGGCATGCCTAAATCTACCAAAGTAGTTTGGGTGTTAGGTTCTGCACCAAAACCTACTTTAGCACCGGAAAATAATTTAGATTTAGTGGCCAGTTGAACGTGTATTTCTAAGCCAATTACAATTTCCCAAGACATGATCAGGCTCCCTTAATCTGGTTAGATGTTGGTGTTTGGAGGTGCCAATCGGTAACTTGTTGATACTGGTGGGCAATGTTTAATAATTTAGCTTCAGCAAAGTAGTTGCCCATAATATGCAAACCTACTGGACGGCCATTTACAAAACCAGCGGGAGTAGACATGGCTGGAATCCCCGCCATGTTGGCAGACAAGGTATAAATATCTTCCAAGTACATGGCAACAGGGTCTTTGGTGTTACTGCCTAAGTTGAATGCGGGGGTAGGGGCTACGGGCCCCATAATAACATCCACTTGAGACAACGCCCGCGTAAAGTCATCTTTAATTAACCGACGAATGCGTTGGGCTTTTACGTAATACGCATCGTAATAGCCTTCCGACAGAGCATAAGTGCCTACCATAATGCGGCGTTTCACTTCGGTGCCAAAACCTTCTGCACGGCTACGGCAGTATAGGTCCATTAGGTCCTTGGGCTGGTCGCAGCGGTAACCATAACGCACGCCGTCAAAACGGCTTAGATTGGACGAAGCCTCCGATGGAGCAATGACATAATAGGCTGGAATAGAAAGCTCTAAGTTAGGCAGGCTGATGTCGATAATTTGCGCACCTAAGGCTTCAATTTTCTTCACCGCCATCATGATGCAATCGGCTACTTCAGAGTTAAGGCCAGGCCCAAAAAATTCTTTAGGTAAACCAACTTTCAAGCCTTGAAGAGGGAGATTTAAATCGGCGCTAAAGTCTGGTGTTGCTTGTTGTATGCTGGTTGAGTCCTGTTCATCAAAACCCGCCATGGCGTTAAGCATAATAGCGGCATCTTCTGCGGTTTGGCACAAAGGACCGGCTTGATCTAGGCTCGACGCGTAAGCAATAATGCCAAAACGAGAGACACGACCATAGGTAGGTTTAATACCTGTTAAGTTACAAAAAGAGGCGGGTTGGCGAATAGACCCGCCGGTGTCTGTACCCGTGGCTGCTGGCACAAGGCCTGCGGCTACGGCGGCAGCCGAACCGCCAGAAGATCCTCCCGGTACAGCCGTTAAATCCCATGGGTTTTTAACCGCACCAAAAAAACTATTTTCGTTAGAAGAGCCCATGGCAAACTCATCCATGTTGGTCTTTCCAACACACACGGCCCCTGCTGATAATAAACGTTGTCCTACGGTGGATTCGTAGGGGGGAACAAAATTCTCTAGCATTTTTGAAGCGGCTGTAGTGGCATGGCCTTTAGTGCAAAAGAGGTCTTTATGGGCAAAGGGCACGCCCGTAAGAATGCCAGCATCACCAGCAATACGGCTAGCATCTGCAGCATCGGCTTGGGCTAATGCAAGATCTTCTGACAAGCTAATAAAGCTGTTATAGATAGAGTCGCGGGCTTTGATGTCAGCAATAATATCCTGGGTGATTTCACGGCTAGAATAGCGGCCAGCGGCCAAATCCTTAGAAATTTGAACTAGAGTCTTGTGGGTCATGGTTATACAGTCGCTTTATTAATTACTACGTTAATCAATTACTTTAGGCACTAAATACAGGCCTTCTTCAGAAGCCGGTGCTATGGCCATGAAGGCGTCGCGTTGGTTACCGCAGGTAACTTCATCTTTACGCAAGCGCTGGGTAGCGTCATGTGGATTTGATAATGGCGTTGCACCATCGGTATCAACTTGTTGCATTTGCTCCATTAACTCCAAAATACTGGAGATACTGTTGGCATAATCGCTAGCGTCGTTGTCGGTTAATTGTAAGCGGGCAAGGACGGCAATTTTTTCGATGTCGGCGTTTTCTAGGGCCATAATGTTCTCAATTTGGTCTATATAATCAGGTGAGTAAAGTTGAACTTTTTGGGTTAATTATGCTCGAATGTAGTGACATTAGGCTGCAAAATAGCAACAGTACCTTAGGCTAAGGTGCCAAAAAATCATCAGCAGCAAAAAAGGGATCTAATTTAGCATAAATTACGCCGTTGGAAAACGGATTTACCTTGCTCAAAGGTCCCCTGATTGTTAATATTTACTTCTTATTATTCGCGGTTCCTCTAGACTGCGTTTTTTCTTCGATTAGAGCCAATAACACAGTATGTTTAAAAAATTCCGCGGCCTGTTTTCTAGCGACCTATCCATTGACTTAGGCACCGCCAACACCCTTATTTATGTACGCGACAAAGACATTGTGCTTAACGAGCCCTCGGTTGTTGCTATACGCAGCCATGGCAATCAAAAAAGCGTAGCAGCCGTAGGCGCCGATGCAAAACGTATGTTGGGCCGTACGCCTGGCAATATCACCGCCATTCGTCCTTTGAAAGATGGTGTTATTGCCGATTTCCATGTTACCGAAAAAATGCTACAGCATTTTATTCATAAAGTGCACGAAAATAGTTTCATGACACCTAGCCCTCGAGTGCTGGTGTGTGTGCCGTGTAAGTCCACTCAAGTAGAACGTCGTGCAATTAAAGAATCGGCCATGGGTGCTGGTGCACGGGAAGTATATTTAATCGAAGAGCCAATGGCCGCTGCAATTGGTGCCGGTTTGCCAGTAGAACAGGCAAGCGGTTCTATGGTGGTTGATATCGGTGGTGGTACTACTGAGATTGCCATAATTTCGCTTAATGGCGTGGTTTACTCCGAATCTGTACGGGTGGGCGGAGACCGATTTGACGAAGCCATTATTGCTTACGTACGTCGTAACTATGGCTCTCTCATAGGTGAAGCTACTGCTGAACGTATTAAACAAGAAATTGGTACTGCTTATCCAAGCTCCGAGGTTTTAGAGATTGATGTGCGTGGTCGTAATTTGGCGGAAGGTATTCCTCGCAGCTTTACCCTAAACTGCAACGAAATTATGGAAGCCCTACAAGAGCCATTATCCTCCATTGTTCAGTCTGTAAAGAGCGCTTTAGAGCATTCCCCACCAGAACTTGCTTCGGATATTGCTGAAAACGGCATCGTGCTTACGGGTGGTGGTGCATTATTACGTGATATTGATCGCTTGATCAGTGAAGAAACGGGATTGCCCGTTATTGTCGCAGAAGACCCACTGACCTGTGTAGCGCGTGGAGGCGGTAGAGCTCTGCAAATGCTTGATGAAAGCACCTTTGATTTGTTGGCCAGGGAATAACTGTCCATTTAACAATAAAACAACGGCGGGGTGGCTTAGGCAATCTCGCCGTTTTTGCTTAACACATATGGATTGCTGGGAGACTCGTTATCGATCCTTTGTTTAAGGGCCGGTCTACCGTTAAAAAGCTACTAATTTACGGACTGATCTGCCTTAGTTTAATTGTTGCTGACTACCAGATAGAACAGATGCAACGTATTCGCGCTTGGCTTTCGTTAGCAGTGACTCCAGTGCAATGGTTGGTGGATGTACCAGAACGCTCATGGACTTGGCTAGACGAGAGGTTGCAGGTGCGTGACGAACTCATTGCCGAGAATAAACAATTACGTGCTCAAACCTTATTAGCCGAAAGGCGAGTGCAGAAGTTAGCGGCCCTTACGGTAGAAAACTTTCGTTTGCGAGATTTACTTAATAGTAGCGAACAATTAGATGAAAAGGTCACCGTGAGTGAGTTAATAGGTATTAACTCAGACCCTTTTACCCATCAAGTGATTATTAATACTGGATTTGATGGTGGAGCCTTTATTGGTCAGCCCGTGCTGGATGCAACGGGTGTTATGGGTCAAATTATCTCCACGTCGGCCTTTACCAGTCGAGTGCTATTGATTACGGATTCTGACCATGCTATTCCCATAGAGGTTAATCGTAACGGCTTGCGCAGCGTAGCTTACGGCCTTGGGCAATATGATTATTTAGAATTACAAGATCTTGCAGACACTGCCGATATTGAAGTGGGTGACATGCTGGTGAGTTCGGGTTTGGGGTTGCGTTTCCCTAAAGGTTACCCAGTGGCTAAAGTGGTTGAAGTACAACATTTCCCAGGCCAAGACTTTGCTAGGATATTAGCTAAACCCACTGCTCAATTGAGCCGTTCTAGGCACCTGTTGTTGATTCAAACACCCCAGCAGCAAAGCCTAGTTGAACAAAGGGGTAATTAATGGTGATTTCAAGAGCACATAATTCCTGGGTGCCGTTCGTCACCTTTCTGATGGCCTTTATGCTGAGCGCTTTTCCAATACCTGCGTGGGTGCAATGGGGTTGGCCAGAGTGGGTGTTGGTGGTGTTTATTTATTGGGTTATCGCTTTGCCGAATCGTTTTGGGCTGGGCTGGGCATTTATATTAGGTTTGTTGTTGGATTTATTGCAGGGCAGTCACTTAGGCGTCAATGCATTTGCTATGGTAGTGGTTACTTTCTTTGCTATGCTGATGTATCGCCGCTTAAGAATGTATCGATTATGGCAGCAGGCCTTTATCGTGGTTTTTTTGGTGGCTATCAATCAATGTGTGAGTTATGGGCTCCAGGGCATCGGCAGCAACGTAAGTGGGGGCATATGGTTTTTGTTGCCGGCAGTAACCAGTGGTTTGTTGTGGTTATGGTTATTTGTAGTATTACGCGGTATTCGTCGTGCGTTTAAAGTAACTTAAGCCTGAATAAGGACTAACAAGAATTTCAACATGAACGAAGAAATACTCATTAATTTTAGCCCTATGGAAACCCGCGTCGCTGTTATTGAAAACGGCATGTTACAAGAGGTTCACTTAGAGCGTAATGACCATCGTGGTTTTGTTGGCAATATCTACTTGGGTAAAATTGTTAGGGTGTTGCCGGGCATGCAAGCCGCTTTTGTTGAAATAGGCCTAGAGCGTACTGGGTTTATTCATGTGACCGATATAGAGTCTAAAAATGGCCAACCAAACTCGGAAGACATTACTCAATTGGCCCGCGAGGGTCAAAGCTTATTGGTACAAGTATTAAAAGATCCTATAGGCACCAAGGGGGCACGCCTTACCACCCAAATTTCTATTCCATCACGTTATTTGGTGTATTTGCCCGGTTCTAATCATGTGGGTGTTTCCCAACGGATTGAAGACGAGAATGAAAAGCTGCGGCTTAAAAGCTGTTTAGAAAACTATTTACAACAGCCATCCGCGTCTGCCGAGGTGGGTGAATTTACCCAAGAAGGGGTTATTGTACGCACGGTCGCCGAGGGTGTAGACGAACAAGGCCTACAACAAGACGTTGATTTCTTACGTCGTCTTTGGAAACAAGTGAAGCAAAATATAGCGTCTGCTAAAGCACCTCAAATGATCTACCAGGACTTGCCGCTAGCCCTACGTACACTTCGAGATATCGCCCACCCACTGATCGAAAAAATCCGTATAGATTCCAATGAAACGTTTAACAAAGCCGCAGAATTTGTCACCCAATTAGTGCCAGACATGGCTAGCAAGTTAGAACACTACCCGGGTGAGCGGCCTATTTTTGATCTTTATAACGTTGAAGATGAAATTCAAAAAGCCTTAGGCCGTAAAGTACCACTAAAATCGGGTGGTTATTTGATCATTGATCAAACAGAAGCCATGACTACGGTGGATGTCAATACTGGGGCCTATGTAGGCCATCGTAATTTAGAAGAAACCATATTTAAAACCAATCTAGAGGCGGCCACTGCCATTGGTCGCCAGCTTAGGTTGCGCAATCTAGGTGGTATTATTATTCTAGATTTTATCGACATGCAAGACCTAGAACATCAGCGCCAAGTAGAACGAACCTTAACTCGTGTCCTAGTGAAAGACCATGTGAAAACCAAGGTCTCCGGAGTGTCTGAACTTGGACTAATTCAAATGACGCGTAAACGCACTCGAGAAAGCCTAGAGCAGCTTTTATGTGAACCATGTTCATCTTGTCACGGCACAGGGATCAATAAAACGCCTGAAACTATATGTTACGAGATCTTTCGAGAGATACTGCGTGCACATAGAGCCTACGACACCAGTACTTATTTGTTGTTAGCGTCGCAATCGGTGATAGACCACTTGTTAGGCGAAGAGGCTCACCGCCTTGCGGAACTAGAAGAATTTATTGGCAAAACAATATCCTTGCAGGTAGAGCCTATGTACATAAGCGAACAATATGATGTGGTGTTGCGCTAATGATGTATAAGGCAAACTATAGGTTAAAAGTAGGTGTATGCCTGCTGTTAGCTGTGGTTGCGTTAAGTTTAACATGGTTGCGAGTAGGCATTAATCAACATCCTGTTTACCACCAGTGGGTTGAAACACAAGTGAGCCAGGCCATCGGCCAAGAGGTAAGCTTAGAGTCCTTTGAATTAAAATTAATCGGCACGCGGCTGCAGTTAAACCTAGAAGGGATCGGTACTGAGCAAGACTTAACCTTGTCTCGGTTAGTTTTGGGTCTTGATTTATGGCCCTTAGTGACCCGTCAGACCTTAAACTTAACCTACGTTCAGGCCACCGGTTTGGCGGTTAATATTAGCCAGGGCCCCAATGGCACTTGGGGCCCTGGCAGTGCAAACGAGTCTCTGCCCACACTGATGTTAGGTTTGGTAGCCAAAGTACCGCAACTACAGCTAAAAGATGTGGGTCTTACTTTTGTTCCAAAACAAGGCCGTCCGGTAACGATACCTCAATTAAACGCTAGGGTTGCCCTTGTGGAGACTACTCCTGACGGCATAAATCGCCTAGCACTGTCTTTATTTTCAAGCGGCGAAAATAGCATATTAAAGGAGCATTTAAAGGTTAATCTTGCCGTTAACATTACCACACAAGGCAGCATTGAACAGGTTCAAGCTTATATCAACAGCAAAGGTTTAGACGTCACGACTTGGTTGCCTTTAGTCATGCCAGAGGAACCTTTATTGTCTGTAAATAAAGCACGTTTTAGGGGTGACTATTGGATAGATTACCAAGCCAATAGTCAGTTAAAGATAGCTGCTAAAAAGGCCCATATACAACTCTCCACACCTGACCATGAGGTTAATGTGTCAGGAGGCCTGAGTGCATTCAGCGTGCTAGATGGCTCACTATCCCAAGGCTGGCAGTTGGCCAATGGACATTTATCTGCATATGGGTTGAACGGCCATATCAATAATGTGCCTTTGCCGATGGCCGATGTTCAAATACACCTTCACAATCAACACCTAGAAGCAACAAGTTCGCAACTGAACCTGTTAGCCACACAAACCCTGTTAAACACCATAAGCAGTATTCCCAAAAAGGTTAATCTGCCGATTCAATCCCTTGCTCCAAAAGGACTATTGAGTCAGGCAAAATTTCACCTCAACCTAAAACAACCTAAAGAGTTTTTATTTGCAGGAGCCATGCATAGCGTAAGTATTAATCCTTGGGCGGGGGTGCCTGAAATAAGCCAAGCAGATGGTCAAATCTGGCTCAACCGGTATGGTGGGAAAGTAGCCATAGATGACTCAGATGGGTTGCAACTACGTATTCCTACACTTAATTCACAGCCCTGGCAGTTGGATCAATTGCGCGGTGAATTCAACTGGCACTATGGTCCTTTACAGAACCGCTTCAGTTCATCAAATATGGAGATCAATGTTGATGAAGGGCATATGAACTTTAAAATGGCCGCTAAGTACCCTCGACGAGGGTCATCCACACAGCCATTTATTCAGCTCGCTTTAGGCATTCAAAATTTTGATCTAACCAAACTGTCGGCTAAATTACCGGACCTAGTAATGGGCCAACAGTTAGGTGAATGGTTAACAATGGCCACTTCCGACGGAGCGATTTCTGAGGCTGCATTGATTTATAATGGCCGTCCGGGAGCAATTGCTGATCCACAGCAAGCTATGGCAAGGTCTATGCCAATTGCGGCTAGCATTAATGCACCAAATTTACGCTACCACCCCGATTGGCCGTTGGCCCAAGGGTTGTTATTAGATCTCAGTGTAGATCACACGGGGGCTTTACTCGAAGCCAAGGCTGGAGTTATTAAACAAGGTGAGGTGTCTCAAAACCTTGAGGGCTGGCAAGTAAAGGTGCCGGTATATGCAGCGCAAACGGATAAACACGGCGTTGCCAAACAGCGTTTTATTGCCGTACATGGCCGTATGGCAGGCTCAGCTAAACAGATGATGACCTTGGCACAAGACTTGCCCATTCATCTTAAACTACCACAATGGTTGCGGACACTTAGGCCCGCCGGCGAAGTAGCCTTGGTTGGGCAGGTGGATATTCCCTTCGGTCATGCATCAAAAGTTGGATATAATTTAACTATAGCCAGTGATGATTTAAGTGGTTATTGGGCTCCTTTAAAGGTTAATTTGCAGCATGTTGAACTTGAAGTTAAATTAAACTCCTCCACAAATGGAGTGGATTCAGTGATAGGTAATGGTTTGGCAGATGGCCAAAAAATATCCTTTAAGAGTCTTTCTAAAGCGGATATTGCTAAACCTTGGCTAGACCAGCTTCCTTCTACAATTTCAGATACGTTAACATCCAAACGCAACGATTTGTCATTGCAGTTTGAAGGGCGTATGCCGTCCAGTTATTTGGCCACTAAGTTCCACCAACCTTGGGCTCAAGAAGTGCCTGGTGAACTACCTTTTGTAGTGAGAATGTCATCGTGCCATGGGGATTTTGCTCCGTGTACTTTGCTTAGCGCAGAAGTGGATTTAACTCAGGCACAAATAACCTTACCCAAGCCGTTGGATCAACTCCAACAGTTGCAGCTATTGGGTGAATGGCAAGAAGATTATCAGCACTGGTACGTGGGTGTGGATGGACATCAAGCTGCGCTAGTATTTGCAAGCCCAGACAACCGTTTGTTGGGAGTAAATATTGGGTTCCAACAAGCGGTTGATTGGCCGCAGCAAGGCCAATGGTCTTTAAATGGACAAATAGATTTTATAGATTTAGAACCTTGGGCTGAAGTGTACCAAACGCGTATAAAAACATGGTTTGGAGATACTGAAAAACAACATAGCTATGTTGTATCGCCACAGATTAACGTTAAAGTTAAACAGGCCATTTGGCATGATTTGTCGATTGATCAAGCCACTATTGATATACAGCCGCTCATTGAAGCAGGAGACTTTGCTATCAACCAGCCGTTGCGGATGCTGCTTACTTCGGAACAATTAGCGGGTAAGGTGGATTATTTTGGCCCCGATCATCCGTTAGCTATTAAGGTCAGTTATGCCCATCTAAATTTTCCTGAAGCCGATGAAGATGAC
>JAQRMV010000005.1:15561-47731 GCA_028598985.1 Gammaproteobacteria bacterium
AGATGACTTGCTAGAAAATATCGATCCTGGAAAGTTCCCCAATGCTGATGTATCTATTGATGAGCTGTTAAAAAACGGCGAATCTTTTGGACAATGGCAATTCAAAACGCGCAGTAACGGCGTTCAGGTTAATGTTCATGATTTAGATGCACAGCTGCGTCATAGTCACCTTCAAGGTAATCTGATATGGAAT
Source organism: Gammaproteobacteria bacterium (assembly GCA_028598985.1). GTDB lineage: Bacteria > Pseudomonadota > Gammaproteobacteria > Pseudomonadales > Balneatricaceae > Njordibacter. The sequence goes on from JAQRMV010000005.1 coordinate 15,755, forward strand.
AAGAAAGCCGGTATTCATCATACCCAGTTTACTGGGCGAGTTGAGTCCGAAGATATGTCGGCACTGTTAGTTGATTGGGGCTACGATCCAGCCTTAAGTGCAGAGAAAGCGTCTATGGAGGTACAGTTAGAGTGGCCACATTCCCCCTTAGCTTTTGCAGTAAAAGACATTACTGGAGATTTAGCTTTACGCTTTAGAAAAGGCAGTTTTTCGTCTTCACCTCGTGCAGCACAAGGCTTGCGAATTTTGGCCTTACTTGATATGAGCAGATTGATGAAACGAGTACAGCTCGACTTCTCTGATATCGTTCAGCCCGGGTTTAGCTTCGACAACATCAGTGTTCATTATCGTTTTGAAGATGGATATGCGGCAACGGTAGCACCGTTGGTATTAAAGTCTACGGCTTTAAATCTATCTATGGATGGTTGGATAGACTTTGATCAGCGGCTAGTGGATAACAATCTAATTGTGACCTTGCCGGTGGCAGAAAAGCTGCCTTTAGTGGCGCTGCTTGCGGGGTTGCCACAGTTGAGTGGCATGATATACATCGCTAATAAACTGATAGGTGACGAGCTTGCTACTTTTACTAGTGCGCGTTATAGCGTGGCGGGTTCTCTAGATAATCCAGATGTGAACTTGGTGAAAATGTTCGACAAAGATTACCAGCAACAAACCATAACGGAGCGCATTGAGAATGTCATTTCCATTGAATGAAGCAATTCAATTATCGGGTAAAGGCGCTGCCGTTGCTGTGGTTCAGCTAGTGAGCAAGTTGAATGTTGAAGCTAATCTAGCTGAAGCTGCACTACAAATTAAAAGAGCCAGTCAACACGGCGTAAAACTAATTATGCTGCCCGAAAGCTTTGCTGTGTTTGGGGATCCGCAAATGGTGACCTATGGCGCCCAAGCAGTCCAGCCTCATCAAGGTTTACGACTTTGGCTGTCACAGCAAGCTAAAGCCAACAAAGTATGGCTTATTGGCGGCACTATACCTTGCCAGGAGGGAGTTACCGACATCAATAAAGTGCGGGCATCGTGTTTTGTGTATGATGATCTTGGTACAGAGATAGCACGCTACGATAAAATCCACATGTTTGATGTAGACGTTGACGACAGTCATGGTAGTTACCGCGAGTCTGATACTTTTGAAGCAGGTGATGAATTGGTGGTGGTTGATACCCCCGTGGGGAAGGTGGGGTTAACCATTTGTTATGATTTACGTTTCGCTGAAATCCATGCCAAACTAGTTGATTTAGGCGCGCAAATTATTGTTAACGGTGCAGCTTTTACTCAGACTACAGGCCAGGCTCATTGGCACACACTATTACGTGCCCGCGCAATTGAAACACAATGTTATGTGATGGCTGCCTCCCATGGAGGCCAACACGATCATCGACAAACCTTTGGCCATTCTATGATTATTGACCCTTGGGGTGAAATTTTAGTAGAGCTAGAAACGGGCCCAGGCATTGCGGTAGCTCAAGTAGACCTTGAACACTTGCAATCGATAAGAAAGGCCTTTCCAGTTCAATCTCAACGAAGATTGAACTAAAAGTTTAGTTTCTAACCGGGCTGCCTGCATCCAACATGGAAACAATCCGTGCTTGGGTGTCCTTGGACTTTGCCAGGCGCAAAAATGATTCACGTTCTGCATCATACAAATCCTGCTCACTCATCATGGTGTTGCCTTTTATCTTGCCGCCGGTAAAAATTCGCGCAAGCTCGGTGCCTACTACCACGTCATGTTGGGTGATGCGCTCTTGATCTTCGGCTTCAAACAACCAATCCATCATCTCACGATAGGTTTCTTCGCCGGCCATAGGTAAAGGTTTACGCGGGTTGGATTTTTTCACCTTATCAAGTTGTGATAAGGCTTCGCTTAACAGGCGGTCACGGTTCATCATGAACTGGTCTTCAGGGTATAACATGGCCTGTTCAGTGGCTTCTATGGGGGACTTAGCGGTCCAGCCATAGCCTACAATCATAAAGGCTTTCCAAGCTGCAGCCTTCATGTCACCTAGCACTTCATACCAGCGATATAGGTACTCTTTACAACCCCCGCCACCGGGCACTACACCCACGGATGCTTCAACTAATCCCATGACACTGTTGGCATGACAAATCACGTGATCTGCTGCTAATACCGCCTCAAATCCGCCCCCGATAGACATCCCTACAGGCGCTGCAATGATAGGCAGCGGGCACTGATTCATGGCTAACATGGTTTGTTGGAAATGGTTAAGAAAATTATCCATTCCAGTAAAATCTTCGGTTTCAAAGAAGCCACGAAAAGCAGCTAGGTTTACCCCGCAAGAGAAATGCTGGGCATCATTGTGTAATACAACACCGCGCAATTTAAGCGTTTGCGCTTGTTTTAACGCATCACAAATCACATCCATAGAATCACTGTCTAAGGCATTGGCTTTAGAATGAAATTCAACGATGGCGGCATGGTCATAAACAAACCAGCTGGCGCTGTTGTTGCTGTATTTTGGAGTTAACGTTTGACGCAATTCAGAGAATCGTAGCACGCCCCGTGGCCTTTTAATGGCCACGTACTCGCCAGATAAATCCAAGCTACATAATTGTTGCTCTATTACCTGATAGAAACCTTGTTTTTGCGCACTAGATAACAACATAGGTGCAACGGTTCGGCCTTCTTGTTGCATGCGTTCAACCACACGCTGGGCACCTATTTGATCTAATAATTCAAATGGACCGTAGGTCCAGTTGTAGCCTAGTTTCATGGCGTCATCGATAGGTACAATATTGCTGCCAATCTCTGGGATTAACGACGCAGCGTAATTAAGAGTGCTAGACAACACTTGCCATGCAAAACGCCCATCAATACTGTCGTCGTCTAACAAGGCTGCAACACCTTGGGCTTCGGCTTTTTGGGCGAGAGGCAGTTGTAAACGGGCCGATGGAATGTACTCGCCACTGACTAGATCCAACATCTCGCGGCCGGCGTTAGGGCTGTCCGAGTCGTCAGAGTTGCCTGGACGGTTACGATAAAAACCTTGGCCACCCTTGTTGCCTGTTTGGCCATTAGCAATCATTTGCGTCATTAAGGGTACGGGTTGAGCATATTGATGGAATGCATCGCCCTTGGGCAAGATGCTTTCTAGACTTTTGGCAACGTCGGCCATTAGGTCAATACCAATTAAATCGTATAAACCAAACACCCCAGTTTTCGGAATACCCATAGGGCGACCAAATAAGCTGTCGGCTTGCGCGGGGGATAAGCCCATCTCAAAGGCTGTATGTAAAGCACATTGAATCGCAAAAACACCCACACGGTTGCCTAAGAATCCTGGGGTGTCTGCACACACCACCACGCCCTTACCCAGGTTGCTTTCACAAAACTGATTTAAGGTATCAATAATGTCATTACGTGTATGTTCCCCGCGAACTAATTCTAACAAGCGCATAAAACGCACCGGATTGAAAAAGTGAGTGATGGCGAAACGTTCACAAAAATCTTGAGACATCCCCCGGGTTAACAAACTGATAGGAATGGTGGATGTGTTGGAAGTGACGATGGTGTTTGGCCCTGTAATGGCGTCAATGCGATGATACAAAGCTTGTTTAATATCTAAGCGTTCTACTACCGCCTCGGCGATCCAATCGCAATCGGCTAATTGCTCAAAGTCATCTTCCGTGTTGCCACAATGGATTAATTGGTCTGCTTCATTACTCATCAAACCAGGTGAATTGAGATTTTGTAAACGCTTAAAACCACGTTCGGATAGCGCATTCACGTTATCGCCTGAACTTGGTAAATCCAACAACCATACCTCCACCCCCGCATTAGCCACTTGCCCTGCAATACCTGCACCCATAGTGCCGGCACCGATCACCGCTACTTTTTTAATGGGCGAGTTTGTAGATAATGAATTGTTGATTAACTTGGCCATGGTTAGTTCTCTACTGATTGGATAAATTGCTTCATAATATTAAGGCTTTGTTTGGGTGCTTCCATAGGTAACATATGACCCATGTTATCAATTATTTGAGCCTGCGTGCCTAGGTCTTTGGCGAGTTTTAAGCCTATATGCCTTTGGGTCATACGGTCTTGGGCCGCGAGGATAACACAGCTAGGACAGCCTTGGTTAGCAAGCTCTTGGGCGCGTTTTTCGCCAGCCGAATAGGCATTACATGCCGACAAATCTGTGGCTAATGGATTGTTTGCCATAATACGTTGGCCAATACCAATAGGTTGCATGCCAGGCACTGCGCTGGCACCGTATTGATGTTGATGACCAAACCCCCATTGCAGCATCATTTGTGCTGCTAAGTTAGGGTTGCTCTGAGCAGTTTCTATCAAACTAGGGTTCACCGGTATAGAACTACCCGTAGAGATTGCCATGACAGACTGAAGGCGGTGTGACAAGATTTTCGCAGCCTCCAAAACCACCAAAAACCCCTGTGAATGACCCACTAAGTGCACCTCGTTTACGCCTGCCGCATCTAACGCCCTCACTAGCCAAGCGCCCATGTCTTCAATGCTGGTTAAAGCCTCGCCTTCCGATAGGCTATGGGCTGGGAAGTCTGGGGCAAATACACTGTACCCATGGAACGCAAACCAGCGCGCCTGCAAGGCCCAACCACGATGATCTAACCCCGAACCATGTAGTAAAACCACGGTAGGTAAGCTTGCATCAAAGGCCTTACCGCCAGTCGCTACAAAGGTTTTTGCGTTATCTACTTGAATGTACATGTTTAGGATCCCACTTGTGCTGCTTGCGCTTCGGCTACTTTAGTTGCTGCCCGTAGGCCTAATGCAAAGTCGGCCTGAATGTCTTTAATAGTTTCAATACCTACAGACACGCGGATCAAATCTGCACTAATGCCTGCAGACACTAAATCTTGTTCAGTAAGGCGCGAGTGGGTGGTGCTGCCTGGATGCAATACTAAGGTGCGCGAGTCGCCCACGTTGGCAAGATTAGATGACAGTTGAAGGGCGTTGATAAATGCAGCACCAGCGTCACGGCCACCCTTCACCCCAAAGGTAAGCATAGAGCCAGCGCCGTTAGGAAACAACGCTTTAGTATGGGCGTCGGCATCAATATCTGGGTGATTAACCCAAGCGACTGCATCGTGTTGTTGTAACCAAACCACCATGGCTTGGGTATTAGACATATGCTGTTGCATGCGTAAGTTCAAGGTCTCTAAACCTTGTAATAATAGAAACGCGTTATGGGGTGTCATGGCAGCGCCAATATCCCGCATCGACTCACAGCGAATACGCATAGCTAAAGCAGCAGGTCCAAACTCTTCCCAAAAATTCATACCATGAAAAGGCTCGTAAGGCTGTGTCAGTGTTGGGAAACGGCCGCTCTTTAACCAATCAAAATTGCCGCCATCTATCACCACTCCCCCCACTGCCACGCCATGTCCGCCAATCCATTTAGTGACCGAATGCACCACCACGTCGGCCCCATGGGAAATAGGGTTGTTAAGGTAGGGTGTGGCAAAGGTCGCATCGACCACTAATGGCACGCCGTGAGCATGGGCAGTAGCAGCAATGGCAGGTAGATTAGACACAGCAAGTCCTGGGTTGCCAATAGATTCACAAAAAACCAACTTGGTATTGTTTTGTATAGCAGCGTTTAGGGCTTTTTGATCGTTAATGTCAACAAAGGTGCAATCAATATTAAAGCGCTTTAACGTGTGTTTTAGTAGTGTCACAGTAGAACCGTATATCTGTACTGCACTCACGATATGGTCACCGGCAGAACAAAGGCTAAAGAAAGATATGAACAAAGCACTCATGCCTGATGCGGTGCAAATAGCACCTGCACCGCCTTCTATTGCGGCCAAGCGTTGCTCTAACACTGCAACCGTTGGGTTAGTAATACGGCTGTATATATGCCCGCCTTGTTCTACATTAAATAGTGCAGAGGCTTCGTCTACACTGTCAAACACGTAGGAGGTGGTTTGATAGATGGGCACCGCGCGTGAGCCATGATCAGATTCTGGTTGGTAACCGCTGTGTAGCGCAATAGTGTCGGCGCCTAAAAAAGATGATTTGCTCATGGTGTTACCTTGGGAGTTTATTAAAGTTGCATCGAAGTTTATGGATTGGGAGCTAAACCTAGGGCATTAAAGTTAAACGGCAGGGAAGTTAGCAGGCCTTCTTGTAAACCTGTGTCTGTTTGTATATCTAGTTTAAGGTTAGCGCCTAAAACTGATAAAGAACACAAGACAAATGCCAAATGCACGCCGTATTTTGGTGAAAAAGCATGGCTGGTGATTTCACCTACAAAGACACCGTCTATATATACCTGTGAATCAGAAATTTTACAGGCCTGATTCATTACTAAACCCTTAAGTTCCCGTTTTGGCGGAAGCTGGCGTAGGGCAGGTAAAGATAAGCTTTCTATGTCGGCTTCTAAATCCACATATTGACCTAAACCACATTCCAACGGGGTGGTGTCATAACCCATGTCGTTGCCTAGGGATAATAAACCACTTTCCACACGCTCAATTAGATTGGGGCAGCCTGGGCCTACGTTAAGGTCTTGGCCCTTGGTAAATAGTTGGTCCCATAATGGGCCCGCAAGGCTAGCGTCATTAACATAAATCTCAAAGCCACCTTGTTTGCTCCATCCCGAGCGGGCCACTTGCATGGCTACGCCTTGGTAATACATAGGCTTAATGTTAAAGAACTTAATATCGCGTACGCTTTCACCAAATACACGAGCCATCAGTTCTTCAGCTTTTGGGCCTTGTACAGCAAGGGGCCAAATGTCTGGCTCGGTGACGGTAACATCAAGTTTAAGGCCTGTGGCTAAACCTTGTGCCCATAACATAACATCGGTGTCGGCAATAGAAAGCCACCAATCATTGTCGCTTAACTTAATGGCAATAGGATCATTAACAATGCCGCCTTGAGGGTTGCATAGCGGCACATAAAAGCAACGACCGATACGAGCCTTAGATAAATCTCTGGGGGTCATTAGCTGGATTAAACGGTAGGCGTCAGGGCCGCTGATAGCCACTTGTTTTTCGCAGGACACATCCCACACCTGTACGTGTTCACAGAGGTGCCAATAATCTTCTACAAAACCTCTAAATTTGGTGGCGAGCAAAGTGTGGTTATACACGGTGTAAGCCTGAACACCTGCAGCGTCTACACGGCTAGTAAAAGGAGTGGAACGGGTACGACGAGAAACGGAAAGTTCTGGAACCATGATGTGACAACCAAATGAAAACTATAGGGCTAATGCTGGTGAATATACGCTCACAAATAACTTACAGAAATGCACAAACCTAGTCAGTCATTTTAACAACTGGCTAGGCTTTGTTGGTCACTCATACCATTTAACGACAGGCCGTAAGGCCTAGGGCATCAAAGTTGAACGGTAGGCTGGAAAGCGTACCCTTAGCTTTGCCTTGGTCGGTATTCACTTCTACAGTAGTGGCTCCATTTAAGGCGGCTAAATCACACATAACAAAGGCTAAACGGCGCATGTATTTAGGCGAATAGGCTTGGCTACGAATATCACCTACTTTTTGATCGCCTACAAATACATTTAAATCACCTAGATTACGATGGTATTCCAATACCAAACCCATAAGCTGTTTGGTAGGTTTATGTTCTCTTAGGGCCGGTAAACTTAAGCTCTTAATGTCTGCGTCTAGGTCTACGTATTTGTCGAGGCCAATTTCAAACGGGGTGGTGTCATGGCCCATGTCATTACCAAAAGACAGTAAACCACTCTCAATGCGTTCAATGAGGTTAGGGCAGCCGGCCCGCACATCCAAGTCTTGGCCTTTGGCAAATAACTCGTCCCAAAGCTGAGTGCCAATTCCTGGGTTGTTTACAAAAACCTCATAACCCGTTTGTTTACTCCAGCCAGAACGGGCCACTTTCATGCGTTGGCCATTATAGATAAAGGGCGCAATAGCAAAGAAACCTAACTCTTTAATTTCATCACCAAACACACGGCACATCAGTTCTTCGGCCTTAGGGCCTTGTACGGCTAATGGGAAAATATCGGGCTCTCTTACTTCAACGTCTAGCCCAAAACCAACGGCTAAACCTTTAGCCCAAAGCAATACATCAGAGTCTGCTACCGATAAACGCCAGTGACGATCGTTCACCTTAATGGCTACGGCATCATTCATCATATTGCCATTTTCGTCACACATAGGCAGGTAATAACAACGGCCTACTTTTGCATTGCTAAGGTCTCGTGGGGTCATGTATTGGGCCAGTTGGTTGGCGCCAGGCCCCATCAAAGTCACCTGCTTTTCGCAGCTTACATCCCATACCTGTACGTTCTCGCACAAGTGCCAATAATCCACCTCTATACCACGAAAAGACGTGGCTAATAACGTGTGGTTATACACAGTGTAACCAGTAGCACCAGCAGCTTCTACGCGGCTGCTAAAAGGAGTGCGTCGTGTACGACGAGAAATGGACAAATGAGGGCGCATGCAAATGGCTCCGTTGCATAAAAAGATACCCTATTCTGCCCTCAATTGACCTAGGCTTCAAGCCTTCTGGTGATCGCGAGCGACCCAAGGCAACCCTTACGCGGCGTAAGCTTGGTCATCAATGCTTAAGCCCTTCAAACAGGCCTGTATTTGTGTCTTGGCGTTGGCCATTGAAGCGGTGCGAACATGGCCGTAACCACGCACGGTTTCAAACACCAAAGCGGCTGCTAAAATATCGGCGTGATTGTCAGAAGTGAGCTGGGAGATCAAACTGTTCATCTGGGTCACAAAATAATTTACAAAGTCACGTTCTGCCTTGCGTTCTGAGTGATAGCTATAAGGATCTAAGGCGCTACCTCGAATGCCCTTTAACTTGGCTAGAGGCTTCATGAATAGCAGCATCCAGCTACCCACGCGGTATTTCTTGGGTTGCTTAAGGTGCTTATTCCAGCCAGCAAAACCTAAAGGTGAAAGGTTTAAGGAAATGCTATAGTCACCGATAAATTCGGCATCTAGCTGTGCCTTAAAGTCCGGCTTGCTAAATAAGCGGGCCACTTCGTATTCATCCTTAACGGCTAATAAATTGAAGTAACTACGGGCTAGTACTTGCATTAATGCCTGGCTTTGGTCGGCAGGTAATATGGCCTTAATTTTTTTATGCCACTGTTCTAATTGCTGTTCGTAGCGGGTGGCTAGGGCTTGGTTTTGGTACTCCACTAATCGCTGTTTACGGTCTGTCGAAAGGTCTTGGTAAGTAGGCGTGGCAGGCTGAATATGCAGCACTTGTGGTTGCTCTGTGCCTGCATGGGCCAACTGGCGCCCTAAATGCAATGCTCGCAGGTTGGCCTTAATAGCCACGCCATTTAAGTTAATGGCTTGTTCTAGGGCATTAATGGATATGGGCACTAGGCCTTTTTGAACCGCAAAACCAAGCAACATGACATTAGCAAAAATAGTATCTCCCATTTGTTGCAAGGCTAGTTTATGGAAATCGAGTTCATGCATATCCTTGCTGACATGGCTAGCAATTAGGCTTAGGCACTGGTCTTGCTTAAAATCAAAATTTGCATCTTTTACAAAATTAGACACAGGAATTAAATGGCTGCTCACCACCGCTTGAGTATTTTGGCTGCATAACCCCAGCACGCTCGGTGCAACTGTGACCACAGCGTCGGCGGCAAGGAGTAAGTCTGCACGACCTTCTACAATGCGCGGAGTGGTAACTTGCTCTGGTGTTGCTGCTAAGCGTACATGGCTTAAAACCGCACCACCTTTTTGGGCTAAACCGGAAAAATCCAAGGTCATAAAGGCATTGCCATCAATGTGGGATGCCATACCTAACAAAGCGCCAATAGTAAGTACACCAGTGCCGCCTACGCCGGTTACCGCAATATTAAAAGGCTGTTCTAGGCCCTTATGTGGTGTGGGTTCTGGTAGGGTCATCAGGGCTTGATTTTGAGCCTTTGGTTTGCGCACTTGAGCGCCTTCTACGGTAATAAAGGAAGGGCAGAAACCCTTTACGCAAGACAGATCTGCATTACAACTTGACTGGTTGATTTTACGCTTGCGGCCAAGGTTAGTTTCTAAGGGTTCTACGGCCACACAGTTAGATTGTACAGAGCAATCACCACACCCTTCACATATTTCTGGGTGTATCCAAGCACGGGTTTTAATAGCCTCAACTTTACCTTGCTTACGCAAACGGCGTTTTTCTGTGGCGCAGGTTTGTTGGAATACAATGACACTTAAGCCTTGCTGTTTGCGTAGACGTTCCATCACACTAGCCAGCTCATCGCGATGGCCTAAATAAACGCCTTGGGCTAGCTCAGATTGTTTGATTTGGCTTGGGTCGTCTGCCAATACAACAATTTCTGGCACCCCTTCGTGATACAGCTGATGAGTGACTTGTGGCATGGTTAATATACCATCTACACTTTGTCCGCCGGTCATCGCTACGGCGTCGTTGTAAAGTATTTTGTAAGTAATGTTAGCGCCCGCCGCCAAAGACTGACGAATGGCTAACGAACCCGAATGAAAGTAGGTGCCATCACCAAGGTTAACAAACTGATGAGCCTCGCCAGTAAAGTGAGCGCAACCGGCCCACATGGCGCCTTCGCCACCCATCTGACTAAAAGTTTCTGTGTTGCGGTCCATCCATTGCACCATGAAGTGGCAACCTATACCGGCTGCGGCGCGGCTACCTTCGGGTACCTTTGTGGAGCTGTTATGGGGACAGCCAGCACAGTAAAAGGGCGTGCGTGTGACGGGTGCTAAAAGTTGTTGGCTGGCTTCGTTTTGAGCTTCTATGCGTGCTATCTGTACTAATAAATGTGCACGGGTATCGGCATCTAAGTCCAGTTTTAGCAACCGTTGTGCAATTACCTTGGCAACCATTGGCACATCAAGTTCTTTATCCAGCGGTAGAACACTTTGGTCTACTTCATCGAATTTACCGATGATGCGAGGGCGTTCATGGGTGGCCCAGTTAAACAGTTGCTGTTTAATTTGGTTCTCGATCATTTCCCGGCGCTCTTCAACGATAAGAATTTCTTCCAAACCTTCAGAAAATTGTCGAATACCTTGGGGTTCTAAAGGCCATGGCATGCCTACTTTATATACGCTCACGCCTAGTTGAGCAGCCTGTTCATCTGTTAGGCCTAATTCGTGAATGGCTTGACGAGTTTCTTCATAGGACTTACCCGAAGCTACAATACCAAAACGTGGTTTTGGTGAAGCTAAAGTCACACGGTTAAAACCGTTGGCACGAGCAAAAGCTAGGGCGGCATACCCTTTGTGATTTTGTAGCCTAGAATCTTGCTGCATACGGTCATCGGGCCAGCGCAGGTTTAGGCCGTCTTCTGGGATGTCAAAATCATCAGGAATAATAAACTCTACGTCTTCATCTTTTAGATTAACGGCTGCCGTAGTTTCTACGGTTTCAGAAATTACTTTAAAGCCAACCCAACAGCCACTATAGCGTGACATGGCAAGGCCAGCTAAACCCATCCAAATGTATTCATGGATAGAAGAGGGGTATAACACAGGCATAGTGGATGACATAAAAGCGTGGTCCGACTGGTGCGGAACCGTTGAAGACTTGGCACCATGGTCATCGCCTGCTACACACAAAACACCGCCATAGGGTGCAGAGCCTGCGGCATTAGCATGTTTAAATACATCACCACAACGGTCTACACCTGGGCCTTTGCCATACCACATTCCCACAAGGCCGTCGTACTGCGCTTCTTTAGAAAGGTGAAGCTGTTGTGAACCCCACACCATGGTGGCCGCTAGTTCCTCATTCACACCCGGCTGAAAACGAATATTGTGTTGGTCTAAATAAGGCTGAGCTTGCTCTAAGGTCTTGTCGAGTAAACCTAACGGCGAGCCGCGGTAGCCACTGATAAAACCACCGGTATTTAAGCCCGCTTTTTTGTCACGGCGAATTTGTGCCATGGGAATGCGCGCCAAAGCTTGCACTCCGCTCATATACACTTGGCCAGATTGTTGGCGATAACATTCAAACAAATCTTCGGGCTGGTGGGCGAGTGTCTTAGGCATGGCGAACAGTCTCAGATAATTATTGTGGGTGTAACTGTGCAGTATGAAGCATTAAGGGAGGAATTAATTTGCTTATTAATACAGAAATAAGGAATAATTAGGAATATATTTTCTATATTTGGCACACATTAAGGATATTTATCCTAAAAAGGTAAAAAATGAAGTTAGACGCTTTCGATATAAAGATTTTGCAACACCTACAAAAAGACGTCAGTCAGTCAGTGCAAACCATAGCCGATCTTGTAGGCCTGTCACATACACCATGTTGGAGACGCATTAAGCGCCTGCAAGAGAATGGCATTATTAGTGCCAGCGTGGCTTTGGTGAATGCCAAAAAAGTAGGTCTTGGGGTGGTGGTGTTTGTCACCGTAAAGCTTAATAGTCATGATGAGCAGCTGTTAGCCCAGTTTGAAAACGCTGCAGTGGCTATGGATGAAGTAATGCAGTGCTATATTATGTCTGGTGATGTGGATTATTTACTAAGGGTGGTCGTGCAGTCCATCGAACAGTATGAGCAAACCTTAAAACGTAAGCTAGTGAAGCTGCCAGGGGTGGCGGCGCTTAATTCTAGCTTTGCCCTGAGGGAACTCAAGAATCAGCACCTGTTGCCATGGCAGTTAGTTTCTGACTTCTAATGTTATCAAGCCATCTGGCAACGTTTGAATTGAATGTTCTTCATAGGTGATTTGCTGAACCGCAGCAACTTTAAACTCTTGGGTGTAGCGTGCGCCTGCCATTTGTAAAGGTGGTGTGATATTCTGTAATAATAATTGGTAAAAAAAATTTACCAATTTTATATAGCTACCTAAAGGTTATCTTACATGGGCCAACCTACACCCAATTTTGTTGACTTGATATCTGCCTTGCAGGCCATGTTGCCTGTGGCCAGTTTATTAGTTGATGATGAAAATCAACGCCCATTCGAGTGTGATGGCTTGGCTGTTTATCAACAGTTGCCCTTAGTGACAGTGATTCCGGAAACGTTATTGCAGGTGCAAGAAATTCTTCGTTTATGCTGCCTTCATAAGGTGCCATTGGTGCCTCGAGGTGCAGGAACCGGCCTATGTGCGGGGGCAATGCCCCATGCCCATGGGGTGCTTTTAGTCATGACTAAGTTCGACAAAATACTGCATATTAATGAACGCACAGCAGAAGCTACAGTGCAGCCTGGCGTGCGTAACTTGGCCTTAAGTGAAGCTTCAGAACCCTACGGGCTATATTATGCCCCTGATCCATCATCACAAATTGCCTGTACTATTGGTGGTAACGTGGCAGAAAATTCGGGTGGTGTGCATTGCCTAAAATACGGTCTCACGGTCAATAACTTATTGCAGGTGAGTATGGTGACTATTGAAGGTGAGCTAGTGACCTTTGGAGGCGACGGTTTAGACGCTGCCGGCATGGATCTGTTGTCTTTAGTAGCAGGGTCTGAAGGTTTGCTAGGCGTAGTGGTGGAGATTAAAGTGAAGCTTCTGCCACGGGCTCCAAGAGTGCAAGTGCTAATGGCGGCCTATAGCAACGTAACGGCTGCTGGTGATGCCGTAGCAGCGCTCATTGGTCAAGGTATCATTCCTGCTGGGTTGGAGATGATGGACCATTTGGCGATTAAGGCAGCTGAAGATTTTGTTAAAGTGGGTTACCCCATAGACGCCCAAGCACTGCTGATCTGTGAGCTAGATGGTACCGATGCAGAAGTGGAAGAGCAGCTACAAACAGTAAGCCAATGTTTTACTGACTATGGTGCCTATCAGATTAGAGTGGCAAAAGACGACCAAGAGGCCGCTGCCCTATGGCAGGGGAGAAAAGCGGCTTTTCCTGCAGTGGGACGCATATCGCCAGACTATTATTGTATGGACGGTACTATACCCCGTGGCCAAGTTGCCCATGTATTAACTCGTATTAGTGAGTTGTCGCAGCATTACGGTTTGGCCGTGGCCAACGTATTTCATGCTGGGGATGGCAACCTTCACCCGCTTATTTTATTCGATGCAAGCATTGATGGTCAGCTGGCACAAGCTGAAGCCTTGGGTGGCGATATTTTAACCTTGTGTGTTGATGTAGGAGGCACTATTACTGGAGAGCACGGTGTCGGGTTAGAAAAAATGCCACAAATGCCTTATCAATTTTCAGATGCGGAGCTGGCTCAATTTAGGCGCTTAAAAGCAGCGTTTGATCCCTATGAGCTGCTCAATCCAGGGAAAGGCATTCCTACGCTTAAATATTGCCAAGAATATAGGAGCTTGCACAATGGCTGATCTCACCGCGCAGTTGCGAGAGCAAGTGCAGCAAGCTAAATCTGAACAAATACCCTTACAAATTATAGGTGCTAATAGTAAGTCTCATCTAGGGCGTAGTGTTATTGCCATGCCTATTAATACCGCCGAGCACACTGGCATCATCAGCTACAGCCCAACGGAGTTGGTGATTCGAGCCCGTTCGGGTACCAAAATCAGTGACCTAAATTTAGCTTTAGCAGAACATGATCAACGTCTGCCGTTTGACCCCCCCCAATATCAAATGCAGGGTACTATTGGGGGCACCGTGGCGACTAATCAAAGCGGCCCAGCAAGGCCTTGGTTTGGAGCTGTTAAAGACAGCCTTCTAGGGCTGGGTCTGATTAATGGTTACGCACAAGAAATGAATTTTGGTGGCCAAGTGATGAAAAACGTTGCAGGTTTTGATATCACACGATTGCAGTGTGGCGCTATGGGAGCCTTGGGTTTGATTACTGAGGTGTCGATCAAGGTGCTGCCGATGTTTAAAGCCAGCCTTACTTTGGTGTTTGAGATCGATCAGGCCGCTGCCCTTGAAATCATGCCAGCTTGGTCTAATCAAAACCTCCCTATTACGGGTATTTGTCATTGGCAGGGTATGCAGTATGTACGTTTACAAGGAGGCCAAAGTGGCGTTGATGAAGCCGCATCTGGTTTGCTTAAGCAATTGCCGGGTGCCTTATTAGATGCGACATTGGCCAAGGAGTTTTGGCGACAGGTACGAGAACAGGAACTATTACAGCCCCACGGCAGTCAAGTTTTATGGCGCTGGACAGGCGCTGCAGATGCCAGTGCTGAAGCTTTGCCGGGTGCCCAGCTCATCAACTGGGCAGGGGCGGAACGTTGGGTGTTGGCAGAAGATCGTCCGGCGGACAACATGGCCTTAGTACAATACCAAGGCGGAGATCGCCAAGCAGAAGTTAATCCGGCAATGGACACTCACAATAGAGCTTTACAAATACGCCTTAAGCACGCCTTTGATCCACACGGCTTGTTCAATGTAGGTCGCTCATATGCTTGGTTATAACTTAAAGGCAATAACCCAATTATGAAAACAATAATCGCTAAAGAATTTGCTGATCAGCCACAGTTTGATTCGGTTAAAGGTATTCTACAAGCCTGTGTACATTGTGGTTTTTGTACGGCCACCTGCCCTACATACCTGTTATTGGGGGATGAGCGAGACAGCCCCCGTGGTCGTATTTATATGATGAAGGCTATGTTTGAAGGTGAACAGGTCACGAGTGCCACCAGGAATCATTTGGATCGTTGTCTTACATGCCGCAGCTGTGAAACTACCTGCCCATCTGGCGTTGAGTACGGTCACCTAGTTGATTTAGGGCGCATTGCAGCGGAACAAAAAGCACCACGCTCTAAAGTGCAGCAAAGCATACGTTGGGGTTTGCGCCAAGTATTACCTTATCGGCATCGGTTTGGCCTGCTTTTTAAGCTAGGGCAAAGGTTTAGGCCGGTATTGCCACAAATGCTAAAACAACATCTACCTAAGGCGTCAAAAAAATTATCCCTGCCCCAGGGCGACCATACGCGAGTGATGTTAAGCTTACCCGGTTGTGCCCAAGCCAGTGCGGCCCCTAATACCGACATTGCCGCAGCACAAGTGTTGGATAAACTAGGTATTACGCTTAAAGTAATACATAAAAGTGGTTGTTGTGGCGCTGTAGATCATCACCTTAATGCCCACGACAAAGCACTCCAAAAAGCAAGACACAACATAGACCTTGTGTGGCCAGAATTAGAGGCTGGCGCCGAAGCTATTGTTGTAACAGCCTCGGGGTGTGGGGCCACGTTGCAGGATTACGGCCATATGCTGAAAAATGATGCGATCTATGCGCATAAGGCACAACAAGTCTCTGCGGCCGCAAAAGACATGGTAGAAATCCTTGAGAAAGAGGATACAGCGGCGTTAAAAATTCTCAAAACTGCAGGCAAAGTGGCCGTTCATTGCCCTTGCACCCAGCAACATGCCATGCAGTTGCCTGGCCGAGTGAAAACCTTACTGAAACAGCTGGGTGTAGAAATTGCCGCCACCCATAATGACCATCTATGTTGCGGCTCAGCGGGAACTTATTCACTACTGCAACCTAGGTTGAGCCATCAATTACGAGACAATAAACTACACGACCTCACACAAGATAAGCCCGATCAAATAGTCACGGCTAATATTGGTTGTCAATTACATTTGGGTGGTAGTAGTAAGGTGCCAGTAAAACATTGGCTCGAATTACTGGCAAGTGATTAGCATTAACAATCTTTACTTAGTTTGACACAGTACGGGGGAATTAATCATAGCTGTGTTAGTCTATTATAAGGAATGAAGTATTATGTTTAAGGAGAGGCCCATGAAAACTATCACTGCAACAGCCACATCAGCCATTGCAATTTTTGCAGCAGGATTAATGTTAGCCAGTACTGCTCAAGCACAAACTATGCTGGTAAAAGTGTTACAAGAATCCGACGAAATTGTGTCCCAAATCTATAAAGAAGTGCCCGTTAAGTCTTGCCGAGTAGAGCAGATTCCTATTTATGGCACTCAGTCTGGTGGCGCACAGGCGTCTACCGCAGACGTGGTGGCTAGCGCTATTTTTGGTGGCCTATTAGGTAACCAGGTAGGCGGTGGAACAGGTAAAGACGCAGCCACACTTTTAGGTGCCATTGCCGGTGCCGATATGGCCAATAAAAAAGGCCGAGACAAACAAGTTGTGGTAGGCCATAAACAACAAGAGGTATGTGATGTAGTAATGCAGCAGCGTACCGTAAGCCAAGTGTCAGGCTATAAAACCTACATTGAGTTTGGTGACAATATTTGGCAAATGACCACCACTATACCCTACACCACAGGAGAGTTTTTGCGAGTTAATGTAGACATTACCCCAGCAGAATAACTAAGCCTTATAATAGAGCATGACTCAGCATTGTCGAATCGGCATTGCCACCTGATAAAACCACCAAGGTGGTTTTATCTTTTACATCCAAACTGCCCGCCAAAATAGCAGCCAAGCCTACACATCCACCGGGCTCCACTACCACTTTCAATTCTTGTAGACAAATGCCCATTGCCTCTAGCACGTGTTGATCCTCTACAGCTTTTGCTCCAGCTAAGTAACGTTGCATTATAGGAAAGGTAAGCTCGCCTACCATGGGTGTCACAATAGCGTCACAAATAGACAAAGGCCCTAGTGCATTGGCAAGGCGTTGTCCTGCAACCAAAGAGCGGCCAGCATCGTCGTAGCCAGTGGGTTCTGCACCCCATATATCAAGCTTGGGTAAATGGTTTCTTAATGCTATAGACGTGCCGCTCATTAGGCCGCCTCCACCGATAGGCCCAATCACTTGGTTTACAGCTAGGCCCAGTGCCTGCAATTGATGGAATGCTTCTAAACCCAGAGTGCCTTGGCCGGCGATAATATCCGCGTCATCATAAGGCGGGATAAGGGTGAGGTTATGTTTTTGTGCCAGCTTGCTTCCAATAGCGTGGCGATCCTCTTTGTTTCGATCATACAAAATCACTTTGGCGCCCAGAGCTTTGGTATTAGTGATTTTAATCTGTGGTGCGTCAGCCGGCATGATAATAGTGGCAGACACTCCAAAATGGGCGGCCGCTGCAGCAACTCCTTGGGCGTGATTGCCAGAAGAATAGGCCACCACGCCATTAAGTTGGCCCAGGTGAGCTAATTTACTGAGTTTATTAAAGGCGCCACGGAACTTGAAAGAACCGGTGCGTTGCAGGTTTTCGGCCTTAAAAACAATGCGCCCGCCTAGGCGGTGGTTCAGTAGGGCGGATTCAAGCAGTGGAGTGACCACTGCATGGCCTTTAATACGTTGGCTTGCAATGATGATGTCTTGATAATTAATGGCTAAGGAAGTCATGGTGGTTGTAGTTAATAGTAGTTCTACTAACTATAGCACCATCGTTTGCTTATGACGTATAGGTTTCACTATTAGGCCAATGTTCCACGTTGTTCCTAATAAAAGCTGTGTTATGATGGGCGATTGCGTTTCTATTTGCCGCTGCTTTATGACATTCACATGCCGTCCAAAATCTAAAATCAAGTTGCCACCTAATAAATATCAGGTGAAACGAAAACTAGCCTTAGATGTGGCTGATTTTTTGGCGCGTGGCGGAAGTGTAGAGCAAGTGGGGCAGGGTGAAACAGGTTTAATTAATGGCTGTTTTAATCATCAACGCCCTGCCTTAGCTAGCCAAGTTAAAACCAGGACTTTATTGTCGTCTGAAATTGAAGCCATTGAAAAACGTAAAGAAGAGCGTCGCATTACTAAACCAACCCCTATTAAAGCCAATCGCCGGCCTACTAAAAAATGGATATACGACGATTTTGGCGAACCGTTACGCTGGGTCTGGGTTTAATTTAAAGCTGTGTATGATTAAAGGAACCCTCCCAATGCAATTTATTATTGCCGACGACCACCCATTATTCCGTACCGCTATGAGCCATAGTTTGGCGCAAAAATTCCCTAGTGCTCAGATTGCAGAAGTAGGCAGCCTTCCGGCTTTGCTAGATTTGCTAAAAAGCGGCATTAGTGTTGATCTATTGCTACTTGACCTACATATACCAGAAGCCCATGGTTTTACAGGTCTAGCCCAAATTAGTGAATACTTTCCAGAAGTGCCAGTGATGATTGTTTCTGGCAACGATACACCTAGCGTGATTCATAAAGCAGTAGCTATAGGGGCTAGTGGTTTCTTACCTAAAGCGGCGTCTAATGAAGATATTGCTACGGCTATTGAAGCGGTGATGGCAGGCCATGTGTGGATACCAGCCAACCTTCCAGACCCGGTGGCTAAGGAGGTGGACGATTTGCCCGCAGAACGAATTGCGGCATTAACGCCTCAACAGTTACGCGTGTTAACCATGATCAGCGAAGGATTATACAATAAACAAATCGCCTCCGAGCTTGATGTAACCGATGCTACAATTCGCGCCCATGTGACAGAAATTTTTAGAAAACTAGGTGTTACTAACCGCACTCAAGCGGTTATTTTATTTAGTCGGTTGCAGGTAGATGACCCACAACATCAACCGATATAACTAGGCAGTATTAACGCAATTGGTTGATGAGCTTGCGTAATATTGCTGGTTTTAAGGGCTTGTGCACTAGCCCAAAGCCGGCCTCGCTGGCGGTTTTTTTCATAGTATTACTGCGGTCTGCAGTAATAACAATAGCCGGCGTCTCAGACTGCAAAGCAAGCCTGATGCTAGTAATAGCATCGGTACCTAATAAATTTTCATCTAGGTGGTAATCCGCCAAAATCAAATCGGGTAAGTCTGCTTGATCAATGGTTTTAAGTAGAGCTAAAGCGTGGGCTTGGCTGGTGGCGCAATAAACCGTGCAACCCCACTGCTGCATCATCGCCTCCATACCTTGCAATATAGTGGTTTCATTATCGATGACTAACACTTTATAACCAGTAAGCTGCAGGTGATTAGGTGCAGCATTGTCGCTAGAGGCCTTGGGTTTAACAGCAGAAGAGTCTCCCCAAGGCACCAAAATACTGAACATTGATCCTTGTCCATAACAGGAAGTGACCCGCAGTTTATGGCCTAACGTATGGGCTGTTCGTTGGGCAATCGCTAACCCCAAACCTATGCCGTTTTGTTGGGCGTGGGGCCCCGTTTCTAAACGTTTAAATTCTACAAAAATGTCTTCTAATCGATCCTGAGGAATGCCAAAACCCGTGTCCCAAACTTGTATCTCTAAGCCTTCAGATTTACGCCGACAACCCAGTAGTACTTTGCCCTTTACGGTATATCTTATAGCGTTAGTGAGGAAGTTTTGTAACACCCGTCTTAACATAGCAGGATCACTGAAGAGGCTTGTTTTGCTGCACTTTAAGCTAAAAGTTAAGCCTTTTTGCTGGCATAGAATATCAAATTCGTTGGTCAGTTGATCCAATAGTGGCGCTATCTTAAAGTGCTGTTTTTGGGGCGCAAGGCTACCTCCATCGAGCTTTGAAATTTCAATAAGGTCACTGATGAGTTGCTCTGCATTGTCTAATGAGGCGTCTAGATGTGCTGCAAGATCTTGGCTCTGAGCATCTTCTTGCAAATCCATTTGGCGTTGGGCTAAGGCGCTAGAAAATAGTTTCGCCGCATTAAGTGGTTGCATTAGGTCATGGCTTGCGGCTGCTAAAAAACGAGTTTTACTTTGGTGGTTGGCCTCTGCTTGGGCTTTTGCCTGTTCTAATTCTTGGTTAACCTTAGAAAGGGTTTCCGTGCGTTCTGCCACGCGGTGTTCCAAGCTTTCATTGGCCTGTAATAGTTGCTCTTGGCTAGATCGAAGCGCAACTTCAGCACCATGTTGCTCGCTGATGTCGGTGTAAGTGTTGACGTAACCGCCATCTGGCATTGCATTACCACGCACTTCAATAACGGTATTGTTTTCACGGTAACGAATGCTGCGGTGTTGCTCACCTTTGGCGATCATCGCTAGGCGGTCAGCCACTATTTTGGCAGGGTCTATTTTCCCATATTCGCCTTGCAGGGCGCTTAGCCGAATAATTTCTTTAATGGGAGTGCCAACTTTCACCGTGCCTACAGGGAACTGAAACATTTCTAGATAACGATGATTCCACATAACAAGGTTTAGGTCTTGGTCAATTACGGTAATGCCTTGGCTCACGTTATCTATGGTTGCTTGCAATAGACTTCGGTTGAAAGACACAGCCTTGGCAGCCTCACCCACAATAGATACTACGTCGCCTAGGTGTACCGCTTTGTCATTAAGGCTAGATTCCACCACTACGCGAGCCGAAGAAGCGCCAATAATACCGCTTAAGGTGCGTTCACAATGATGGATGAGAAGGGCATTGATGGGTGCATTTTTATGCAAGTTTAGTTGGGGTTGTTGCCGAGCCAATTGATTGAGTGCATCAACTGTACGGCGATAACCTAAAAAACGTTCTAGCAAAGAGGATAAGTCGCCCACTGTATGATCGCTGTGGTGGCGCCGCCCTTCCATTAATGTGGATTGGGATAAAGTATTAACAAACAAGTCAGCTTGAATGCGGTCTATCAATCGCGGTTTGGAAAGTTTAGAAATAACCACATACAGCACAATATTTAGGCTTAGGCTAATGATGGTTGCGTGGGAAATAGGATCTGATTGCAAACCAAAGAGAGCTGTAGGCCTAAGCCATTCAATGCCAAAAGGCCCATTGATAATAATGCTGCCAGAGAGATCAAACAAGCCCGTAAGGTTTGGCAAAAGAAGGCAATATGCCCAAGCTAAAAAGCCTGCTACTAAACCTGCGGTTGCCCCTCGTACATGGCCATCGCGCCAAAAAATACCGCCAAATAATGCGGGGCCAAATTGCGCTACAGCAACAAAAGCAGATAAGCCAATAGACACCAAAGCAGTGCCTCGATCGATCAGTAAGTAGTAACCAAATGCCAGCAGCAAGATGGCGAAGATGCTCAGCCGCCTTAAATTTAGTAACAGATGACCTAGGTCTTTATTTTGTGAGACGTCTACTGCTTTAACATGCAATATAAACGGCATGATAATGTCGTTGGTGATCATGGTGCTAATGGCAATGGTAGATACGGCGGCCATGCCCATGGCGGCTGATATGCCACCTATGTAAGCCAAAATAACCAAGGTGTTTTGGCCCTTATTCATAGGTAGCATGAGGGAGTAGACGTCGGCGTTAATGCCGCTGCCGGCTAAGGCCTGAGTGCCGGCCCAAGCGATAGGAATCATAAACACGCACATAGTGGTGACGTAAAGCGGAAATAACCATCGTGCAGTACGAACATGTTCTGGGTCGGTATTTTCCACCACCATCATATGAAATTGGCGGGGTAGGCAAATGATTGCAATTAAGGCTAGCAATGTTTCGATAATAAAACTGCTTCGAAACGGATTGAAAGCCACTAAACTAGTGCTCCCCCCATGTTGCTCTAGCTGGCTAAAAATGTCACCAAAACCGTCGTTAATTACATAAGTTGCAAACAAACCAATACTAACAAAGGCTATCAGTTTAATAAGGGATTCCGCTGCTATAGCTAACACCATGCCAGCATTATGCGCCGAAGTGTCTATTTGTCGCGCACCGAACAATACACTAAAAATGCCAATTAATAGGGCAATAACAAACACCGAAAAATCGGCTTCGGCACCACGTAACTGGCCCTCATTGGTTAATACCGCATAACTTAAATCAATGGCTTTAAGTTGTAGGGCGATATAGGGCAGTAAACCCAAGCTGGCCATTAGTGTAACGATCACTGCTAAGCGCCGGCTCTTGCCATAGCGAGAGGAAATGAAGTCTGAAATAGAGCCTATGTTTTCTCGTTTGGCAATAAGTACAATTTTGTAAATAATGCGATGGCCAAATAGAAAAAAAGCAATAGGCCCAATATAAGGTGCAAGAAAATCCCATCCAGAAGTGGCAGCGCGACCAACAGAGCCATAAAACGTCCACGACGTTAAAAACACTCCCAGGGACAAGCTATAGATGATGGCCTGTAAATGCCGGTTAGCATAGGCCTTATAAGACAATAGCCTATCGCCCAGCTTGGCGACACCCAGTAATAAGGCAAAATAAGCAAGGGAGATGACAAGTAGGCTACTGCTGCTGAACATAGGTGAGCGGCTCAAATAGAAGTGTTGGTAGAATATCACACCTAGCTCTCACCACCCACCACCCAAACCAACTCCACGAGAAGCACATTCCCACGCAGAGCGTGGGAACGAGACTCACTCAGCTTCTTGTTCCCATGCTCCGCGTGGGAACACTGCGCCAGCTTAGACATAGGTCTAAGCACCGACATATATCTAATGGCTCTGTTTAAGCGCTACGGTTAAGTTATACAAAATAACAATAGCATCTAATAGAGTTCCCTATGGCAGCAAGCGCTCAAAAGCATTCTTACCCAGCACCTGGGCTTGATACCTTTCCTAAATTATTGCAACACAACGCACGCATGTATGCTGGTAAAGATGCCATGCGAGAAAAAGAATTTGGTATTTGGCAGTCTTGGACTTGGAGCCAAGTGGCAGATGAAGTTGAGCGATTTGCCTTGGGTTTGCAGGCCAACGGTGTAAAAGCGGGCGATTCTGTGCTCATAGTGGGCGGTAACCGCCCGCGTACTTATTGGACCATGTGTGCAGTTCAATCCTTAGGTGCGGTGCCAGTGCCCACTTACCATGACTCGGTAGCAGATGAGATGCAGTTTGTTATTGAACATTCTGGTGCTCGGGTCATTGTGGCCGAAGACCAAGAGCAAGTAGATAAAATTTTAGAGGTGAAAGACCGCTGCCCAGCGGTAGAACTGGTTATTTATGATGACCCACGGGGAATGAAAGGATACGACCCAGAAATAGTTGAAATTCAAGATTTTGTTACCGTACAGGCGCAAGGCGAAGCGGTTCGTGCAAAACATCCTAATCAGTACCAAGAGCTTATTAATACAGGCAAGGGTGAAGATATTTCTATCATCCTTTATACATCGGGCACCACTGGAAAACCTAAGGGCGTGGTCTTGACCTACGATAACACCTTGCTTACAGGCTATCACGGCGGGCTGATGGAGGGCCTTACCGAAAATGAAGAAATACTTGCCTATTTGCCGGTAGCCTGGATTGGCGATCATATATTCTCTTATGCCCAATCTTACACCATGGGGTTTTGCGTAAATTGCCCTGAAAGCACCGAAACAGTGGCTGCAGATATGCGTGAAATAGGCCCAACCTATTATTTTGCGCCACCTAGAGTCTTTGAAAGCCTATTAACCAACGTGCAAATACGCATGGAAGATGCGGCACCTTTTAAGCGTAAAATGTTCAAGTATTTTATGCAGGTGGCCAAAACTACCGGCATTAATTTATTAGAAAATAAGCCAGTGGGCTTTTTTCAGCGCATTAAGTATGCGTTAGGTAATGCGTTGGTATATGCGCCACTTAAGGATGCCTTGGGTATGGGGCGGGTACGCTTGGCGTATACCGCAGGCGAAGCGATTGGCGGCGAAATTTTCGATTTCTATCGTTCCCTAGGCATCAACATCAAACAGCTTTATGGCCAAACCGAATCTTCCGTATTTATTACTGTGCAGCCAAACGGTGAAGTTTACCCAGACACTGTAGGCACACCAAGCCCGGGTGTAGAGCTAAAAATTGCC
Source organism: Gammaproteobacteria bacterium (assembly GCA_028598985.1). GTDB lineage: Bacteria > Pseudomonadota > Gammaproteobacteria > Pseudomonadales > Balneatricaceae > Njordibacter. Next base: position 40,194 of record JAQRMV010000005.1, read on the forward strand.
GATAATGGCGAGGTGATCTACCGCAGTACAGGCGCTTTCCACAGTTACTTTAAAAACCCCGAAGCCACAGCAGAAACTAAAACTCCTGAAGGTTGGGTGCATACAGGTGATGCTGGTTTTATGACCAAAAATGGCCATTTACGCATCATTGATCGTGCTAAAGATGTAGGGGCCTTTAATAGCGGTAAGATGTTTGCACCTAAGTATATTGAAAACAAATTGAAGTTTTTCCCCCACATACAAGAAGCTGTCACTTTTGGTGATGGCCGCGATGATTGTATGGCGTTCATCAATATAGATTTAGGTGCGGTAGGCAACTGGGCAGAAAGAAACAACATTGCTTATGCTTCTTACCAAGAGTTAGCAGCGCATCCTGAGGTTAACAAAATGGTGGCGCAAAGCGTTGCTGAAGTGAATGAGTCCTTGCTTGACGATGAAATGCTGGCCCATTCACAAGTTAGCCGCTTCCTTATCTTACACAAAGAACTTGATGCCGATGATGGTGAGTTGACGCGGACCAAAAAAGTTAAGCGCAAGCTCATTAACGAGCGTTACAAAATTTTGATTGATGCCCTCTATGACGGCAAAACCCAGTGCTTTATTGAAACCGAAGTGGCTTTTGAAGATGGTCGCGTTGGTAAGATTACCGGTGACATCAGTATTCATGATGCCAAAACCTTTAACCCTGTAGCCCAAGCGAGCTAAGCCATGACTGAACCATTGCAAAAAATGGAAGCGGCCTCAAAACTGTTAGAGCTGAAGAATATCGACTTGTCTTTTGGTGGTGTAAAAGCCATCAGTAATATTAGTTTTGACGTTATGGAAGGCGAAGTTCGCGCCATCATCGGCCCCAACGGTGCAGGTAAAAGCTCCATGTTGAACGTAATCAACGGCTTTTATCACCCACAACAAGGCGAAATTTGGTTTGACGGTAAGCAACGTCGTTCCATGAAGCCGTATCAAATTGCCTATCAAGGTATTTCCCGTACTTTCCAAAACATTGCTCTGTTTAAGGGTATGAGTGTGTTGGATAACATTATGACGGGGCGTTTTACCCACATGCGTAAAAACATGTTGTGGCAAGCTCTGTGGAAAGGTCCTGCAGAGCAAGAAGAAATTGAAAATCGAGAGTTTGTAGAGGACATTATCGATTTCTTGGAAATTCAAGCCATTCGAAAAACGCCAGTAGGGCGTTTGCCTTACGGTTTGCAAAAGCGAGTTGAGCTAGGTCGTGCCTTAGCGGCCCAGCCCAAAATGCTGCTGCTTGATGAACCGATGGCTGGCATGAACGTTGAAGAAAAAGAAGATATGTGTCGCTTCATCTTAGATGTGAATGACACCTTTGGTACCACCATTGTCCTCATTGAGCACGATATGGGTGTGGTCATGGATATCGCCGACCGCGTTGTGGTGCTGGACTACGGCCGCAAAATTGGTGACGGCACTCCAGACGTCGTACGTAACGATCAAACCGTAATTGATGCCTATCTTGGCGTGAGCCACTGAGGAAACGAACATGAGTGCTGATTTTTTATATTTAGTGGAAGTGATTCTCAATGGCCTAATGGCTGGTGTGATGTATTCCTTAGTGGCCTTGGGTTTTGTGCTTATTTTTAAGGCCTCAGGTATTTTCAACTATGCCCAAGGCGTAATGGCGTTGTTTGCAGCCCTTACTTTAGTGGGTATTCAAACCGGACAAGTTCCTTTTGCTCACCTCATTAATGCCATTTTCGGCACCAATGTTCACCACTTTGGCTGGCAAGTACCTACGGTTCTGGCCATCGCTCTAACGGTGGGAGTAATGGTGTTATTTGCCATCATTGTAGAGCGTTACATATTGCATCACTTGGTTAACCAAGAACCTATTATTCTGTTTATGGCGACCATCGGTTTAGCTTACTTTATGGAAGGTTTTGGCGACATTATGTGGGGCAGTCAAATTAAAACCATGGATGTAGGGCTACCTTCTGGCGGCTCACTTTGGCTAGAAGAATACACCCAAGGATGGGCTGCCGAAGGCGAACGCTATTACGGCATGTACCTCGACAAACTAGACATGGTAGCCAGTTTAGTGGCCATAGTATTGGTGGTTTCGTTAACCATATTTAGCCAATACACCACCACTGGCCGTGCGTTAAGGGCCGTAGCCGATGACCATCAGGCCGCCTTGTCTGTGGGTATTTCGCTACGCACTATTTGGGTCATTGTTTGGTCTATTGCAGGCTTTGTAGCCTTGGTGGCCGGTATTATGTGGGGCGCCAAGTCAGGCGTGCAGTTCTCATTGTCCCTCATTGCCTTAAAAGCCTTGCCAGTGTTGATGCTAGGCGGCTTTACCTCCATTCCTGGCGCCATTATAGGCGGCTTGATTATTGGAGTAGGTGAGAAATTGTTCGAATATGCCATTGGCCCACTTATTGGCGGCGCCACAGAAAATTGGTTTGCCTACGTGCTGGCGCTTATGTTCCTTGTGTTTAGACCACAAGGTTTGTTTGGCGAAAAGATTATAGAAAGGGTGTAACAGATGTTTTATCGCGAATCCGGTGATTTTAAAAAGACCTACCAAAAAGACAGTCAAACCTTTCCTATAAAGTTTGACCGCATGCGCTATTACTTTGTGCTAGCCGTGGCCTTTTTGGTGATCCCTATGTTCCTTACGGACTATATGGCCAACGCTGTAATGATTCCTTTTTTAGTGTGGGCTATTGCAGCCTTAGGCCTAAATATTTTGGTGGGCTACACAGGTCAGCTGTCTTTAGGTACGGGTGGCTTTATGGCCGTGGGTGCTTATGCGACCTACAAACTGATGACGGCCTTCCCTGGCATGGACATGGTGACTGTCATCCTACTTTCTGGATTGATTACCGCGTTCGTAGGTGCCATGTTTGGTTTGCCTAGCTTGCGCATCAAAGGTTTCTACCTTGCCGTAGCCACCTTAGCCTCGCAGTTCTTCTTGGTATGGTTGCTTAATAAAGTACCTTGGTTTTATAACAACTCTGCTTCTGGCCAAATCAGTGCCCCAGAGCGCGAAATGTTTGGCGTGATTATTACTGGTCCCCATGCCACGCCGGTGGCTGCATACCTATTTTGCTTAGTCTTTGCTGTAGCTTTGGCGTGGTTGGCGCGTAACTTAACACGTGGACGTTTGGGCCGCAGCTGGATGGCTATTCGCGATATGGACATCGCTGCAGAAATTATCGGCGTAAACCCTTTAATGGCGAAGCTATCGGCCTTCGCCGTATCTTCGTTTTTCATCGGCATTGCTGGCTCGTTATTCTTTTCCGTTTATCTCGGTGCCGCAGAAGTAACAGAGGCCTTCGGCATCACAGTGTCATTCGCGGTGTTGTTTATGATCATCATTGGTGGCTTAGGCTCGATCTTCGGTAGTTTCGTTGGCGCAGCCTTCATGGTGCTGATGCCGGTATTACTGAAAAACGTTCTAGTGGGTGGTATGGGTTGGCCTACCGACCTAGCAGCACACTTTGAATATATTATTGTAGGCGGCCTGATCATTATCTTCTTGATTGTGGAGCCCCACGGGTTGGCACAAATGGCCCGCGTACTAAAAGAAAAATTACGTTTATGGCCGTTCCCTCACTAAGGGACAGTCTTGGTAATTTGTGTCCTTGGACACACAATATCTGCCTTTTTAAGGTAAATAAAAATAAGTCGAACCCTAGGAGGATGACGACAATGAAATTAAAGCAATTAGCAACTATCGCCCTGACTACCCTGGCCGTTTCTGCGCCAGTGGCAGCAGATTTGGTATTTCCATCTTTAAGCTACCGTACTGGTCCTTATGCTGCGGGTGGTACTCCCTACGCAGACGGTTGGGCTGACTACTTCACCATGTTGAACGCACGTGATGGTGGTATCGGTGGTGTTATGACATCCGTACCGGAATGTGAAACTGGCTACAACACTGCCAAAGGTGTTGAGTGCTATGAATCCCTAAAGGGTGATGGCGCATTGGTATTTAACCCATTGTCTACGGGTATCACCTACCAGTTGATTCCTAAGGCTACCGCTGACGACATTCCTTTGTTAACCCAAGGCTATGGCCGTACATCGGGTGCCAACGGCGCTATCTTCTCCCACGTGTTTAACTTCCCAGCCAACTACTGGGCCGGTGCTAGCCGTATCGTAAACCGCATCAAGCACGAAGCTGGTGGTGATATTGCAGGCAAAAATATTGCCTTGGTTTACCACAACTCTGGTTACGGTAAAGAGCCGATTCCTACGCTTAAAGCGCTGGCTGAAAAGCATGGTTTTGATTTGACGTTGATCCCAGTAGATCATCCAGGCCAAGAGCAGAAATCACAATGGCTACAAATCCGTCGTGAGCGTCCAGATAACATCATCCTTTACGGTTGGGGTGTAATGAACCAGGTTGCTTTGCAAGAAGCCGCTAACATTCGTTACCCAATGGATCAGATGTTTGGCATCTGGTGGTCTGGTACGGAAAACGACAAGCTAGATGGCATGGCTTCTCATGGCTACAAGGCAGCTACTTTCCACAATGTGGGTAGTGAGTACCCTGTATACAAGGACATTCAGAAACACGTTGTTGATGCTGGCCTAGCGGCTGGTGATGGTTCTAACGTGGGTTCTGTATTGTACAACCGTGGTATGTACGCTGCGATGACGGCTGCCACTGCGGCTGCCACTGCGCAAGACATGCACGGTGAGAAGAACATCACAGCTGGCATGATGCGTGATGGTCTAGAAAATATCAATATGAGCGACGCTGTAATGGCGGCTGCAGGCTTGCCTAAGTTTGGTCCTGAGTTTACTGGTTCTTGTGCTAACCATGGTGGTACTGGCCAAGTGGGTATCCAACAGTGGGATGGCAACAAGCAAGCTTGGAAGTTGATTGGTGGCTTTGAATCTCCAGATAATAAGGTGATTGGCGAGCTTATCAAAGCTGACTCTGACGCTTACGCTGCAGAAAACAACATCACTCCACGTGATTGTTAAGCGTTAAGTTAATGTTTTAACTCAACGAGGCGCCGGTGCTAATATGTACTAGGCCGGTGCCTCGATTTTAAATTTTACTAAAACAGATTGTTTTGCTGGTGATAGGATAAAATCATGACCACAGAAAAAGCACCGATATTAGCCATCAACAATATCGAGGTCATCTACGACCACGTGATATTGGTTTTGAAGGGCGTATCTTTAGAAGTGCATGAAAAAGGCATTGTGGCCTTACTTGGCGCAAATGGCGCGGGCAAGTCTACCACCATTAAAGCGATCTCTAATTTACTGGCTTCTGAGCGCGGAGTCGTTACTAAGGGTAGTATCGAATTTGAAGGCGAAAACATAAACACCCGTAATCCAGCTGAGCTGGTAAAGATGGGTGTGGTTCAGGTGATGGAAGGGCGTCATTGTTTTGAGCATTTAACCATTGAAGAAAACCTGTTAGTGGGTGCGTATACCCGTACAGAAGGACGCCGAAGCGTACAAGAAAGCCTAGAAATGGTGTACAACTATTTCCCGCGCTTAAAAGAAAGGCGTAAAAGCCAAGCCGGTTATACCTCCGGCGGTGAGCAGCAAATGTGTGCTATAGGCCGTGCTTTAATGGCTAACCCCCACATGATTTTGTTAGATGAGCCTTCCATGGGCCTAGCGCCGCAATTAGTGGAAGAAATTTTCGAAATCGTGAAAAAGCTCAATGAAGAGCAGGGTGTAACCTTTTTACTGGCCGAACAAAATACGGCAGTGGCTTTACGTTACGCCACTTATGGCTACATTATGGAAAACGGTCGCGTAGTGATGGACGGCAAAGCCAGCGACCTACGCGAAAATGAAGACGTTAAAGAATTTTACTTGGGTGTTAGCGATGGCGAACAAAAGAGCTTCCGCGATGTAAAACAATATCGTCGCCGTAAGCGTTGGTTAGCTTAATTTAGCATCGCCAAGTAAGGAATGATAATGCCCCCTTTTTATGACAGCTTAGAAACCCGTGATCCCAGCCAGCGCCAAGCAGAACAAATTAAAGCTGTAGCAAGCCAAGTGGCCCATGCTCAAGCCACGTGTCCTGCTTGGAAAGATATATTACAAGACGTTGATGCGAGTAATATTACTTCAGTTGAGGCCATTGCTGCTTTACCCGTTACGCGTAAATCCAGCCTCATTGAATTGCAAAAAAACAATATGCCTTTTGGTGGCTTAGTCAGCTCTGACGCTGCGCCTTTAAGCTATGTATTTACTTCCCCTGGGCCTATTAATGAACCTGGGTTTGATGTGCCAGACCTATGGCATTTTGCCCGCGCACTCTATGCTGCGGGTTTGCGCAAAGGCGACCTTGTACATAATAGTTTTTCATACCACTTCACCCCTGCAGGCGCCATGTTTGACAATGCCGCGAAGGCGTTGGGTTGTACCGTTATTGCAGCGGGTGTGGGCAACAGCGAAATGCAAGCACAAAGCATGGCTACCCTAAAACCAACAGCCTACGTAGGCACACCATCATTTCTGAAAATAGTAATGGAAAAAGCCGACCAGTTGGGCCTAGATGTAAGCTCTGTGACTACAGGTGTGGTCGGTGGAGAACCCTTCTTTCCAGCCCAGCAAGCGTTCTTTAAAGCCCGTGGTTTGCAAGTATTACAAGGCTACGCCACTGCAGATTTGGGTAACATTGCGTATGAAACTCCAGCCCAAGAGGGCATGGTAATTGACGAAGACGTGTATGTGGAAATTGTGCGCCCAGGTACTGGAGATTTAGTGGTCGATGGCGAAGTAGGTGAAGTGCTAGTGACTAATTTTAATCGTCATTACCCCCTTATTCGTTTTGCTACTGGGGACATGTCGGCCATTTTGGCAGGCCAAAGCCCATGTGGCCGAACCAACCGTAGAATCAAAGGCTGGATGGGCAGAGCCGATCAAGCCACTAAAGTGAGGGGCATGTTTGTACGCCCAGAGCAAGTTGCTGAGCTGGTTGCTAAACATGATGTAGTAACTAAAATTCGTCTTGAAATTAGCCAAATTAACGGCCAAGACAGTATGCAAGTATTGTGTGAAACTGCGGCTCCAAATAATACCTTATCCGAAGAAATAGCCAGCAGCGTGCGTAGTATTCTACATGTGCGCGGTGAGGTGAGTTTGCAATCTATGGGTAGCTTACCCAATGATGGCAAGGTAATCGACGATCAACGTGAGTATTAATTTAGCCCACTAAAAATATAATACGCACAACAGTTAATTACGTAAAGCAGTGCAATGGGTGGCGTATTAGCGCGGGCAATGTGGCTGCCTTTAAGGTGATAATGGCCTTGCATTGCCAGCAAAGTCCCAGATACAGGATTAATGGCGCTGCCTAAACCCCAAGCTGACAAAAAAGTCATGGCTAATAAATTGGGGTTAGGTTCTAGCGTCAGCAATAAAGGCGCAATCACCGCCATGATCATAATAGCATGCACGCCTAAACGTGCTGCGATCAAACAAAAACCCAGAGTTAAGCTCGCCTCTAAAGGCCCGTAGGTGCTAAAGGGTAGCCAGGGGGGTAATACCTTAAATAATTCACCCAAGCCTATGGCAAA
>JAQRMV010000050.1 GCA_028598985.1 Gammaproteobacteria bacterium
TCCGTAGTATTAGGCTTGGTTGGCGTGGTGGTCATTATAAAACCGGGTTTTGAAATATTCGATTTGGGTGCCATGGTGATGATCATTGCATCCCTATGCTTTGCCGTGACTTTTATTATTAATAAATCACTACTCAAAACAGAACATCCTCTAACTGTTGTATTTTATATGACGCTGATTCAATTGCCCCTAGGTGCTCTCCTGGCTGGAGCGGATTGGACTATGCCTGAACCATGGATGTGGCCTTGGGTTATGTCCGTTGCATTAACGGGGCTGTCTGCCCATTACTGCATGTCTAAATCTATGCAGTTGGCAGAAGTGAGCGTGGTAATAAGTTTGGATTTTTTACGCTTACCGATCATTGCCATACTCGGCATGTTGCTTTACGGCGAATCGTTTGAGGTATCTATTATATTGGGTGGTGGCCTGATGTTGGCTGCTAACTTGGTGAATCACTGGCGGCCTGCGCCTGCACAAAGATCATAGAAGTTATTGTTTATATAAACGGGCGCTGACAATCTGCAACAACCCTTGTTCAATATTACTTAATACATTGCCACTCATCTGGCCTGCCAAGGCGCCTAGAACCAGCTGAGGGTTAAAGGATGTTTGTGGTTTCTGCTTGCGGGCTTGGCGTATCCAAGTTAATGCCGAAGCGGTGTTATCTTCAAATTGTTGAATTTTAAAGCCAGTTTTTTCAGCCAAATCGCTGAATGTTTGCCAATCACACAAACGGCTATCGCTTTTTTCATTGGCCCATGGTGTAGGGTATCTTACTTGGCTTTCTATGCCACTTTCTACGGTATTTGGACTGAGCATTACTTCATGGATCAATAAATAACCTTGTGGCTTAAGAACGGCGTATAGGCCTTTAAGTAAGGCTTCTTTTTGACCTATGTTCATGGTGGCATGCTGACTGATGACAAAATTGAAACTGTCTTTACTAAACGGTAAATGTAGGCTATTGCCCACTACAAATTGGCATTTTGGGGCAGGTTTAATGGCTTTGTTAAGTAGATCGGCTGCTTTTATGTATTGCTCGTTAAGGTCAAGACCTACCATGTGACAAGCCCGTGTTTTTGACAATAAACGGCTCGTTCCTCCTAAACCACAGCCTATATCTAAACCGTGTTTAGCATCCGTTGGTAACCCATCAATCAGCGCCAATGTTGCAGGGATACCCCCTAAGTGTAATTGATCAATGCCGCAAAAATCTTCTACCTTCCATGGATTACTGTGGCTGGTTTTAAGTAGATTATTTAACTGATCTAGCATGATCATTAACTTAATTGGAAAGTTGTGGCAGGTTAACAAACAGGTTTAGTGCTTCGGGGTTGGCGAGGGCATCTTTGTTGTTGACCTTTTCGCCATGAATCACTTTCTTTACGGCCAGCTCTACTATCTTGCCACTTATAGTCCGAGGGATATCGGCTACTTGTATGACTTTTGACGGCACATGCCGAGGCGTGGTGTTGGCACGTACTTGTTGCTTAATAGTCTGAATTAAATCATCACTGAGCATGACGCCTTGGCGTAATACCACAAATAAAATAACCCGTACGTCATGTTGCCAATTTTGGCCTACAACAATGCTCTCCAGCACTTCTTCAATGGTTTCTACTTGACGGTAGATTTCTGCGGTGCCTATACGAACACCACCCGGGTTGAGTACCGCGTCGGAGCGACCATGAATAATAACTCCACCGTGTTGAGTTATTTCACCATAGTCACCGTGGGCCCACACATTATCAAATTGACCAAAGTAAGCATCATGGTATTTTTGGCCGCCTTCATCCTGCCAAAAGTAAATAGGCATTGAAGGAAAAGACGCGCTACAAACTAGTTCGCCTTTAGCCCCACGTAGGGGCTGGCCTTCATCGTCAAAGATATCCACAGCCATACCTAAACCACGGCATTGAAGCTCACCTCGGTACACTGGCAGAATAGGGCAGCCTAGGGCAAAACACGAAACAATGTCTGTGCCACCAGAGATAGAAGCTAACAGAACGTCTTGTTTGATATCTCGATAAACATAATCAAAACTTTCATGGGATAGGGGTGAGCCCGTAGAGAGTAGGGTTTTTAAATGTTCTAAGTTGTGGCTTTGGGCTGGTTTAATACCGGCTTTTTCTATGGCTGCAATGTACTTGGCACTGGTGCCAAAAATGGTCACTTTTTCTTGTTCAGCCATGTCCATCATAACGCTTGGGGTTTTGAATGGTGAGCCATCATAAAGTAATACGCTACAACCCAAGGATAAGCCGCTTACAAGCCAGTTCCACATCATCCAGCCACAGGTGGTGTAGAAGAAGAGGACGTCTTCTCGGCTCACATCTGTGTGTAATAAATGCTCTTTGTTATGTTGTAACAAAGTGCCACCAATACCGTGAACAATACACTTAGGCACCCCCGTGGTGCCAGACGAATACATGATGTATAAAGGGTCATCAAAATTCAGATCGACAAAATCGATCTCTGTCGCGTTGGTATCGACAAAGTCTTTAAGGTGTATGGCTTTGTTAGGTGCGGCTTCGTCTAATAGCGATAAGTCGGCATTTTGAGTGATGTGGTCGCATACAACGATGGCTTCTATAGAGGGCAGTTGTGCTGCAATACCTGCAACGCGCTCTAAGGAATTTAATACTTTACCGTTATAGAAATAGCCATCTGTGGTAAACAAAATTCGTGGTTTTATTTGGCCAAAGCGGTCGAGTACGCCATTAATGCCAAAATCTGGCGAACAGGAACTCCATACGCCACCTAAGCTTGCGGTGGCGAGCATTGCCACAACCGTGTCGATTACGTTAGGCATAAACCCTGCCACTCGATCGCCAGGTTGCAATTTGTGCTGCTTTAGTCCACTAGCCACTTGGGCCACTCGTTGATAGAGCTGGGCATAGCTGATTTGTGTACGCGCGCCGTCTTCACCACAAAAAATTAATGCCGTAGATGAGTCTCGATATTTGAGCAGGTTAGCGGCAAAGTTAAGTTTGGCATCGGGGTACCATTGAGCACCAGGCATTTTGTCGCCATTAACTAATATCCGCTCGCCCTTATGGCTAGCCACGACTTGCGCTTGTTGCCAAACCTGATCCCAAAACAACTCAGGCTCAGTAATGCTCCAGTCATGGAGCTGATCAAAACTTGTGAGTTGGAGTCCGAATTTGGCGTTGGCGGTTTTAATGAACTGCCATATATTAGTGCGCTCTATACGGCTTTGGCTAGGTTGCCACAAAGGCTGGTTCATAAAAGTCCTTAAGGTGTAGTCTATAATAATAATTTAACGCGAGTCAGGCGCTTAGCACTTGACTAAAACCGACTTCAAATAGTGACAAGTTGAGGCGCTAACCGTTGCTCAATGCAATGCCTGCTTTGGCACCATTGGGTCTGCCTAACAAATCACTAATGTTTTGGCCAACACGCACTAATCGGTCCAGTTGTACACCTGTGTGAATGCCTAGGCCATGGAGTAAATAAACCAAATCTTCTGTGGCTACATTGCCACTTGCACCTTGAGCATAAGGACAGCCACCTAAGCCTGCAACTGAACTGTCGAATGTAGATATGCCCGCTTGTAGCAGAGCCATCACATTAACTAAAGCTTGGCCGTAAGTATCATGGCAATGCCCCGCTAGTTGGGCAACGGGGACGAATCTTTGCACAGCATCAAGCATGGCTAGCATACGTGCCGGAGTGGCCGTACCTATAGTATCTCCAAGGGATATTTCATAACAGCCCATTTGTAGTAATTGGTCAGCAACGCTTGCAACCACTTCGGGTTTTACGGCCCCCTCATAAGGGCAGTCAACTACCACAGAAACATAACCACGAACCTTTAGTCCAGCGTCTAAAGCGGTTTTTGCTACCGGTTCAAAACGGGCTAAACTTTGTTCTATTGAACAGTTGGTATTACGTTGACTAAAACTCTCACTGGCGGCACCAAATACTGCGATTTCATCGATGCCTGTGGCTATGGCTCGTTCTAAGCCTTGCATATTGGGTGTAAGAGCGCTGTAACATACGTGGCTGTGGCGAGTAATGCGCGACAGAACTTCTGCGCTGTTAGCCATTTGCGGCACCCATTTAGGGTGTACAAAGGCAGCGGCTTCGATATGGGTTAATCCTGCTGCGGCCAACTGATCAACTAGGTTAGCCTTTACGCTGGCACTGAGCATCGACCCCGGTTCGTTCTGTAAACCATCACGGGGGCCTACTTCTACAATCTTAACGTGTTTAGGCATGGTTATTCCTCTAGGGTATTCAAGTGCAATAGTTGGGCATCGGCACTTACAAGGTCGCCTACCTGGAAATAGATCTCACCAATAGTGCCATCCATAGGCGCAGTAATTGTATGTTCCATCTTCATGGCTTCCACTACCATTAAAGCCTCTCCAGCCATTACAGCTTGTCCTGCAGACACCAAGCAAGCAATTAAACTGCCGTTCATAGGCGCGCATATACTGCCTGTATTAGCTTCCTCCCTGCCACTGAAATCGTCCAAGGTGGCTAAAACCTGAGTGATTTTAGCTTTGCCCGTGGCCATGAATAAACTTAGTTGGTTGTCTTGCAGGTGATACCCTGCCGTGATTTGCCCTTGCTGGTGATTAAGTACCACTTGGTCTGTACTCACGTGACCCTTGGCATCGGCCACAATAGCACTGGTTTGATTGAGATAACACAGGTCGAAGGTGAGTGCCTGTGTTTGGTTAAGCCGGAGCCCAGACAAGTCGGCGAATTGACCTTGCGCAGCGTGGCTAAATACTAAACCTGCCATGGCCAGCACCACATCAGGTTCATGTACCGATGGGTTTAAGAGTAACTCTTGAAACTGGTCAATAATGCCGGTGTGAAGCTTGCCTTGTGCGAAGTCGTCTAGGTTGGCTAAGCGGCGCAAAAAGTCGATGTTGGTATGGATGCCTTCTAAATGGTAGCTCTTTAACGCTAAATCTAGTTTGGCTAAGGCATGCTCACGGTCGTCAGCCCAGACGATCAATTTGGCAATCATCGGGTCATAAAAGGGGCTGATTTCGTCGCCTTCTACAACACCTGTGTCTATACGTACATGTTGATTAGTAGCGGGAGAACGTAGATGGGTAATGGTGCCCGTGGACGGCTGAAAATCTTGCTCAGGGTCTTCGGCATAAATACGAGCTTCAAACGCATGACCGTTAAGGTGAATATCCGTTTGTTTCATAGGCAGTGGGTGTCCCGCTGCTACATTGAGTTGCCAAGCTACTAAGTCTACACCAGTAACCATTTCTGTCACTGGGTGTTCCACTTGTAACCGAGTGTTCATCTCCATAAAGTAATAGCTACCGTCACTGTCGAGCAAAAACTCTACGGTGCCAGCGCCTACATAGTCGATCGCTTGGGCAGCCTGCACGGCTGTGATGCCCATTTTTTGGCGCAACTCCTCCGATAAACCGGGTGCAGGGGCTTCTTCAATCACTTTTTGGTGGCGTCTTTGAGCCGAACAATCGCGGTCACCTAAATAGACACCATTGCCGTGGCGGTCGCAGAATACTTGAACTTCTACATGGCGAGGTGATAACAGGTACTTTTCTATTAATACATCGCTGTTGCCAAAACTGGCAAGACCTTCACGGCGAGCTCCCGTTAAATGGGTGAGGAAATCAGTGCTGCAATCAACCACACGCATGCCTTTACCGCCGCCGCCGGCTACAGCCTTGATTAGCAGTGGGTAACCCATGTTGTCGGCTTCGTTTTGTAATAAGTCGTCGTTTTGGTCGTCACCGTGATAACCAGGCACTAAAGGGATGCCAGCCTCAGTCATAATCACCTTGGCCGCACTTTTGCTGCCCATTTGTTCTATTGCGGGTACATTGGGGCCAATAAAGACGATGTTTTTAGCTTGGCATGCCGCCACAAATTCAGCGTTCTCAGACAAAAAACCATACCCAGGGTGCACACAATCAGCCTTGGATTTCACAGCGATTGCCAATATTTTATCCGCTCGTAGGTAGCTGTCGGTTGCAGGGGCTGGGCCGAGGTACCAGGCTTCATCAGCCTGTTTTACGTGTAAGGCGTTGGCATCGGCATCAGAATAAACGGCAATGGTGCGCATACCCATAGCTTTTGCACTACGTATGACCCGGCAAGCAATTTCACCCCGGTTAGCGATAAGAACAGATTTTAACATGTTGGTTTCCTTTTCCTAGGCTATTCTTAGGCTACGAGCGCCAAGGTGGAGTGGTTTTTGCGAGGAAGGCTTGTAGGCCTTGCTGGCCCATTGGGCTTACACGAATGCGCGCAATTGCCTGTGTAGTAACGCTTTGAGTGCTAGCTAAGGAATCCTTAGATAGGCAAGAACCCGTATTGAATTGCGTTAGCAGGTGTTTGATTTGCTCCACTGCAGCTGGGCTATTACCCAATGTCGTGGTTATCCAATGCTGTTTCGCTGGGCCTAATTCATCACTGCTGACTACTTGATGCACTAGCCCATAAGTGGACGCTTGTTGGGCGTTGAATACCGTTGCACTGGTCATCAGGTGACGGCTCCATGATGGGCCGATTTTATTCATCACAAAGGGGCTAATCACGGCGGGTATTAAGCCTATGCGCACTTCACTTAAGCACAGGTTCGCCGTATCCACAGCAATGGCGCTGTCGCAACAGGCAATTAGGCCCACCGCACCACCAAATGCTGCACCGTTGACTAAGGCAAGGGTAGGTTTTGGGAAGCTATCTAGGGTGTGCATTAGTTGTGCTAATTGCTCGGCGTCGGCGAGGTTGGCGGCCTGATCGTAGTTTGCCATACGCTGCATCCACGCAAGGTCTGCCCCGGCAGAAAAACTTTTTCCGGTGCCCGTAACAATAAGGCCTCGAAGTTCCGGTAAGGCAGCCAAATCATTTAGCTGGGTGATCAGCAGCTGGATGATGTGGTCATCAAAGGCGTTATGTTTTTCAGGCCTGTTTAGGGTGATGGTGGCTATGCCATCAGCACTTAGGTCACAGGTTACAGCGCTGGGTAATTGTGTCATGTCTTTCTCTATAGCTCTACGGTTCTACATACGGAACACGCCAAAACGTGTCTCTTGTGCAGGTTTGTTAAGGGCGGTGGCTAAGGCCATGCTTAAAATGTGGCGCGTGTCTTTAGGATCAATGATGCCATCGTCCCATAAGCGTGCGCTGGCGAAGTAGGGGTGGCCCTGGTGCTCGTATTGATTGAGTATGGGCTCACGCATGGCTTGTTCGTCATCTGCCGTAAATTCTTCACCTCGGGCTTGGAGTTGATCGCGTTTAACTTGAGTTAAGACGCCAGCAGCTTGCTCTCCACCCATGACGGAAATACGGCTGTTTGGCCACATCCACATGAAGTTAGGTTCAAAGGCACGGCCACACATGCCGTAATTGCCAGCACCATAGCTACCACCAATAATAATGGTGAATTTAGGTACTTTGGCGCAGGCCACAGCCATCACCATCTTGGCACCGTGTTTAGCAATACCTTCGGCTTCGTATTTTTTGCCAACCATAAAACCAGTAATATTCTGTAAGAACACCAAAGGTATTTGGCGCTGGCAACACAGCTCAATAAAGTGAGCGCCTTTTTGGGCTGATTCTGAGAATAAAACCCCATTATTGGCGACAATGCCTACAGGGTAGCCGTCAATGTGAGCAAAACCGCAGACTAAGGTGGTGCCGTATAAGGCTTTGAACTCATCAAACTGTGAATCATCCACCACTCGGGCTATCACATCACGTACATCAAACGGTTTACGTAGATCTGTACCCACCACGCCGTAAATCTCCTCAGCGGGATAACGTGGTAATACACTATTTTTGCGTTGTAGGCTGTTGCCTGCAGTTTTAGGGCAGTGTTCAATACACTGGCGGGCAATCAATAATGCATGCTGGTCTGACTCGGCATAATGATCCGCTACGCCAGACGTTCGGCAGTGAGTGTCTGCGCCGCCTAGTTCTTCGGCGCTCACTTCTTCACCGGTGGCGGCCTTAACTAAAGGCGGCCCGGCTAAAAAGATAGTGCCTTGCTGTTTAACAATGATAGATTCATCAGCCATGGCGGGCACGTAGGCGCCGCCTGCTGTGCAAGAGCCCATCACCACTGCAATTTGGGGTATGCCCTGGGCAGACATGGTGGCTTGGTTGTAAAAAATACGTCCAAAATGCAACTTGTCTGGGAAAACTTCATCTTGCTGGGGTAGGTTAGCACCGCCGGAATCAACTAAATAAATACACGGGAGGTTATTCTGCAAGGCGATGTCTTGAGCACGTAGGTGCTTCTTCACCGTAAGGGGAAAGTAAGTACCGCCCTTAACCGTGGCATCATTGGCGATGACCATACAATGACGGCCATTCACTAAACCCACACCACAAATAATACCGGCGCTAGGCACTGGCATGTCATACACTTCGTGGGCTGCGAATTGTGACACTTCCAAAAATGGCGAGCCCTGATCGAGTAGGGCATCTATACGTTGTCGCGGTAGCATTTTGCCACGGCTTAGGTGTTTAGCCTGATACTTTTCGCCACCACCTAACAACAGATTAGCAACTTGTTGCTGTAAGTCATCCACCAAAACCTGCATGGCAGAAGCTTTAAGCTTAAAGTCGCTGCTTTGTGGATTGATATTGTTGTTTAAAGTAGCCATGTTAGTGACTCTCGTTAAACAATTCGCGGCCGATTAACATACGCCTAATTTCTGACGTGCCAGCACCAATTTCATATAATTTGGCATCACGTAAGAGCCGCCCAGTAGGGCATTCGTTGGTGTAGCCTGTGCCGCCTAAAAGCTGGATAGCGTCGAGGGCCATCTTGGTGGCAAGTTCGGCGGAATATAAAATGGCGCCAGCGGAATCTTTACGGGTGGTTTCACCACGGTCGCATGATTTGGCTACATTATAAACGTAGGACTTAGCTGCATTCATTTGTGTGTACATATCGGCTAGTTTACCTTGCACCAACTGAAATTCACCAATGGCTTGACCAAACTGTTTGCGTTCGTGAACGTAAGGTACTACCACGTCCATACAAGCTTGCATGATGCCTAGAGGGCCGCCAGACAATACTACGCGTTCGTAATCTAAGCCACTCATCAATACACGTACGCCGCCATTGAGTTGGCCCAGAATGTTTTCTGCCGGCACTTCGCAGTCTATAAACACCAGTTCACAGGTGTTAGAGCCACGCATACCTAGCTTGTCAAGTTTTTGCGCACGGCTAAAGCCTGGATAATCGCGTTCAACAATAAACGCGGTAATGCCCTTAGCGCCTGCGGCCACGTCGGTTTTAGCATAAATTACATAGGTATTGGCATCTGGACCATTGGTGATCCACATTTTATTGCCGTTTAAGATGTACTTGTTGCCCTTTAGTTCGGCCTTTAGCTGCATGCTCACAACGTCTGAACCCGCACCGGGCTCACTCATGGCGAGGGCGCCAATGTGGTCGCCGCTGATTAATTTAGGAAGGTACTTGGCTTTTTGCTCAGCAGTGCCGTGACGGTGAATTTGGTTAACACAAAGGTTAGAGTGTGCACCATAACTTAAGCCAATAGAGGCTGACGCGCGGCTAATTTCTTCCATAGCAATAGAGTGGGCCAAATACCCCATGCCAGCGCCACCATATTGTTCATCGCAGGTGATGCCTAGCAAACCCATATCGCCCATTTTTTTCCATAACTGGTTAGGGAATTCATTGTTTTGGTCTGTGGCTTCTGCCAAAGGCGCAACTTCTGAAGTAGCAAATTGATTCACTTGTTCGCGTAACATATCATTCGTTTCGCCTAGGTCAAAATTGAGGCTGGTATAGGTGCTGATCATGACTGATTCTCCAAAGTAGGATGGTTCGAAAGGGCTTTGTTACAGCGTTCTTCTGCTGCGTTTAGTTCATCTTGTAATGCTCTTATGTCTTCCATTTGTTGTTGTAGTGCAGTTTTTCTGGTTTTAATTTTTTCTATAAATACCAATAGCTGTTGATCATTATTGGTAGCATGTGGATCATACAATTCTAGAATCTGACTAATTTCAGCGAGGGTTAAACCAAGGCGCTTGCCCCTAAGAATGAGTTTAAGCCAAGTTCGATCATGGGTGGTATAGATACGTTTTAAGCCATTACGTTGTGGTGTGAGTAGGCCCTGGTCTTCATAGAAACGAATGCTGCGGGTGGTAATATCGAACTCTTTCGACAATTCGCTAATGGTATATGTGATGACCGGCATGGATAATGGCCCGTAATTATTGTTCAGTTGTTGTATATTTTGGTTGACGTTAACGTAAAGGTCAAGCAAAATGTTTATGATATTTTAATTGCGGCCATTGGAGCTTTACACATGAGTCAAACCAAACAACAAAATGTATACATCGTTGCCGGCAGTCGTACGCCAATGGGGGGCTTAGATGGAAGTCTTGCTAGTCAAACGGCCCCCCAGTTAGGGGCTGTGGCAATTGCGGGTGCCTTAAAGAGGGCTAATATGCCTGCTGAGCAGATTTCTGAAGTGTATATGGGCTGTGTGCTTGCGGCAGGCCAAGGCCAGGCCCCTGCACGTCAAGCTGCTTTAGGGGCAGGATTGCCTAAGAGCACGCCGTGCACCACCGTTAATAAAATGTGTGGTTCTGGTATGCAAACCACCATCATGGGTTATAACGCCATTAAAGCAGGTTCTGCCAAGGTGATGATCTGTGGCGGTATGGAAAGCATGACCAATGCGCCTTACTTGTTGCCTAAAGTACGCCAAGGCATGCGTATGGGCCACGGTCAAATGTTAGATCATATGTTTTTTGATGGCCTAGAAGACGCTTATAAAGGTGGCTTGATGGGTAGTTTTGCCCAGGCCACTGCAGATGAGTACGGGTTAACACGTGAAGCAATGGACGATTTTGCCATAGGTTCTTTATCTAAAGCCAACGCAGCCATTGCAGCGGGTGAGCTAGAAAGTGAAATTGAAGCGGTTGAAATAACCACACGTAAAGGTACAACCACCGTTGCAGTAGACGAACAACCTGCTCAAGCTCGTATCGATAAAATACCACAGCTACGTCCAGCCTTCAAAAAAGACGGTTCCATTACTGCGGCTAACGCGAGTTCCATTTCCGATGGTGCGTCAGCTTTAATATTGGCCAGCTCCGAGGCTGTGGCTCAACAAAGCCTTAAGCCTGTCGCGCAAATTATGGGTGTACAAAGTTTTGCCCGTGAGCCTAGTGAGTTTACTATTGCTCCAATTGGAGCGGTAGAGGGTTTGCTCAACACACTAGGCTGGTCTGTGGACGATGTTGACCTATTTGAAATTAACGAAGCGTTTGCCATGGTGACGATGTTGGCTATTTCTGAACTTGGATTAGATGCGAACAAAGTGAATGTATACGGCGGTGCTTGTGCACAAGGTCACCCTATAGGTTCTACAGGATCTAGAATCATTCTTACTTTAATAACGGCATTAAAGAATAAAGGCCTAAAGCGTGGTGTGGCTGCTTTATGTATTGGTGGCGGTGAAGCTACGGCTGTTGGCATAGAACTGGTATAAGACTTCCCACACTCCAGGCTAGTTCCCACGCTACCGAACTAGTTCTAGTTCCCATGCTCTGCGTGGGAACTGAGGGGAGGTAGCGCTCCCACGCCGAGCATGGGAGCGAGATCTCTCGGCTTTGCTCGAAATGGCAAGCGCGATGAGCTTTATAGAACACCATAGGAACAGTTATGAACTTTGATTTAAACGAAGACCAAGTCGCTTACGTGGACTTGGCACAACAATTTTCTGCAAACGAGTTAGCGCCTAACGCAGCACGATGGGATGCTGACGCTATCTTTCCCCAAGCCACCTTAAAACAGGCCGGTGAATTAGGGTTTTGCGGTCTCTATAGTGACCCAGATATCGGTGGGCTTGGCTTGTCTCGGTTAGATTCATCGCTTATTTTTGAGCAGCTAGCCATGGGCTGTACTACGACCACCGCTATGCTTACTATTCATAATATGGCCACATGGATGGTGTCTGATTATGCCACTGCTGCAATCAAAGCAGCCTTTGGTCCCAAATTAACCAGCGGTGAGTTGTTAGCGTCATATTGTCTTACGGAACCCAATGCCGGTTCTGATGCTGCATCCTTAACCACCAAGGCGGTTAAAGTGGGTGACGAATACGTTATTACCGGCAACAAGGTGTTTATTTCTGGCGCAGGCGAAACTGAAATATTAGTGGTGATGGCGCGTACGGGTGAAGCTGGAGCTAAAGGCGTATCAGCCTTTTTGGTTGAAGCATCAACGGATGGTATAAGCTATGGCCGAAGAGAAGACAAAATGGGCTGGAATGCGCAACCTACCCGCATGGTTAACTTTGATCAGGTTCGTGTACCTGCCGAAAATTTATTAGGTAATGAAGGCGATGGCTTTACTATTGCAATGAAAGGCCTCGATGGTGGTCGTATTAATATTGCTACCGTCGGCTTAGGTACCGCGCAACAAGCATTAAATGACGCCCTCAAATACGTCAACGAACGTAAACAATTTGGCAAACCCCTTGCTGCGTTTCAAGGGCTGCAGTTTAAACTGGCCGACATGAACACAGAGTTGGTTGCCGCCCGTCAAATGGTGCGTTTAGCGGCCTTTAAACTGGATAACAAAGACCCAGATGCCTCTACTTATTGTGCTATGGCTAAGCGTTTTGTCACCGATGTAGGTTATCAGGTTTGTGACGACGCTCTACAGTGCTTTGGTGGTAATGGTTATATAAAAGAGTTTCCAATGGAGCGTTATCTGCGGGATAGCCGCGTACACCGCATTTTAGAAGGCACCAACGAAATTATGCGAGTGATTATTGCACGCCGTATTTTGTTGGCCGATTCACAAGCCGTATTATAGAAGGAATACCCATGACCCCTGCAATCCCATACAGTATTGAGGGCCACGTGGCCGTCATCACCATGAACAACCCGCCCGCTAATACTTGGACTCGGGATAGTTTGGACGCCTTGGCTGATTTGGTTAAACAGCTTAACGCTAACAAAGGCATCTATAGTCTAGTGATTACAGGTCAGGGTGATAAATTCTTTTCTGCAGGAGCCGACTTAAAACTGTTTGCCGATGGTAACAAGCAAGTCGCCGCTGATATGTCTACTTCCTTTGGTAGAGCCTTTGAAGTGTTAAGCCAGTTTAGAGGGTTAAGTATTGCCGCCATAAACGGCTACGCCATGGGTGGTGGTTTAGAAGTGGCTTTAGCCTGTGATTTACGTATTGCTGAATCTCAAGCCTTAATGGCTTTACCGGAAGCCGCCGTAGGCTTATTGCCCTGCGCCGGTGGCACTCAAAACTTAACCCAGCTAGTAGGTGAGGGCTGGGCCAAACGGATGATTTTGTGTGGTGAGCGGGTAGATGCACAGAAAGCTCTCGATATTGGCTTGATTGAGGCTATCACAGAACCAGGTCAAGCCTTAGCCGAGGCCATGCAATGGGCGCAAAAATCAGAACGCCAAAGCCCAACGAGCATTGCTGCCTGTAAACGCCTAATTCAAACAGCCCGTAAAGAACCTATGTTTGCCGGCTTGGGATATGAGCGAGACGAGTTTGTCGATTTGTTTGACACTAATGATCAAAAAGAAGGTGTGCAGGCGTTTTTAGAAAAACGTAAGCCTCAGTGGACTAACTCGTAATGGTTACTGTTTTGAATGAGGGCCCCTTGTTGGTAAAAGCCCATACAACCACCGCAGGGCAGCAGATTGTAGAAGTGGTGCTTAATGCCCCAGAAGCTTTAAATGCGCTCAATGGTGACATGGTTGACCTGTTACTGGAACACGTGCCCGTTTGGGAAGCCGATGAAAATGTAATCGCTATCCTAATGCGCGGGGCCGGCAGTAAAGCGTTTTGTGCCGGTGGTGATATCCGTGAACTTTACCGAGAGATAGACGCAGGTAATCAGCATGTAGGTGAAGTGTTTTTTAACCACGAATACGAAATGGATTTGATGTTGCATAAATTGGCAACACCACTATTGGTGTGGGGTAACGGCTATGTGATTGGCGGCGGTATGGGGTTGTTGCAAAGCGCGGCGATTCGTATGGGGACTCCGTCCAGCCGCTTAGCAATGCCAGAGGTCACTATCGGCTTATTTCCCGACGTAGGCGCTAGTTATTTTTTACGCCAGGTTCCAGATAAATTGGGTTTATTCTTAGGGCTTACGGGGGCCATGCTTAATGGCACCGATGGACGCCAGTTAGGTTTGTTGGATGCTTTACTCAATGATGATCACTACGAAGTCCTGATGCAGTGCCTGTTGGGCTTGCCGCGTCAGTCCCATGAAGCCACATTAGAGCAGCTAAAAGACCAGGTGAAGAGCTTAGAAATCATCACAAACGACGCACCAGAATCAAACTTAGATCAGCATCGAGCTGGAATTATAGCGGCCCTAAATCAACATGCTTTTGTAGATATTATAGCTGGCCTATCCAATCTGAAAGGTGCTTGCAAATGGTTAGATAAAGCCATTACCACCATGGAACAGGGCTCACCTACCAGTCTGCACCTGTACAATCGCTTATTCAATGCCAACTTCACCAACGTAGATCAAGCTTTGCTGCAGGAATATACCTTAGGCGTGAATGCCACGCGCCTAGGCGAGTTTAAAGAAGGCGTGAGGGCATTACTTATCGACAAGGATCGTAACCCTCAGTGGCGTTACAAGAGCGTGGAAACAACTCCCGAAACTTGGATAGATCAATTTTTTAGCACTAAGGACGTGGCACCTGCCAATTTTTCTTAATGCAGATACTGACATACAAATAAAAGGACGAGACACATGACACAGATAGCATTTATTGGCCTAGGTAATATGGGTGGTCCGATGGCTGCCAACTTGGTTAAAGCTGGCCATAAGGTAACAGCATTTGATTTTGTTCAGGCCGCACTAGACACATTTGTTGAGGCTGGTGGTGTTGCTGCAAGCTCAGCAATAGAGGCCATTAAAGGGGCTCAAGTTGTGGTGTCTATGTTGCCAGCCGGCAAACATGTTGCAGGGCTTTTGCTTGGTGATGAGCACGGTAATGGCGGCCTGCTCTCTAATCTAGCTAAGGGATCCTTAGTTATCGATTCGAGTACCATAGATGTAGAAACTGCCCGTAGATTGGGGCTTGCAGCCAAAGAGCTGGGCATTGATTTTGTTGACGCCCCTGTCTCTGGTGGTACAGCTGGCGCAAAAGCAGGCACCTTAAGTTTTATCGTCGGTGGTGACCAAGCGGCGTTTAAGCGGGCCCAACCGTTACTGACAGATATGGGTAAAAACATCTTCCATGCGGGTGACGCCGGAGCGGGACAAATCGCTAAAATGTGTAATAACATGCTTTTGAGTGTGTTGATGGCAGGCACTGCAGAAGCCATACAAATGGGTGTGGAAAATGGCCTAGACCCTAAAGTCCTGTCAGACATTATGGTGAAAAGTTCTGGCCGTAACTGGGCCTTGGAAATCTATAACCCTGTGCCAGGTGTGATGGACGGTACCCCAGCAAGCAACAGTTACCAAGGCGGCTTTATGGTGGATTTAATGAACAAAGACCTTGGTTTAGCCTTAACAGCAGCTCAAGCGTCTGATTCATCTGTACCCATGGGTCAGCAAGCCGCAAAGTTATTTAAAGCGCACGGTGATGCGGGCCACGGTGGTTTAGATTTTTCTAGTATTTATCAACATTATACCAACAACAAGGTTTAATCCCATGCAAGTAGAAGGCAAAGTATTCGTAATCACCGGTGCCGCTCGTGGCTTAGGCTTAGCGATTGGACAGCTTATTGCCAGCAAAGGCGGCATTTGTGCTTTAGTGGACCTGGATCAAGCGAGCGTTAACGCAGCCGCGGCCACTTGTGGAGATCAAAGCAAAGGTTACGTATGTAACATCGCCCAAGAAGCCGAAGTCGAGGCATTATTTGAACAAGTGTTAACCGATTTTGGGCGCTTAGATGGCTTGGTTAACAACGCTGGGCTATTGCGTGATGGCATGTTGATTAAGTTTAAAGATGGTGAGTTGCAGGCCAAAATGAGCTTAAGCCAATGGCAATCGGTCATTGACGTCAATCTAACCGGTACCTTTTTATGTGGACGCGAAGCGGCAGCTACCATGGCCAAAGCCGGTAACGGCGGAGTGATCATCAATATCTCTAGTATCGCTAAAGCGGGCAACATCGGCCAAAGTAATTACTCGGCCACCAAAGCTGGCGTTGCGGCATTGGTAACCACATGGGCAGGCGAGCTAAAGCGTTTCGGCATCCGCGCAGCGGGCATCGCCCCGGGCGTAATCTTCACAGACATGACTGACGGTATGAAACCAGAAGCATTAGAAAGGATTGAAAAAGTCATTCCTGTAGGCCGCCTTGGCGACCGTAACGAACTTGCTGAAACGGCTATGTTTATTATAGAAAACGATTATATGAATGGCCGTTTAATTGAGCTAGATGGTGGTTTGAGGTTTTAGTGGTTAAATTT